>JBBIHV010000062.1:0-20834 GCA_037446835.1 Sunxiuqinia sp. | reverse complement strand
TTTTCGAGTGCAATTGATTTCACTGTTCCGCCGAAATATTCATTCACTTTTAACATGATCTTTTCGATTTTAAAGGTTAAAAAAAACAAAAGTAAACTTTGGTTTGGATTTGCATTTTCTCGCTTCGTTTTATTCTTCAGGATTGATGAAAAGGTAAGATTATCTGGTTCAGGAATTCATTGTTTTCAATATCCCTTCTTGTTAAACAGGATATATCCGAAGTTGAGCATCGCAAAGAATTTGGTTTGATTTTTATCGTAGTAGCTGAGCGAGAGGCTCACTGGGCCAAGTGCTGACTGAAAAACCAAAGCGCTTGTTGCCATAAACCTGATGGACGAAAATTGATTCGAGTTGTAAACGGCCAGATAATTAGTTCCTTCCACGATTTCGCGGACAGGCACAAACCCATAAACTTCGGCCCTGAAATGCAATTGGTCTGATATTTCGAAAATCCCTTTCAGCCCCGATGCCAGGTATTTGTTGGCATGAAAGTTATTCAGGTAGATGGTTTTGCTGTGCGGTACCGGGTCGAACGACGGGGCTGACAGAACTGTAGCCATGTAATTGCTGAATGGTTGTTTGTTGCTGTAAACGCCTTCGGCCATCCACCCGAGCGTGAAAACTTTGCTGAATTTAAAGTATCGTTCGAAATTTCCTTTCAGCAGGTAAAAGTTGTGGTTGAACTGTTTTGTTTCCGGATTATTTGAGGTCGTTCCCGGGGTATTTTTTTCGGTTCCTGAAATGTAATTCAGCGTGAGGCACGAGGCCATGCCTTCGGTGGGGTATTGTTTGTCGTTAAACGTATTTTCCTGAAAGCTGGTTGTTGCGGTGGCCGCGTTGAAGGTAGTATAGTCGGGTGTATCCGAAACTTTAATGGATTGGGTCAGGTAATATTCATCACGGGCGTTCGAGAAAGATCCGCCGAACGTAATTTTTCCTGAAGTGTGGACCGGAAAACCCATTTCAGCCCGAAAGTTTTTTTCGTTTTGAATAATATATGGCGGGCGCACGTCTTCGAACACAAATTCGGTGGTTGACGAGTAATAATCCCAGCGGTTCAAGGTGAAATATCCGGCAAGGTAATAGGGTAGGGTGGTCGGGAAATCAATTCGGACACCGGCCTTTACCGAGCTGTAAAACCTTCCGAAGTACATGTTTGTGCTGAAGGTGTAGGCTTGCTTATTGAACATGCGGTAGTTCCCGCTCAAAAAGCCCTCGTTGATCGGCCTGGTCGAAATGTTTCCCCCAAAATTGATCTGCATCGGATGGTTGGCTTTGGCAATCACGTCGAGGTCGAAATAGCCGGTTTCGGGATTGTAATGCGCAACCGGGCGAAGCGATTTGATTTGCTGGTCGGCCACCAGTTTAAAATAGGCTTTTTTTAATTCAGTTAAATTAATAACATGTGATTTGTGCTTAATGCTGTGGATGATATACCGGGTTTGGTCCATGTTTGCAACACCTTCAACCTGAATATTCTGAAAATTTAACTGCGGTTTTTTCATGTTGAACTGCTGCCGTTTTAGTTCCACATCTTCAGGCCTGACCCGACGGGTGATCCGCTTTTTTATTTCATCCATGTTTTTGTTTGCTGTTTCATAACCAGCCGCCTCAATCATGTCGATTTTCTTGAAATCGAGTAGTCCGACATTGTTGAAGGTTGTTTCGAGCCGGATGCCATCTTTCGGATTAATCTGATAATTGGTTTTTTGCATGATCATATTTTCGATCTGGGCCATAACATCATCCGGATCAGGCTTTTGTGGATTGTTTGCCACATTGTGGCCGATGATGATGTCGGGATTGAACAGTTCTTTCATGTGCTGTACCGGAAAATTATCGACAATTCCCCCGTCGAAAACCAGTGAGCCGTTAATTTCAATGGGCTTAAAATAAAGCGGAAAAGTCATGGAACCACGGATAGCCTCGCCCAGGTCGCCATCGCGAAGGACCAGTTCACGGTTTTTGTAAACATCGGTGGCAATGCAAAAGAACGGAACAAAAAGTTTGTTGAAATCGCCTTTGTCGATGGCCGATACCGACGAGAACATTTCCATAAAGGCAAAGTCCATCTGTTTTTCGGGGATCAGGTTGGTAGGCGGAAGGATTTTCAGTTTATCTTGTTTTTTCAGCAAATCAAGTTCAAGCCATGTTGGATCGGCTTCCAGGTTTCGGTAGAAATAGCGGTATTTTTCCTGAATCTGGCCGGTTGACCAAAATTTGAACTGTTCCGATTTAAACAGTTTCTCCATTTCATCCGTCGAATATCCGGCAGCATACAAACCAGCCACAATGGCGCCCATCGAAGTCCCGGCGATGTAGTCGATTGGAATCCCGTTTTCCTCCAACGCTTTTATTACGGCAATGTGGGCAAGCCCTTTGGCGCCACCACCGCTCAAAACCAGGCCAACTTTCTGAGCATTTGCCTGGAAAAGAGTGAGAAAAGAAATGAAGATCAGAAGCGAAATATGTTTCATGGCCGAACAATTTGTTTCCGGGGGTCGGAACCAAATTTACGAAAATACTAAACCATAAGGATGAATTAGAAATAAGAAATTAAGGAAAAAGGAAAAAGGAAAAGCCCTGAAAGGGCGAAACACATCACCACAGGGTATTATCCTGATTTTTGTTTAGTGTTTTCTGGTAAAACGGTCGTTGTGCCTGTTCATGGCAATTAAAATTTGGCAAAGAGAAACTTTTTTGCCATCCAGTCCTGAAGGGACTGAATTTGAATAACCGTGGATGAAATCCACGGGTAAAATGGAATAAGGCCAGACAACCCTGAAAGGGTTGAATTTCAAAGAAACAATAGATTCAACCCCTTCAGTGTTGCGTATTCGTTGATGATTTTAATCCGCCGGTTTCGCCGGCGGTTATTCAAATTATACCCCCTTGGTGATATTAAAAAACAGATGAAATCCATTCACTACGAACTGCAACTGACCACTGATTTTTACTTGCTTCCGGCCACCACCGTATAAAAATCTTCAGGATTCAGGTATTTCTTTGCAAGCTCCATCAGTTCTCCGGAAGTGATGTTCCGCAAAACGTGCAGGTAATCATCGTAAAACGAATAATCCAGATCGAAATCGTTGATGGCTTTAAAGCTTCCGGCAAGGGCAAACGGGCCGTCAAAGTCGCGCAAAAATTCGCCCAGCAGGTAACTTTTTACCGTTTCCAGTTCGTCATCAGGCACCGGTTCAGATTGAAGCCGCAGCATCTCCAACGTGGTTTCGGCTAGTGTTGGTTTCACGTATTCATTTCCGACTTCGGTCGAAATGATCAGATAATCGGCGTGTTTCAGGTTCAGGATAAAACAGCCGATGCCATACGTGTAACCCTTTTCTTCGCGGATATTGGCCATGAGCCGCGATCCGAAATAACCTCCCAAAATGGTTGCGAGGATTGACAGGGCATGGTAATCGGGATGCGATTTGGGGACCCAGAATTTTCCGATCCGGATGGCCGATTGCAGCCCGTTCGCTTTTTCAACGTGATGGTATTTCTGTGGATCGGGACAGACCGAATAGTCAGGCATCTTAACTGCATTTTGTTGCCAGTCGCTACCCCCAAAATGGGAGTCAAGCAGTTCCAGAACCAGGTTGTCAACCTTTCCGGCAACCAGGATCTGGCAATTTCCGGAGTGGTAATAGGAACGGTAAAATTGCAGGAGCTGGTCGCGGGTGATCCGGTCGAAATCTGCCAGTTTATTGTTGATGGCATACGGATGGGCATCGCCAAACAGTATCTGGGTAAACTTCTTTTGGCACAAGGTGCGGACTTTTTCATTTTCGAGCAGGAATTTCTGCTTGTTTTTGGCAATCAGCACTTCCAGTTCGTGCTCCGGAAAGATGGAACGTTTAATCAGGTCTTCGGAAACTTCCAGAATGGCGGAAAGGTGCTTGCGAAGGCTCACAATGTTTACAAGCCCCTGGTTCTGGTCGGCTGTAAGTTGAAGGTATGAGCCAAAAAAATCGAATTTTTCGGCGATTTCTGCCGCTTCAAAGTTTTCGCTTCCTTCTTCAAGCATTGAATTACAAAGACTTGCAACCAAATTAGCCGATTGGTACCAGGTTCCGGCTTCGAAAATGAAATCAATTTTAACGACGTCCTGCGTCCCGGCGTTCACGAAATGCACAGGAATGCCGTTCGAAAGCAGCCTTTTTTCAGCTTTCAGCATGTCGATGTGTTCGATGGGATTTACCGCAGGTGGTATGGTGCGATTGAGCATAGTTCTACTTTTTAGCGATGTAATTTAAAACCGAACAGTTTTCGGGCCTGAAAAGCTGTTGTGAAACTTCCTGGATTTGTTCAGTAGTAACCGACCGGTACCGGTCAACCTGGGTGTTGATCAAACCGGCATCGCCCAGTATTTCGTTGGTGGCCAGGTTCATGGCCTTGGTCAGGTAATTCATTTCGCTGTAAACAATGTTGGCTTCCACCTTATTTTTTACTTTTTCGAGTTCGTACTCCGGGACGCGTTCCTGCTTCATCCGGCCGAGCTCACGTTCAATGGCTTTGCGTGCAGTTTCCAGCGAAATGCCGTTGCTGGGTTTTCCTGAAACCACAAACAAGCCTGGCTCATAATCTCCTGAAAGATAGGCATCAAGCTCGGTAAACAGCTTTTCTTTCTGGACCAGGTTCACGTACATGCGCGACGAATTTCCGTTCGACAGCACATCCGAAATCAGGTCGGTGGCATAATACATCGGATCGAGGTGGTCGGTCGTGTGGTAAGCCATGTAAAGGGTGTCATTCGGAACGTCGCGTATGACAGTCTGCTCACGGATTTGGGCCTGTACAGGTTCCTGTGGAATATTTCTTGGTTTCACGCTGCGGTTCGGAATGGGGCCAAACCAGCGTTCTGCCATTTTCACAACCTCATCGAACTGCACATCGCCTGCCACAACCAGAACCGCGTTGTCGGGCGCATAATGCGAAAAGAAAAAATCTTTGACCTGTTGCATGGTCGCTTTTTCGATGTGATTGATTTCGCGCCCGATGGTGGGCCACTGATATGGATGAACCTTGTAGGCCAGCTGGCGCAGCAAAGGCCACACATCGCCGTAAGGCTGGTTCAGGTACCGCTGTTTGAACTCCTCGATCACCACGTTTCGCTGCACTTCCAGACTTGTTTTCGAAAAGGCCAGTTCGAGCATCCGGTCCGATTCGAGCCAGAACCCGGTTTCGAGGTTGTTTTTCGGCAGGGTCAGGTAATAATTGGTCAAATCGTTCGACGTGAAGGCATTGTTGTCGCCGCCTGCTTTTTGCAGCGGTTCGTCGTACGACGGGATGTGTTTTGATCCTCCAAACATCAGGTGTTCAAATAAATGCGCAAATCCGGTGTGGTCGGGGTGTTCGTCGCGTGAGCCTACATTGTAGCAAATATCCAACGCCACCATCGGGGTTGTTTTATCCTGATGGACGATGACGGTCAGTCCGTTTGCCAATTTAGTCCGTTCAAAATGTATCATAAAAAGATTTGAAAATGAAACGATTTGAAGATTTTGAGATGATTGATCTGAAGATGAAATGGTGTTTGTTTTTCCATCTTCAAATTTTCAAATTCCCAAATTTTCACATTTTATAATTATTCATTCGTTCGAGGGTCTGCCGGTATTCATGAATCAGGTTTTCCATGATGGTGTGCACGGGCAGTACTTCGTTGATGAGCGATGCCACCTGGCCAATTTCGAGTTCGCCTTCAGCCAGATTGCCTTCGAACATGCCTTTTTTTGCGCGCCCACGGCCAAGTAAAATCCGCAGTTCGTCGGCGCTTGCGCCTTCTTGTTCCAGCTTGTTCACCGCCTCGAAGAATTCATTTTTAATTAGCCGCACCGGTCCGATTTTTTTAAGGGCCAGTTTGGTATCACCTTCAGCCAATCCGGTCACCAGTTTTTTGAAATCCGGATGAGCCGATGATTCTTCAGAAATGGCAAACCTTGATCCAATTTGAACGCCGTCGGCGCCCAATGCCATTGCGGCAAGTATAGCTTCTCCAGTTCCGATACCGCCAGCAGCCAGTAATGGCAACGAGGTAACTTTTCGAACAGCTGGGATCAACGTCATTGTGGTGGTCTCTTCTTTTCCGTTATGCCCGCCAGCTTCAAAGCCTTCGGCAACCAGAGCATCCACGCCGGCTTCTTCGCATTTCAGGGCAAAAGCCGAACTGGCAATTACATGAGCCACAACAATGCCACGTTCTTTCAGCCAGGCAGTGTATTTTTTCGGGCTTCCGGCGGAAGTAAAAACAATTGGCACTTTTTCCTCTTCAATAATATTCAATATATTATCCAGTTCTGGATAAAACAGTGGAATATTAATTCCAAAAGGTTTATCTGTGGCCAGTTTGGTTTTCTGAATATGCTCGCGCAACACTTCAGGATGCATGGAGCCCGCGCCAAGAAGTCCCAAACCGCCATTGTTGCTTACAGCTGAAGCCAGCCGCCAGCCGCTGCACCACACCATTCCAGCCTGAATGATGGGATATTTAATTCCGAAGAGATTACAAATACAGTTCTCCATTGAAAAATTGTTGTTCGGAAACAGGTTCCAAAGGTAGAACAAAGAAATGAATGAATGGTGTAAGGATAGCAGGTAGGCTGGTAAATTTCGTCGAACGTTCAGGCAAAAGCAGGTTGGTTTTCAATCGTGCTGCAACGTTACACGATATTAATTTTGCTTTTTCCAGGGTTTTTCAGACTTCCTCAACAATCACCTTTTCGAGTTCGGTGGTAAGCTGAACGAGCGAGATTTTGTGCATCAGTTCACCTCCGAAAGCCAGTGAGATGTTGCCATTTTCTTCGGAAATTACGATTGCCAGTGCATCGGTTTCTTCTGAAACCCCTATGGCGGCGCGGTGCCTGAGCCCGAGTCCCGGATCAAGGTCCTGTCGTTCGGTCAGCGGAAGGATGCAACGGGCTGCGGAAATGCGGGTGCCAAGAATTACCACGGCTCCGTCGTGCAAAGGGGTGTTTTTAAAGAATATGGTTTCGAGCAAAGCGGAAGAAATGCGGGCATTCAGTTTTTCTCCGGAACGGACAATCTCTTTCAGCTCAGACTGAATGGGAATAACAATCAGCGCACCAGTTTTGGAGCGTGCAAGGTTGTCGCAAGCCCTGACAATCTCCTTGATTTGCTGGTTGGAAGCCGGTCTTAACCGTTCGGAAGCAAAGATTTTTTCAAGGCCAAACGTGTGGCTGAGCTGATATTTAGTGCCAATAAGCAACAGGAACCGCCTGATTTCCTGCTGAAAAACTACGATTAAGGCCAGCACCCCAACGCTGATAAACTGGCCCATCAAGGTTCCAAGTAATTCGAGGTTCATGGCTTTTACGACGAGCCAGCAAACATAAACCAGAAAAAATCCGATAAAAATGCTGAAGGCAACAGTTCCCTTGATGATTCGGTACATCTGGTAAAGTAACAGTGCAACCAGAAGAATATCAACAACATCCAAAAACCGTATGGTGATAAATAATGTCATGTTCAGAAAATAGTTTTCAGGAATTTTGTTTGCAAAAGTACCTGTTTTTGTGAGGGTTTTTATTCGCTGGTCGATCGGATCATGTTTAGGATGCGGATGGCTTCGGTAGCTTCATGTACATCGTGAACCCGCAAAATATCGGCGCCTCCCATCAATGCAAGAGTATTTACCACCGAAGTGCCGTTCAGTGCTTCTTCGGGTTTCGTGCCCAGTAATTTGTAAATCATTGATTTACGCGAAACGCCGACCATTACCGGTAACTGAAAAACTTTAAACGAATCGAGCCGGTTGAGCAGTTCGTAATTTTGCTCCAATGTTTTGCCGAACCCAAATCCCGGATCGATGATCACATCTTTTACGCCGGCTTTGTTCAGCTTTTTTACACAGTCGGTAAAGAACATCGAAATATCGCGGATAATATCTTCGTAAACCGGGTTTTCCTGCATTTTGAGCGGTGTGCCCTGCATGTGCATCAAAATATACGGGACGCCCAGTTTCCCAACGGTATCGAACATGTGGGCATCGAAATTGCCACCCGACACATCGTTTACCATGCACGGCCCGCAGTCTTCAATAACTTTCAGGGCAACCCACGAACGGTAGGTGTCGATGGAAATAAACGCATCAGGAAAGGCTTTTTTTACGGCTTTAACTGCGGGCAGGAGCCTGTCGATTTCTTCCTTGGTCGAGATCCCCTCGGTGCCAGGTTGTGTCGAAACTGCCCCAATGTCGATCACCGCGCCACCTTGTTCCAGTATTTCTTCTGCGCGTTTCAGTACTTTTTTTTCGGTCTTGTATTTCCCCCCGTCAAAAAAAGAGTCTGGTGTCACATTCAAAATGCCCATCACCACGGGTTTCGAAAGGTCAAGAATGCGTCCGTTCAGATTGATGGTGCTTTTTCGTTTCAGGAATTTGGTTGCCGTTGTGGTAATTAACATACGATAAAGTTTAGACCCCTTAACTAATGTGTTACACAAAAGTAAAATAAAATGTCGTTAAAATACCTTTAATTTAATACTTTTATGGCTTTTAAAATTACGGTAACAATGGATAAAACAAGCCAGCAATATGATCATGTGATTGACATTTGTCAGGATATTTTCACTAAAAAGATGAAAGATTACGGCATTTCGTGGCGGATTCTGCGTCCGAGTTCGATGACTGACCAAATTTATATTAAAGCGCAACGGATCAGGAGTATTGAACAAAAAGGAATCAGCAAAATTGACGAAGGGGTCAGGTCGGAATACATCGGAGTTGCCAATTATTGTATCATGGCCATTATTCAGCTTGAAAAAGGAACTTCTGAAACCGAAGACCTGACCGAGGATGAAACGCTGAACCTTTACACGAGTCATTTCAGGAAAGCCAAAGAATTGATGCTTGCCAAAAACCACGATTACGACGAAGCCTGGCGAAATATGCGGATGAGTTCGTACACCGACCTGATCCTGATGAAACTGAATCGTACCAAGCAGATAGAAGACAATCTGGGAAAAACACTCATCTCGGAAGGTATTGAAGCCAATTACCTCGACATGATCAATTATGCCGTTTTCGCGTTAATTAAGATTGAATTCTAAAATTTACCTTCATGTTTAAACATCTTGCACGCATCCTGCTCGGGTTAACTTTCATTTTTTCGGGTTTTGTGAAAGGCATCGATCCCTGGGGCTCAACCTATAAATTCACCGATTATTTCAATGCGTTCCATCTGCCCTGGCTCACCGGACTGGCATTTGTCCTGGGCATTTTACTTGCCGCCGCCGAATTTTTCATGGGCGTTGCACTGATTTTTAATTTTTTCACCCGCATTGTCAGTTGGGCGACGCTGATTTTCATGCTATTCTTTACCGGCCTGACATTGGTGCTGGCGCTGACCAATCCGGTAACCGATTGTGGCTGTTTTGGCGATGCCCTGGTTATTACCAACTGGCAAACATTTTACAAAAATATCGTTCTGCTGGCATTGGCCATTTACATTTTCGATCAGCGCAAAAACTTCAGGAGCAAAAACGGCCCGCTACTTTCCATTGCACTGACCGTGATGACGATGGCTGTTTATTTTTACCTGGTTGATTATTCCTATAATCATCTGCCTATCATAGACTTCAGCCCGTACAAAGTGGGGGTAAATATTCCTGATGCCATGAAAATTCCGGAAAATGCGCCCAAATCGGTTTACCAAAACAATTTAATTTACAAGAACCTAAAAACCGGTGAGGAGAAGGAATTTACCGAAGCAAACTACCCCTGGAAAGATTCGCTGAACTGGAAATTTGTGAAAATGGGAGATCAAAAACTAATACAAAAAGGTTATACACCGCCAATCCACGATTTCAGGATCGAAACTCCGGAAGGCGAAGATGTCAAGGACTTTTTCCTTTACGACGACCAGTACACCGTGATTGTTGTGGCCTACAATTTGCAAAAAACCAACCGGGCCGGAATGATGAAGATTGCTGCACTGGCCAATGAGTGCGCGGGCAAAAAATTTAAATTTATTTTGCTGACCTCAACTTCGCCCGACAGTTTTGCCGCGTTTAAAAACGAAACCGGCGCCAACTTCGACTTTTTTAATACCGACGAAATTGTGCTGAAAACCATGATCCGTTCAAATCCCGGTTTAATTATCCTGAAAAAGGGGACCATTGTGAAGAAATACCATTTCAACGATATCCCCAAACGCAGTGATTTGGAAAGTCAGCTTGATCAGGGACCGCAATCAACAGTTCAGTAAATTCCTGATGGTGCAAAATATTTACCCATACTAAAACCCGGATTTTAACGTTCGGTTAAAAAGCCGAATCCTTTGTAATATGCGAAAATTCCTTATCCTGATTATAATCCTGACCTCAGGCAGTTTGAACGTTTTTTCCCAGATTGGCGGAGAGAATACCTACGATTTCCTGAACCTGACCAATTCGGCCCGCATGGCGGCCTTGGGCGGGAACCAGGTTGCCCTGAACGACTCGCTCGACCTGAATGTTTCGTATAACAACCCTTCGCTGCTGAGCCCTGAAATGAGGAACATGCTTTCGTTAAATTATGTCAGTTATTTTGCAGGGATCAATTACGGGTATGCCGCTTATTCGTTTTCAACGCCATTACCGGGCAATTTTGCGGTTGGTATGCACTACATCAACTACGGAAGTTTTGTTGAGGCACTGGCGAACGGCGAAAAAACCGGGATAACATTTTCTGCTGCCGAATACGCTTTAAACCTTATCTGGTCGAACTCTTATGGCCGTTTTACATACGGGATAAACCTGAAACCCATTTATTCGTCGTTCGAAAATTACCAGTCGCTCGGCCTTGCAGCCGATCTGGGATTAAGCCTTTTCAGTAAAAACCGGCTGACGGTAACCTCGGTGGTTGCCCGTAATATCGGCACACAAATCACCACGTATTACCCTGGCGCGGCCAAAGAAACACTTCCGTTCGACCTTCAGTTCGGGATTTCGCAAAAGCTTCAACATGCCCCGATACGGTTTGCTGCCACTTTGCAGCATTTGCAAAAATGGGATTTGGCCAAACCCACCGTTGACAACTCCGGAACAACCATTGTTTACAAGAATGACAATTTTTCAAAAAAGTTTATGCGCCACCTGGTCCTCGGCGTCGAACTGCTGCCATCGCCAAACTTTACCATCAGGGCTGGCTATAACTATCAGATCAGGCAAGAACTTAGCCTGGCCAATAAAATGTCAACTGTTGGATTTTCATGGGGTTTTGGCTTCCGGATTTCACGTTTTCAACTAAGCTACGGATCGACACGCTATAATCTGGCCGGATCGAGCAACCTGATTTCGGTGGCTGTTAACCTGAATGACGGGTTTCGGAAAAGTTCCAATCCGGAAGGGGCAAAAGAATAAGTGTTGACGGTGTTGCTTCACTGAAAAATAGAAATCGCGTTGTCGCGCCCAATTTGCTTCACTCCATTTTTTAACTGATAAAAATCAAGGGATTATCCGGTAATCGGTTGTTTCTTTGTACCTTCATAAAAAATCCTCGCCATGACCTTTCTTCCAAACGATAAAATTTTCAGCGCCCGATGGCTGAAAGATTACAGCATGATCGTAATCGGCTCGTTCATCCTGGCGGTCGGCTTTGTGTATTTCATTTCGCCCCACCGCATTGTTCCCGGCGGCGTTTATGGAATTGCCATCGTGGTGCATTACATGACGCAGGGAATGTTTGCTTTTTGGCCTGAAGGGTTTCCAATTGGTTTGTTTGGCCTCATCCTGAATATTCCGCTCACCATAGTCGGGATTAAAATCCTGGGTCCCCGTTTCGGGGTAAAAACGGTGGTTGGATTCGTACTTTCTTCCGTTTTTATGGACTTGATTACCTACATGCGTGTAGAAGGCGATGCACCCCTTGTGCCCGATGTACTTCTCTCGTGTGTGTTTGGCGGCGTACTGGTTGGTTTCGGTCTGGGCCTGATCTTTAAATCGCGGGCCACATCCGGAGGTTCTGACATCATTGCCATGATCATTGCCAAACATACCCGGATTCAATTGGGGCAATTGATGATTTATGTCGATTCTACCATTGTGCTGCTAAGTTTGGTGGCTTTTAAAGACTGGCAGATCCCGCTTTATTCGTGGGTGGTTATCTACATCACCGGCCGGGCAATCGACCTGGTTTTGGAGGGGAGCGATTACAACAAGGCGCTGCTCATTATTTCTGAAAAGCATGAAGACATCAGGCAAAAACTGCTGGTCGATCTGGAACGGGGCGGAACTTACCTGAAGGGCACCGGAATGTTTACGGGTAACGATAAACAAATAATTTACACGGTAGTGAGCCGTCGGGAAGTAGCCATTCTGGAAGAATTTATCAGCAAAATTGACCCGGACGCATTCATCACAGTCATGGACACGCACGAAATCCTGGGCGAAGGCTTCCATTCGCTCAAACACAAGGTCGAAGCGTAGGGGATACCCACAAAAAAAATCAAAAAATTTTAACTGAACCTTCACATTCACTCAGATCTCCAGATAAACATTAGTTTAATTTTTGGCCTCAATCCCATCCTGAAATATTTTCATTTGCATGTTTTCGTACTTTTGTGCCAAAATTACCAGGTAAGGAAAACAAATTGCCTGCATTTCAGTTGAGATTGTAACCGTTTTATTTACAGAAAATTGCGTATTTCAGCATCTACTTTTCAGATAAACAGATCGGCTGGGGTTGTCCCAACACATAAGCGAATTCGTTTGGCGGTTGCACTGGTTTATTTCAGTATGGGGCTGTCGTTTGCTTCGTGGGCCAGCCGTATTCCTGACATTAAAACGGCACTTCACCTGAACGATGCCTTGTTTGGGAGCATTCTGTTTGCCTTGCCTGTCGGTCAATTCCTGATGATGCCTTTCTCCGGAAAGCTGGTCACCCGTTTTGGCAGCCACCGGGTTTTATCAATTGCACTTCCATTATATACCATTTGCCTGAGCAACATCGGATTGGTGCATGAAGGCTGGCAGTTGGCCATTGCCCTGTTTTTGTTTGGGATAACGGGCAATCTCTGTAATATTTCGATAAACACACAAGGAGTTACCACCGAACGTTTGTACGAACGGCCAATTATGGCTTCGTTCCACGGAGGATGGAGCCTGGCCGGGTTTACCGGCGCCCTGATCGGACTGGTAATGATTAACCTGAAAGTGCCGCCATACTGGCATTTTGTAACGATTGTGCTGATTGTTTGGACGATTGTTTGGATCAACTACCCCTACCTGAACCGGGCAATTCCGGATTCGGTTGCAGGGGCACCACCCCGGAAGTTTTTTGCCCGGCCCGACAGTGTTTTGCTCCAGCTCGGGATTATTGGGTTTTGCAGCATGGCCAGCGAAGGCGCCATGTTCGACTGGAGTGGCGTTTATTTCAAAGATGTGGTGAAAGCGCCGGCATCGCTCGTCATTTTAGGCTACACTTCGTTTATGATTATGATGGCTACCGGACGTTTTGTGGCCGATTACTTTATTTCGAAGATTGGCCGGAAACGGCTCTTGCAGATTTGTGGCAGCATGATTTCCACCGGATTG
Source organism: Sunxiuqinia sp. (assembly GCA_037446835.1). GTDB lineage: Bacteria > Bacteroidota > Bacteroidia > Bacteroidales > Prolixibacteraceae > Aquipluma. The sequence goes on along the minus strand of JBBIHV010000062.1, from coordinate 7,301 downwards.
TTTACAGCGGTTATTTTTCCTTACCTGATTCCTTCAACCTTGGCATTTATGCTGGTTGGGCTGGGCGTATCGAGCATTGTTCCAACCGTTTACAGTACAGCCGGGCGGCATTCAAAAGTTCCTCCTGGAATTGCCCTTGCAACCGTTTCCAGCGTAAGTTTTCTGGGTTTCCTGATGGGCCCGCCGCTCATCGGATACATTTCGGCAGCAGCCGGTTTGCGCTATTCTTTTGCTGTGATTGGTATTTTCGGGTTTGGAATTACCTTGATGGTTTCAAGGATTAGGGCATTTAGCCTGGAATCCTGAGGATCCGACCTCTTTTCCTAAACATCTGGTTACCTGATTATTTCTGGTTTTACGAATCGGTGCCCGACTGAAGCAAATCATTGCAGGAAGTTAAAAAGCCCCTGAGTGCCTAAGCAGAAATTGCTTTACCAAACGAAATTTGACCACATACCGTCAAAATATTTTTTTAAAAGAACAAATGTTCAAATAAATTTTAACTTTGCATGATTGTTTTTTTTAAATGAAAGGAGAAAATTATGAAGATTGCAATACCAACTCGTGGAACGGTAGTGGATGATCATTTTGGTCATTGTGAAGTTTATACCATTGTTACAACTGACGAAAGCGGGAAACTGATCCGTTCAGAAAACCTGCCATCTCCGCAGGGATGCGGCTGTAAAAGCGACATCGCTTCAGTCTTGCAACAAATGGGGGTTACCGTCATGCTGGCGGGCAACATGGGAAACGGGGCTTTAAATGTGCTGACTAATCATGGGATACAGGTTTTTCGCGGAAATTCGGGCGATGTTCATCAGTTGGCCGAAGCCTATTTGCATGACCAAATAAGCGATTCTGGTGAAAGTTGCCATCAGCACGAACATCACGGATCGGCCGATCATGTTTGCCAACATTGAATTTCAGCATCATAAAAAAACCTTGCCACAACTGCAAGGTTTTTTTATGATGATTTTCAAGAAGGGTTTCTGCATATTTTCCTGATTTTAACTTTTCAATCCGCCTGATTTTTAAAAGGTAATTTATTGATCAATCAGGTTTCAACTCCTTCAGGTCTGTTCTGATCCTTGTCGGTGTAATAAGCTGATAATCACAGATGGAAATCTTTGTCGATTTTTATTAATCTACCTCAACCAACTATTTTGCGGCTAACATTAGCGTGTATTTTTCGCGGTAATAAAAAGCCAGAAACAGGTCTCCGAGCATCAGCAAAATGGCGAGCGGTAATCCTGAAGGCAGCAGGAATGCATGGAAGAGCAGTATATTCAGGATAATTGGGAAGATAACTACTGTGGCCAGCGGAACAAAACGTCCGGAGAGAAAAGCCACAGCACAAAGGAGCTCAAAGATTTTTACGGTTGGCATTAAATAAACCGAGGCGGCAATTCCGTCGTTGAAAATTTTGATGCTCCCGGTTGCTTCCGGTTCTTTCATCAGTTTGAAGAAAAATGCGATGGAGGCAAATGCAAACATCAGTCCCATGAGGATTCGAACTATCAAAACTGCAATTTTCATATTCTTTAAAATTTAAGTTACTGTCAAACCATAAACCATTCAGAAACTTAAAATGTTTTCAATTTCTTTTGAAATCATTTTCAGAATTGAAAATTTGATATATTTTTGTATTGAATAAATATTCAATCAATACAAATATGCCACGGAATAAAGAAGCTAATCGAAAAGTAAAAGACGAACGCCGCGAGCAAATTCTCTCGGCAGCTTTAATGTTGTTTTCCTCCAAAGGTTTGTCGGCTACCCGGATTACCGATATTTCGGCGAAAACTGGGATTTCGCAAGGATTGATCTATCATTATTTTAAGTCGAAGGAAGAAATTTTTATTTGGCTGATTGGCAATGCAATAGAGAAAATAAACGAAGCGGCGTTGAATTTGGAAAAGCTTCCTGTTCCGGCAAAAGAAAAACTGACGAGTGCCATCGACGGATTGTTGAAAGGGATCGATGAAAATTCCGAAACGGCGAATTATTATTTCCTCATTACCCAAACTGTTTTGTCGGAAGCTTTTCCGGGGGAAGCTAAAGAAATTATCCGGACAAAAAATGATGTAAAATATGAGGTGATTACCCGCATCCTGAAACAAGGGCAAAATGACGGGACCGTTAAAAATCACGATGCAGCGGAAATGGCAACACTTTTCTTTTCGTCGATCAATGGGTTGGCCTTGAACAAAGCCATTTACGGTTCGAGGTTTCTGATGCCCGATAAAGATATTCTGCTGAATATGTTTTTGAAAGAAACAAATTATTAAGTTAACATATATGCAAAGTTTTAAAAGTAAAATTATTTTAGGGTTACTTGTTAACCGACATTTATTAAAGTTCCGGCTGACAAAAGAGCCCTTCGACCCCACTCCGAAAGGAATCAAACAATTGCGAAAAATAACTGAAAAGGGTGGAAAAATGTTTGGCAAACTGCCCGAAGAGGTTGAGATTGTCCCGTTTTCAATCGGAATGCAATATGCTGAATGGATGAAAATCCCATCTAATCCGGAAAACAAAGCGATGTTATATTTCCATGGAGGAATGTACGTCACCGGCTCCCCGCAGTCGCACCGGCAACATGTGGTTAAATTTGTCAAAGGCAGCGGCATTAACGCGTTGGTATTTGACTATCGACTGGCCCCTGAACATCCGTTTCCGGCGGCGCTCGATGATGCTTTGGCGGCATATACTTATCTTCTGAATGATGGTTTTGTGCCTTCAAACATTGTTTTTGCAGGTGATTCAGCCGGAGCTGGTTTGTGTCTGGCGACCCTGCTGGCCATCAAAGAGAAAGGGATTGGCCTTCCTGCCGCGGCTGCTGTTCTCTCGCCCTGGACAGACTTAATGCTTACCGGGAAGTCGCACCGCGAAAATGTTGATAAATGCCTTTCGCCAAAAGGGAGCGCTGAAAATGCCAGTCGATTCTACGCAGGCGAAAATGACAAAAAAAACCCGTTCATTTCTCCGTTGTACGGTAACCTGAAAGGCCTGCCGCCTCTCCACATCAGCGCCGGGGGCAACGAAATCCTTTTGGACGACTCCGTCCGATTTGCCCAAAAAGCTAGGAACGAAGGAGTTGAGGTAACTTTAAGGGTCGAAAGTGGGATGTGCCATTGTTATCCGGCTTTTGGCAATCTTTTTCCTGAATCCCGACTGGCTCTGGAAGAAATCTGCCTTCATTTGCAAAAACATGTCAACAAGCCCCAGGTGGGGTTCAAATCACCGTTGCCCGTGTAATTTTTTTGTTACGATTGGATGGCTGCCGGGTCAGTTCGCCGCCCCGGAGAGTCGTTTGTGCCTATTTTTGCTGCAACAGAAGTCGAACGTTTTTACAACCAGCAATATGGCAATCAGATATGGGGTAATCGGGACAGGCGCTTTGGGCGGGTTTTACGGCGGAAAACTGGCGCAGGCCGGCCAGGATGTACATTTTTTGTTCCGAAGTGATTTTGCACAAGTTCAGAAAAACGGGCTCCGGGTAGATTCTATTTTGGGCGATTTCCATTTACCGGAGGTGAAAGCTTACCAAAATTCGCAGCAAATGCCCGTGTGCGATGTTGTTTTAGTTTGCCTGAAAACCACCGGGAACCACCATCTGCCTGAATTGGTCCGTCCGCTGCTTCATCCTGAAAGTGTGGTTGTGCTGTTGCAAAACGGGTTAGGACTGGAAGAAGATCTGGCAGCTCAATTGCCTGAAGTCCAAATTGCTGGGGGACTGGCATTTATTTGCTCCAATAAAGTGGGGCCCGGATACATTCAGCACCTCGATTACGGAAAACTGATTGTTGGTTCGCACAATGTTCCTGATCAGGAAATCCTGAAAAAAGTTGTCCGTGATTTTCAGGAGGCCGGAGTGCCTGCTGACCTGGCAACTGACCTGAATTTTGCGCGTTGGCAGAAACTGGTGTGGAACATCCCATTCAATGGTCTGACGGTTGTTTTGAACACGACCACTGATAAACTGATGGCCAATGAATATACCCGTGAATTGTTGCGAGAAATGATGCTTGAAGTCATTCGTGGCGCAAATGCCTGTGGTGTTCATTTAAATGAATCGTTTGCAAATCAGATGATTGACATGACCATCACCATGAAACCTTATGCGCCCAGCATGAAAGTGGATTTCGACTTTCGCCGGCCCATGGAAATTGAGTACATTTATTCGTGCCCCATCGAAACGGCCCGAAAAGCAGGGTTTGAGATGCAAAAAGTTGCCATGCTCGAAAAACAGCTTCGTTTTATTTCGAATTATTCCTTCGTTGAAATCCCTTAGCGAGCTGTTGAATCAAAGTCGCCTGCTTGCTTGAGTTTGGCAATTATTCAGCAGCCCAATCCGGTAAGAATAGTATTTGCTGCTTTCCACCGTTTTCATCTTTCCAATTCGGCTTCACTGCATTTCGCCGGTACAAATTAATCCCTTGTTTGTAAACTGAAAATCAGTTAATTTGATGTTTGTAAATTTTTATCCGGCTAATTGTTTTACCTGATTTGTTCGTGTACAAAATAAATAGGCCGAAACTGGGCTTTCAGTAAAATGCCCGGATCGTATCATATTTTATTAGAAAAGTATTAAGCAATCGATCAGTTTTCGATTTACTTTGTAAGAGTGATTTCCTGCCGAAAACGGAAGTCGCTGTCCGAAAGCATTCAAAAACCCATAAAATACATGAAATGAACACAGATTTTAAATCAAAAATCGAAAAGCTGCTTGCCAATCACGAAGCCTTGCTTTCAGTAAAAAATGAAAAAGTTGAAAATGGAAACGGTGTTTTCGACCGTTATAAAAATCCCATTCTGACAAACGCCCACACACCGGTAATATGGCGCTACGATCTGGATGAAAAAACCAATCCTTACCTGATGGAGCGCATCGGCATGAACGCGACCATGAATTCAGGAGCCATAAAATGGAACGGCAAATACATTTTGGTTGTGCGCGTGGAAGGCGTTGACCGCAAATCGTTTTTCGCCATTGCCGAAAGCCCGAATGGAATTGATAATTTCCGGTTCTGGGATTTCCCGGTTACCATCCCAGAAACTGAAATTCAGGATACCAATGTTTATGACATGCGCCTGACAGCCCACGAAGATGGCTGGATTTACGGTGTTTTCTGTTCCGAACGCAAAGACCCGAATGCTGCCCCCGGCGATTTGTCGTCGGCGGTGGCCGCAGCCGGGATTGTGCGCACCAATGACCTGAAAACCTGGGAGCGCCTTCCTGATTTGAAGACCAAAAGCCAGCAGCGCAATGTGGTGTTGCACAACGAATTTGTAGATGGGAAATATGCGCTTTATACCCGCCCCCAGGATGGTTTCATCGATGCCGGAAGTGGCGGTGGCATTGGCTGGGCGCTGATCGACGACATGACCTGTGCCGAGGTGAAAGACGAGAAAATCATCAACTTCCGCTACTACCATACCATCAAGGAAGTGAAAAACGGCGAAGGACCGCACCCGATTAAAACCGATAAAGGCTGGTTGCACCTTGCTCACGGGGTACGTGGGTGTGCGGCAGGTTTACGGTATGTTATTTATTTGTACATGACCGATTTGCAGGATCCGTCGAAACTGATTGCTGAACCAGCCGGACACCTGATGGGCCCAATTGGCGAGGAGCGGGTTGGCGATGTGTCGAATGTTTTATTCACCAACGGATGGATTGCCGATGAGGATGGGAACGTATTCATTTATTATGCATCGTCTGATACCCGCATGCACGTGGCCACATCAACTGTCGAAAAGCTGGTCGATTACTGCCTGAATTCTCCTGCCGATGGCTACCGTTCGGCAGCTTCGGTTGAAACCCTGAAAATGCAGATTGAAAAAAATTTAGCTATATTGGGACAGAAATAATTTCGGGTTTCGGGTTATATTTGCGCAACTTGGGTTCCAAATCGTTTAGCCCGAAACCGTGAATTCAACAAATTGAAAAACTAACTAAAAAGTACTAATTCAATGACTATTCAAAAACTTAATCTGAAAGAGAAAATTGGTTACGGATTTGGCGACGCCGCTTCATCCATGTTCTGGAAGATATTCGGAATGTATTCCTTGTTTTTTTATACCGATGTTCTTGGAATCACGGCCGCTGCTGCCGGAACCATGTTTCTGGTTGCCCGTTTGTGGGATTCGTTCTTCGATGTTTTTGTAGGAATTATCAGCGACCGGACCAAAAGCCGCTATGGAAAATATCGCCCGTATTTGTTGTGGTTTGCCATACCATTTGCCGTAATGGGCGCCATAACGTTCTTTGCGCCTGATTTCGGCCAAACCGGAAAACTAATTTACGCTTACATTACGTACTCCTTGATGATGATCGTTTATTCGATGATCAATGTTCCGTATGCGTCGTTGCTTGGGGCCATTTCTTCCGATCCTGCTGAACGAAATTCGCTTTCTTCTTACCGCATGTCGTTTGCCTTCATCGGCAGTTTTGTGACCTTCATGTTGCTGCAACCAATGATCGACTTTTTTTCCAAAACATTTGGGGCCCAAACTATTTCGCAGGCAGCAAAAGCCGCTGAATCTTCAATAAGTACTTCTCCGGTTGGCTGGGTCATGGGCGTTGGTGCGATAGGAATGATCTGCGTTGTCTTGTTTTTATTGTGTTTCAGTTGGACAAAAGAACGGGTAACTCAAATTGAAAGCGAAGAAAATGCTTCGATCAAAAAGGATCTGAAGCATCTTTTCAACAATGCCCCCTGGTGGATTTTGGTTGCAACCGGTTTGGCTGCCTTGCTTTTCAATGCAGTACGTGATAGCGTTGCCATCTACTTTTTCAGGGATTACGTGAAAGCAAACTACCGGATGGAAGGAACCGGCTGGGACATGACTACTATTTACTTCCTGGTTGGCCAGGCTGCCAACCTGATCGGGGTAATGGCTGCACCGGCCATTTCCAGGAAATACGGAAAGAAAAGAACGTATATGATTGCTATGTTAATTGCCGGAATACTCAGTACTGGCTTTTATTTCATTCCGAACAGCATTACCTGGATCCTGATCTTCCAGTTTATGATCTCCATCTTTGCCGGATATGTTCTTCCATTGTTGTGGTCGATGTTTGCCGACATCGTGGACCACCAGGAATTACTTACCGGACGACGCGCAACAGGTTTGATTTTCTCTTCCTCTTCCATGTCACAGAAATTGGGCTGGGCCCTGGGTTCGGCCATGAGCGGGTGGATTCTGGCCGTGTTCCATTATATGCCTGATGCGGTGCTACAAAGTCCGGAAACCATTTTTGGCGAGCACATCATGATCAGCTTAATGCCTGCTGT
>JBBIHV010000061.1:0-21073 GCA_037446835.1 Sunxiuqinia sp. | reverse complement strand
GGTTTGTGCAACAGTTGAAAGTTTTACAAGTGCGGTTGAATTTGGCGTAAACGTTGGTTCCGAAATGGGTTGACCGTCATCCTGGAAATATTCCGCAGTAATTCCTGAAATTTCCATGTTACTGCTGGCGTCCCAAAACTTATAAGTTATCGGGTTGCCAGGGGTATATCCGTTTAACTTACCCTCATCAATCCTCGATGCAGCAATGGTCGCAAAGGTATTGAAATCGGAAATATCTATTTTTTGAGTAAGTGTGGCTTTCCCACAACAGATGTCACCATCAAAAACTGCAATTTCATCACCGGCTTCGAGGGCAACTCCGCCGATGGTAGCAGTAATGGCGTAAATATTCATGTGATCGTTTCCAAATCCGGACCACGCGACATTAAAATGGCTTTGTGCAAAGTTGGTGAAAGCCATTAACAGAATGGACAATAATATTGTAAACCTTTTCATTGAATTGATTTTTAGGTTTATAGATTTTCTGAAAGAACTCAGGTTTGGATAAATATGCTGTATTAAATTGTTCAGGCAAATAATATCCCCGTGCAACTAATCCAGACAATTTCCACATTGGAAATTGCCCGGAAAAGTTTGCCTGAGAAAATCGAGGTTATTGAATGCGATGATGGATAATTTATGGCAAGGTGTTGACGGCTTACTAGCGGCTCAAAATCAGTTTTTTAACCAGATTGTTGGCTTTCAGGTAATAATTTCCTGCCCCCACTTTGTGACCGCTGTCGTTTTTTCCATCCCAAACCAGAATTGTTCTTGCCGCACTTTTTCCCTGATAAAGTTTGCGCATTAACCTTCCGCTGGTATCATAAATACTGACATCCAGTTTTGGGGTCCCGGCAAACTCAATTTCAATGGTTACCTGTTCGGTGAACGGATTTGGAAAACATTTAACGGCAGATGTTCCTGAAATTTCGGAAATGATTGTAGCCAATTCGGTATCAAGTCGTGCAAACATCGACTCGCCCCGGGCAAATATTCCTGAACTGTTGTTCAGCAATTCCGGCTTCAGGGCATATTCCTCATTGTTCCTGAAAAGTCTGATGCTGACCGGATTTCCGGGTGTAAAACCGTTGGGTTGAACATCAAGTCCGTCGTTTCCGGAAGCCGGGATACTGATGTAATTGCATTGCAGTTGGTCGGCCCCGATTTGGGCAGCCCCAACGCAAATATTCCCGTCAAATATTCCGATTTCGTCGCCAGTCTTAAACCCACTTGTCGCCAGATCGACGAGGTTGATGTTCATGTGGTCGGTCCCGTTTCCGGTAAACACATTCCTGAAATGCGACGAGGCCAGCAGCTCAGGAGAAATTAAGACCTGTTTGGTGCCACCTGCAGTAAGTGTTAATGTTCCGGCTGACAACATATTTACCTTGTAGCCCTTGTTGGGCAACAGGTTTCCGATGTTATTCATCCAGCCGCCGAATATCGGGCCGAAATCTTCCATGGCATGTCCGGCTTCGTCCATTACTTTTTTGAGCTTCCCTGCATCAATCAGCGGTTGGAAAACGGTCATGGCATCCTGGGCATTTTCTGAAGGATAGGCAATGATGTTCCACCCTTCGTACAGGTTGATGTCCAGGGGCAGGTTAACCGGTGTTCCCTGAAATTCAAGGGCGATGGGTGCGGAAACATTTACCTTGTAACCTCTGCCGATCGTCATGTCGCCAATGTTATTTTTCCATCCGCCGAAAATGCCGAAGTTTTCGAGTGCTTTTCCTGACTCGTCCATCACTTTTTTCAGGTTTCCAGCGTCGATAATTGGCTGGAAAAGAGCCTTGATGTTCAGGTTTACAGGAATAACTCCTGATGAAATGATGTTCCATCCGGCGATCAGGCTAATCGACTGGATTTTTGTTGATGCAACATTTTTAACCGTTACGGTAACTTGTGAAACCGATGAATTTACCTTTCCGTCGTTGACCACCAAACCAAAGGTGTAAGTTTGATCGGCTGTCACATCGGGGGCTGTGAAGGTTGGTTTTGCATCAGTACCCGAGCTCAGGGTAATTCCTGAAGGTGCTGTCCACAGGTAGGTCAGCGCATCGTTGTCGGGATCGGTCGAACCGGAACCATCCAGGGTTACCAGCGTGTTTCCGTTAACGGTCTGGTTCTTTCCGGCGTAGGCATTTGGTGCATTGTTTGTGCTTGCGAGGCTGTACTGAACAGCCGATACCGAAACGCCTTGCTTACCGCTGTTGTATTTCTGGAATTTGCTCAGATCCAAAGTCAGGCTGTAAGTTCCGGCAGCATTACCTGCCAGATCCATTCCTGAAACGGTATAAAGCTTATCGGTTGATTTAACGATGCTCAGGTCTTTTGTGCCCAGCGGTTGCCCGTTCCGGCTGAATGTCAGGTTATCCTTGATTTTTGTGTCGTCGAGCAATTTATCCGAGAATTCGAATTGCAGCGATGCCGGTTGGGTATTTAAAGCGGCTGACGGCGCATTTTTCCAGATGCAGGCTAAAGCTGATTCATCAATGGTTACCGGGATTTCAGTATTGACCTGGTTCGTATATTGGTCGATACATTGAGCCTGCAAAGTGATGTTTCCCGCATAACTGAATTTTACGGGCAACGACAACGGACCTGCATTTACATTGACTGTATCGGCCAGAAGGATTGGATTAACCTGGTCGGTTTGATACAATTTTATCCGGGTTCCGGCCTGGTTCACGGTCATCCACGCTGTCAGATTTTTCTGGGCAGTAATGTTGTCGGTATCCGAAAATCCCATATCCGGGGTAATGTGCAGGCCGGTCACAGCTTTTGGCGGGGTGCGGTTCACAATCCAGTTGTATGTGGCTGTGTCGTTGCTTGTATTTCCGGCCATGTCAGTGATGTCCTTCATTTTAACTTTCAGCTCATAATTGCCTTCATAATAAGTGAGCATCCTGAATTGGGTCAACAGGTAATTTGAATCGTTCTTTGCGGTAAAATCAAGCTGCGACAGCGGTTGCCGCAACCCGTCTTTCCACAATTCGAGTGAGCCGACGCCAAATCCTTTCACCGGTTCGCTGAACAAAATCATGAAGGAAGTCCGGTGCTGGACATCGTATCCGCCATCGGTTGACGGGATGATCTGGCTTACCTTCGGCGGTGTCTGATCGATTTTCCACTGAACGCTTTGGGGCAACATTCCGTTGTTCCCGTCGAGCGATTTGATGTTGGGCAAATCAACGGTGAGCGAATACTTTCCATCAGGCGACATGAAGGAACCCAATCCTGAAAGCTGGTACAGCAATCCTTCGGTGTCCATCGAAGTTACGGTTACGGTTCCACTGAGGGGCTTTCCGTCTTTCGTCCAGGTGAACCGGGCCGGGACCAGGGTGGTATTGTCAACCGGTAGGTTGAACCGGAGCATCATCGCATCAAAAGGCGCTCCGACGTTGTTGTCGGGCAGCCCGATAAATTCACTGATGGCCGGTATGCTGATGAACTGGGTCCATGCCGCCTGCTTGCCAACCTGTCCGCTGGTGCCTGTCAAATCGCTGATCCCGGCGGTTTGAACGGTCAGGACATAATAACCGTTCCCGACCGATTTGCTGGTCAGGTCGATTTTAAAAGTAGTGGCATCGATCTGGCTGACGGTTACCGAGTTGTCCATCACATCGGCGCCGCCCTGAATGCGAAGCGTCATATCCTGAAAGTCGAAAGTTGCCGGGTCAATGGGCTTGTTAAACACCACATTTACCGACGTCAGAGGCGAAGTCACAAATGCTGAAGGAACATTGTCGAACCTCACGATTGAGGGAGGGTTCTGGTCCTTTGCCGTAAAGCGGATGGTGTATTTTTGTGAACTGTTTGCCGCAAAGACATCCAAAAAGTGCATCATATTTTCGTAAACAGGTTCCTTTCCGTCAGGTAGCGTGACAAAAGTCTGCCACACGTTATCCAATGGGATTACCTGTCCGTCCTCACGTGTCACGCCGGCAATTTTGTACTGGCCGTTTCCCGGATCGCTGAACTTGATGTAGTTCCATCCAATTTGTTTTGGCGTAACTTGCAATTCAATTTCATGGGTTCCGGAGGCAATTGAACCTGAAGTACTTTGAGAAACTGCCGGATAAACATCGAGCGTTCCTCCGTTCGAGAGGTAAATAATATCGGGGAATTCCTGTGCATCCTGAACCTCGTTGACCAGGAAGTCGTTCATGCCATCTTCAACTCCGGAATATACACGTACGCTTTTGATCAGCTCGTGCAATGTTGCCCCGCTGATGAGGCTCAGGTCGGGATTGCCCCGGCTGTCGAGGTGGGTAACCTTGGCTTCGTACGAAACAAAATGGCCGAGCAGGTCGCTCGTAAACCACCATTGTCCGATGGCCGCTTTCTTCGGTTCGATATTTCCGAAGTCGATGTTTGTCAGTCCCATTTGTTTGGGCTGTCCGTTCAGGTTCGAACCGATCAACGCAAAATTAATGGCCAAACCTTTTTCGTTTTCAACAATTTTTGGCTGGGCGCTTTCTATGCGGACATTCATTGCAGTTCCAAATCCGTTGTTCTGGATCATCACTGCAAATTCGGCAGGAACAATGGGTTCGATGGCAGCGGTCAACGGATCGTCACCCAAAATATCACGCTGCATGAAATAATGCAGGTACAAATCGGGGCTCGGGTTCACATCGAGGGTTACCGGGAACAGTGGTTTCGTCACGGTCACGCCGGTAAACGGGTCGAGGTATGAGAACGAACCGCCGAAAGAATAGCTTTTGGGAACTTCAGGCGCTGCACCTTTTTCAGGAATAAACAAAACGGTTGCGCTTCCTTTTTGGTTGGCCCCGAGGGTTCCGGTTCCGTCAATGGCGGTCAGGATCGAGAGCGCCTTGGTGTCGATCTGGAAAAGGTCGTTGCTTAAAACACCATTTTCGTCCCTGATTTCAAGGTTCAGCTTGATTTCCTTCATCGCAGTGGTCGTGTTCCCGTTGAAAATGGTCAGTGTACCTTCAAAAGCTTCGCGGGTCATCACCACTTTTTGGGTAATGTTGATGGTTACCGAAGCGCAGACTGAATTTCGTCCGGCATCAACTTGTTCTTTCAAGGTTTTCAAAGACGCGTTGAACAATTCACCTACCGAAGCATATCCTTTTGATACTGCATAAGCCTGTGCCGAATCAGATTTTGCGACATAGCCCTCAAGAACGGCATTATCAATAATCCCCGGATGTTCGGTTGTTGGGGAATATATGCCTAACGCATAAGCTGTCAATGTGTTATTCCATCTGGTAACAAAAGCATCAATTTCAAGCGGCGTGATATCGGTGCCCTTCATTTTATTTTTGATCAATAAAGTCTGCTCCGGACTGATCGGTTTATTGTTGACCGTAACCGAATCTAATTGGACGAGAAAGTCTTGCAAATTTTGTTTCGACTTCCAGTCCATACTACCCATAACTTCGTTTAGCCAACCAATTTGAGCATCCTGTTTATACGACATATATGCCATGTCATTAATTGCCTGTTGGATAATTGGGGACATCGTTTCTATCCCCTGGATGCCGGCAAGAAGAGATGCACTTTTTACTAAAATTGGTGGATCTTTTATGCAAGATTTGAGTGCCTCAAGAAGGCCAACCAGGCAACCAACAGGCCCGAAATACCCTACAAAACAAGCCACTGCGTCAACCACAAATTCAACGTTCAGGCCACCATAACCGGCAAAGGTTTTTATACACCCAACGGTATTGGCTGCAGCGCCGATAACGGGAAGACAGGATAAAAGTGCAAGCGACGCGTCAATCAGGCAGTTGTCGCAGCCAATCGTAGGCATCGAAACTGGTGGAGTATTGTTGTTTGGGTCATAGTGCGCCCAGCCTGGTCCGCCCCTGGAAGGATCTCCTCCATAACCGGGTCCCCAGCCGCCACCTCCGCCACCTGGCCCCCCACCGGTTCCAATACAAATTCTTCCTGAAAAGGTGATCCCGTGTGAAGTTTGGTGCCACTGTTTGTCTTTTCCACATTCCCAACCATAAACCGTGAACGCAAAATCGGTACACGGCCCGGTTGAGGCTATTGATTGGGCGGTGTTTGCAGATTTTAACCCGGCCCTGATTTTCATGACCACCGGAACCTGAACGGCCTGTTGGGCCAATAGGTCCATTTTTGTGAAATTGGTCACAAATTCATATTCCGGATCGTTTTGAGGTAAAGTAATCTGTACGTCTTTGGCCGTGATCAATCCCTTGTTGGTTAGGGTAATCATAAACGGATAAGTCTCATCATTGAAAAGCTGGGGCATATCAGTTGGCATTTCCATAACAACCACTGGTTCAGGCACATTTGTCTCAAACTTCATAACCAGTTGTACTTCGTAGTGGTCTTCGATTTGGGTCGGGACCACTTCCCAGGTATAAGTTATGGCCTGAAAACTCAGGAACACACTTTGTTCGTTTACCCGCCCCGGGTCGATGGTAAGGGTCGTCTGAAAGCCTTCGTGTTTATCAGCTTCGACATTCATTTTATAGGTGCCTTCAGGCAAATTATTGACCGTAAAAATACCGTCGTCACCAGTAAACCCGTCGGCCAAAATTGCCCCGGAGAATGGGTGCCTGACCACAACATGCGCATTTTTTACATGTGGTTTTGCATCGGTGTAATAGGTATATTCATCAATTACATCCACTTTCAGCCCGCCGGTTTCTTCTGAAACGGTTTCAATCCGGTAAGGAACCGATACCCCGTTGCCATTCACACAGTTTACGGCAATGTTTCCGGAGATTGGCGTATTGAGGGGCGTATCATCGTTGGGCGTCAGGTTTAAAACTACGGTTGCGGTATCCTGTGGGGCAATGTTGGTAAGTGTTGCCGGGCTAACGAGGGTCATCCAGCTTACGTTGGGCAAAGTAACGGTTACTTCGCCCGACTGACCTGCTCCATTGTTGAAAATGTGCAATTCATAAAGTCGCGATTTCCCCTTGGTCATGGTCGTGTTGACACTTACCGGATCAGATTTCAACTGAGCCTGTAATGCCTGACAATAGTACCACGCCGGAAAACTGATCGAAATACCTTCTGCCGATTTAACCTCGAAGTTTATCTTTTCGTAGTTCTGGCCACTGGTTACTTCGTTGGCTTTCAGGGTAAAACTGAATTCTTTGGCCTGGCTTCCGGAGAGAACGGCAAGGGTGTCGAATTTTAGCTGGCATCCGGCCGGAAGTTTATCCGGAGTGATAACCAGTTTGCTCAGGTTGGCCTGGCTGGTGTTTACCACTGAAATTTTTCCGGTCAGTACCTGGCCAAGCTTCATTTCCCAGATGATGTTCGAAGTTGATGCGAGTCGCAGTCCGGGTATGTCGAACTGGTCCTGAACGTCGGCCAGGTTTTGTTTCGGGAAGCAGGCGCCGATCGAAAAATGGCCCGATTCATTGGGAACTGGCACAAAATTCACCGTGTAATCGCCCTGATTGTCGGTTTTGGCGGTTAGTTCACGCCGAGTGCCGTTAACTAAAACGTAAACATCGATGTCAACATTCGGAACTTTCGCACTTTTACTGTTGTAGGCCGATCCATGAATGGGCACCGTAGTGTTTGGCTGGTACAGCGTGCTGTCGGCAATGGCTGTGGCCGTGTATTCCGGAGTGATGGTTAATGGTACGGCATCCGAAACATTGTTGAAATATTCGAGTTCGGTGATTGCTTCAGAAGGATTAATTTTTGCCAGGATATAGAAATTACCGGTTTCGTTGGGCACGTCAACCGTTTTCGTGTAATTTGCCGAACCTCCGATGGCAATCGGCGATGGAAACGAAAATTCACCCAGGAGCACATCGCTTGCATCGAGGGTTTTGTCCTTCGAATAATAGAAATTCATTTTTACTCCGGAGGGCGCCACTGCAAAACCTCCGTTGTATGCCGAACCCGAAATTTCAATCATTTCGTTGGTTGCGGCAGTTGCGGCGTTCAGCGCAATGTCGGTAATTTGCAGGTCGGGTTTGTTTTGGTCGGTCACAAAAACATACCCAAAGCCCGACGAAAAAGTTGGGGCTGCAGCCTGAAGTGAAACCATCTGGGTTCCGCTTTGCAGATGGTCGTTTTTGGTATTGATCGGAACCTGAACAGACTTTTGTCCGGCCAGAATTGTAGCTGAAGCCTGAATGTTGACCTGGGAAGTGTCGTTGTGCGAAATAGTTACCGCCAAATCCTGATCGGTAGGAGTGTTGCGCGTTATGGTCATCGTTCCGGCATTCAGTTTTCCTTCAGGAAGCGAAACCGGATCGACTGAAACAGACAAGGCAGGGCCATCGTTGTCGGCAATTACCAGGCTGGCAGTTACCACACCACCATTGTCGGCAGTTGTGCCGCAGTTGCACGACGAAATTAAAACCGATCCGGAAAGGGTCACTTTCCGGTAGCCGTCCACTATTGCATTATCGACAACTCCGATGTTGAACTTTTGTTCCTGTGCGCCTTTTGGAAGCGTAACGCTTGCCGGGAAAAAGAGCTCATTGGCCAGGTTTGCCGTCAGGTTCACGGTAATGATGTCGTTGCCTTTCACCCGTTTTAGCACGCCCCAGGTGGCATAAACCCCTGCCGACTCCGACACGGAATCGGACAAAATGGTGAGGCTGACCTGCGGAATATCGTTGTCGATAATGGTTGCGGTAACCTGTCCGGTCTTGACTCCCGAACAACTGGCATAAATGGTCGCATCAGCTTTCAGTTCAGGGATGTTGTCGTCGGTAATATTTACCGAAACTTCAGCAGATGCCACATTGGCCGGAATAATCACGCTTGAAGGGAAGGTCCACTGTGAAGATTTATTGGTGGACAAAAGTACTGTCAGCGGACTGTCGGTTACCAGGTCGCGCGAAACAGTCAGCGTGATGGTGTCGCCTTCGGTTGCTTCATTTTTGCTCAATTTGGCCGTGAGCGACGGAACTTCATCGTCCAGAACCGTGATGGTTTGTGCCGTACCGGAGCAACCTGCTGCATTTGCCGAAATTGCTACATTTCTTGCCCCGTCGAGGACCGCATTGTTTATGGGGTTCAGGTTAAACAAAACAGCCGACTGGTTTGCCGGAATGGTTACCGTGGCCGGAATGGTTACCTGCCCAACCAGCGAAGCGGCCAGCGAAACCGAAAGATCAGCAGAATAATCACCACTGCGGCTCACCATGCAGCGGACGGGCAGGGTTGAATTCTCTAATACTGAACTGGTTTGCAGGCTGAGATAGAGGTTGTTCCCAAAAGTAACCTTGTTGGCTGATGAAGCTTTGTTGTTTGCCTTATTCGCGGCATATTCCTGAAGACCGGGGAAAGGTATTAATTCAACTTCAATAGAGGCATCGCCTGAAAAGCGCAGAATATCGGGAACTTTAATTTTTTTGCTGCGGGCAATGGAAGCCCCGGCAGCCAGGCTGGGGTCGTACTCAAAGTTGGGATCGATTGAAAGTTTCAGCCCGGAAACCGGGACCAGCGAAATTCGTTCGTACCATCCGCCAACGGCGTCAGCGCCTCCAATATTTTCCACTTTCCAACTGATGGCCAGCGAATCGCCTGGCGCAACGGTTGTGGCCCCGGGCTGAATGTCAACAACCCGAATATCGGGCAACGATTTTTGGGCAATGTGTGTCAGGTTTCCGGCAACCCCCAGGTTGTTGTCATCAGAAAGTTCGGCTACAGAACTATAAACGTCTGTTTTGACCAGGATATAATAATCGCCGGTGAAATCGATGGGCAGTGAAACCGAAACCGATTGCGTGTAAGTACTGTCAGGTTCAAGTTGTTGAAGGTTAAGTTTCGCGTTCAGCAATTTGTCGTCGCTGCTCAGGGCCTGGTCGGTCGAGGCATAAACGGCATCGTACCATTGCGCCCCGGCAGTATTGCCGGCACCACTGTTTTTAACCTTGAACGTGATGGTAAGATTACCGCCCGACTCAATATTTGCCGGCGCCTGGATGCTGGTCACGGTCAAGTCGGGCAATTGCCTCACTTTAAATGTCTGGACTGCACTTTCAGCCGAAGAACAATCGTTGACCGAAACAATCTTCCAGCGGTAAAACTGGCTGTATTTCAGGTTGTTAACCCTGCATGTTGTATTCGAAATGTTTGTATAATAGGGCAAAGCCGGAACCGTTGTGCCGTCTTCCCAAATGAAAAGTTTGTAATAGCTGGTGTTTGGCGAAGGTTGCCAGAATAAATCAAGCGACGGGTTCTGGTTTTCCTTTCCATCTTCAGGGACCAGGCCTTTTGCCGCTGTAACTGGTGGGCAAAAAGCACTGAGTACGATCGGATTGGCATAATCGGGGACCAGGTTCGCGACGAATTCAAACTTCTCCTTTATGTCGTAAATTTTGTCGGAGAAAATGTCGTAGTATTTGAATTTAATCGAATCGCCGCTTGATTTGTCATTGAAAACCAGTAATTTATAAATGTTGTTCCCGGTTGGCGGAAAAAGTACCGAGGCCGTTTGTGCGCCCCTGATTTCGCCGTTTATGTAGGCAATAAGCGCTCCGCTGGGCAAAAACGTTTCTCCGGTTTTCACCCTGAAAGTCATTTCGGTGCTTAGTTCAAACCGTGACGCCAGGTTGCTGTTGCTCGGAATGGCAGGTAAGGTAAGCGTTGCATTTACCGTTGCAGGCAACCAAACAAGCAAGGCCAGGGCGATATTCCGGAGGATTTTGAATCCTTTGAATTTCCAACAACTTCTTCTGAATTTTTCCTGAATTCCGGAGAAAGAATGTTGATTATCGTTATTTATTATTTTTTTCATAATCGGACAGGTTTTTCTCATTAATGAATCATGTTTCCAACAGCTAAATGGATAAAAATTGCTTGTTATCTATGAGTTTTGGTTTTGATTATGAGCCCTTCTCAGCTTGTTGATTTAATCAGTTTCCTGACGATAGTCCCTCTCCCGGTTTCAATTTTCAGGAAATAAACTCCCGGGTTCAGGTTATGCGTGTCCAGAAACAGGTTGTTTTCAGATAGATTTGAAATTAACTGAATGCAATTGCCTGAAATTCCGGTGATGGTAACGGAGTAGATTTTATAAACTGATTTGATTTGCAGCTTGTCGTTAACCGGGTTCGGATAAATGAGGACATCGTTTCTGCTGATTGCCCCCCGTATTCCGGTCGCATTTTCGAGTGAGAACGGATATGGCGCCATGGCTTCTCCGAAAACCGCATCATTGCTGAAAACCAGTTGTTCCTGAAGTGGCAATTCCTGACTGTTTGCTATCAATTTTACCCTGAAGTTCAATTTTTCCTGATCGGAGTTCGAGAAAATGGTCAGGATAAAAATATAGCGGTTCAAGTCGGGAACAAAACAGGCTTCAGTTACTCCCCGTGGCTCGTTCCCTGAATAAGCAATTAGAAGGTCGCCTTTGCCGATTACGTTGTTGCCCGACTGATCGAGCAATTCGCCAATCAGGTTTGCAGAATATTCGTAGGAAGGCGGATTGATCAGGTACGAACGGTGTAATTCGTTCATGGTGAATAGGTTTTGCCGTGCCGATTTAAGTTTTGCGCTTCCGGCCAGATATTTCAGGTTGCCATTCGAAGTCGTTTTCATCATGTACCCGTTGAGAACGCGGAGCGAGTCGAGGTCGCCAACCCAGCCGGTTCCAGGGTAATAAATGGCCGAAGCTTCTTTGCTTTTAATCAGGATGTTGCCTGAAGGAAGACTGGCCACATCGAATGCCGATCCGGTTGCAGCATTGCCTTTCAGGATGTATCCGATGCGGTTCCATCCGGTTGAGACAGGGAGTGTGGTCAGCGTCGGGTTTATCTCTTTTCCGGCAAGTGTAAATACTTCGGAAGCCGATTTTTTGAACATCAGCGATTCGTATTGCGGTAGGTTGCTCAAATCGCCAAACCAGCCGGAAGGTGTGTAATAAACTGCCGATGTGGTTGCCGATTTTATGTAGTCGAGGTTGGCCAGCGAAAGGCTCCCCAGGACACTGCCCACTTTGAGGTCGGAAGGGATTGCGCTCAGCGAAATCCAGTTCCATCCGGCTGCGAGTGTCCGTTTCAGGGTGACGGTCGGAACAAAAGCTTTGACCGAATACGTTTTTTTCGTTGATAAGTCTTCGGCAGTTACGGTATAGGCAACCGGTGAAGAAAAATTCCGGATTGAACCACTTCCTGGAACGATGGCCGCTTTGGGCGATATTTGGAATGTCGGCGCCAGGGCACGTGGGTCGGTTCCGTAAGGCAGGTACAAAATGACCTGAAGCGTGGCCTGATCAACTTTTACTGAATCGGCCCCGGAAAGTTGTGCCTGAAGGATTTGTGCTTCGGTACTTAAAATATTCAGGTTTTTTACCGTGATTGAAACCTTGTCGGTATCCGAATTGATATGCCCGTCGTTGACGACCAGTGAAATGACCAGGATCGAATCGTGTTGTACCATCGGAGCGGTAAACGTGGGTTTGCTAACCGTTGCCGACGATAGAACAATCATTGGCGGGGCAACCCATTTGTAGGTAATGGCTTCGTTGTCGGGGTCCGACGACATCGATCCGTCGAGTTGTACGAGCGATCCTTCGTTCACCGTTTGGTCGCCTCCGGCAAAAGCTACCGGCCTTTTGTTCAGGTTCAAAACCGTAATTACAACCGTGTCGGGAATTGAAGTGAGAACGCCATCGGCAACTTCGAGCTTAAAACGATAGGTTTTGTCGGCATTTACCTGGGGCGCTATAAATGAAGGAACTGCGCCCAGTGGATCGAAAAGAATGATGCCGTCCAAAGAGGTCCATTTGTACGAGATTACATCCTGGTCGGGATCAGACGACGTACTCCCGTCGAGCGAAACCGAAGTTCCTTCGTTGTAACTTTTGTCGGGCCCGGCATTGGCAACAGGCCGTTTATTTACCTGAAGCACAGTTATGGTTACCGTTGAAGGATCGGAGTCGGAAGTGCCGTCGTTTACCAACAGTGTAAACGTATAATTGGTGTTCGCCTTGACTTCAGGGGCAACAAATGTTGGCTTTTTCAGGGTGCTGTCGTTCAGGTGTATCCCGGCAGGCGACCGCCACGAAAATGTTATCGGGTTATTATCCTGATCATAAGATTCAGAACCGTCGAGTTGAACAGTTTCGCCTTCAGGAACTGATTTGTTCAGCCCGGCTTTGGCCACCGGACGGTAACTCAATTGTTCAACGCGGGTAACCTGCCCGTTTAAAAGTGTTGAATACAAGGACGATTCGTTGGCCGAGAGCGAATTTAGCACGATGGTTGTCTTTTGGCTCAATGCCAATGTATTCTTCAGTTTAAATTGGAGGTAACAGATTATCCCTGACTGAATTCCGGAACTGGTAGCGCCAACAATGTGTACCGAGTTTCCGGTTTTGACATATTCGGTCAGCATATTGGCATCCACGGCTTCCAGGCCAATAAAATCAAGGTCGCTTTCATTAAATGAAATGGTCCCGTCGAAATCGTAAATTGGTTTTCCTGTTGGCAGGAGGGAGGTTGATATCGGGACACGGGTAATTTTATCCAGGACTCCATCTGAATTGACGATGGAAAATTGGTTGTCGAGTACCAAAAAATCGCCGCTGGTTTTGGTTGCCCCGTGAAAATCGGTAGCTGTTACCTGAACTTTTCCTCCCGATAAACCTTTCAGGTTGCCCTGCACGTCGATTTCTGCCTTTTGGTTATCCGACACGGCATAGGTCATGGGCGGTGTTCCGTTGGTCACGGTAATTTTCTGGGTTGTTCCCCACATCAGGGTTCCGCTGTTTGGCGAAATTGTTAACGATGGCAGAATATAAACCTGGACATAATCGTGGTAGGTAAATGCAAGGAGGTTTTCATTGAACCCGACATTCTGGAATTCAAAATAATGGTTTCCGCTGTTGATGGCCTTGAACCCCACGTAGCAAAGAAGCCCGCTTCCGGTAATTCCCGAAGCTGACGCAAACGAGACTTTCATCAGGTTTGAGTAGGTATTGTTCTGAACGGAAATATTGAAATCGCCGGGGCTTGCACTTTCACTGATGCCCTGGACATTTCCATTATAGGTAAGTTCAAAGTACCCCGAATAGATTTTTGTGCCCGGGGCAACTTCAATTTTCACGGGCAAATAAAAGGTGTCTTTTGGCCAGGCATTGCTTCGCATGGCCGTAAGTTTTACTGCCCGAACATCAATATTCCCGGTCATGTACGATTTTTCGCCATCCTTGTCGGTTACAAATGCTTTGGTCATTCCAGGCCCTTTGGCTTTTACCATAGTCTGGTTGCTGATCACGGCAATGGCGGTATCAACGGTGCTGTAAATATACGGGGTTGCGCCGCCGTTCACGTGCATCTGCATCTCGTCGCCGACAAATAGCTGGTAATCATCCGGATAGATGTCGGGGTAGGAGCGTCCGTTTGCCTGAATGTAAGCATTGTTAAGCGTCATTGCAGGCGTACCTTCGTTCAGGTAACTTTCTCCTGAAATGTTACTGATGTAAGTCCCCCCGCTGCGCAAGGCTATGAACTTGAGATAAAGCACGTTCCCGTTTCCGGAGAGGGCCGTTGAACCAGCCCCGGCAAGAATAATTCTTCCATTGGTTTTATTGCTGAAGGTCGGCAATCCCCAATTTTTCAGGACAGGGCCGACTGAATCGATGCCTTGAAATGCAAGGTAATCGGAGTTGTACGAGATGCCAAGACGAAAGGCAAAAACGCTTTTCCCTGTTAGCAACGAGTCGGCTTTTACCGCTATGACAAAGGTGTCTTTTTCTAAAACTGTCGCCCCCTGGATACTAAATCCGATGGTCGCCGATGCGCGGCTCGTACCAGCTGATAGTACGATTATGCACCAGGTCCATAAGCTGAGGGCAATTATATATCTGATAAATTTGTTCATCTGTATAAATTTTATTT
Organism: Sunxiuqinia sp.; assembly: GCA_037446835.1. Lineage (GTDB taxonomy): Bacteria > Bacteroidota > Bacteroidia > Bacteroidales > Prolixibacteraceae > Aquipluma. The sequence continues at coordinate 6,242 of JBBIHV010000061.1, read as the reverse complement.
TAGTGTCTGGTAATGTTTCCAGTAATGCATAAATGCCTGAAACAGATTTTGTTCTGGTTTCTGGCACGACTGCTGTTTCATCTAAAATGTGTGCAGTCCAAATAAAACAGACTCCGGAAAATCCGGTATCTATATTTTCGGATTGTTTACTTTATCAGAAGTTTTTTTGAAAAGCTGAAGTCTTCAGCTTTCATGTTCAGGATATAAATGCCCCTGACGGGGTTAATAAAATCAGTATATGGCAGGATAAAATATTGCAAGCCTGAATTCAAGCCTTTTACATCTTTTTTGTAAAGTGTCCGTCCTGTTAAGTCAACAACCTGGATGAACAGGTCCTGATTTGATTTTGACAGTTCGAAATGGGCGTGGATCCCATCCTGATCGGTGTATGCCAAAGGTTTCATCCGGGTTGGCTGAATGCCGGCGCCGGTTACGTCGGCTCTGCTGCTGATCAGGGCAAACGAAGGCATGTTGTTCAGGTAATCGTCGTTTGCCATGGCGAATGTCAGTCCAAACGTCGATTCGCTGATGCCTGAATCCTGAAATTCAAAATCAAGGACGAATGACTGGTTGACCAAATTCAAATCGTAGGCCGATGCCATTGAAATCGTGATTTCACTATTTTGTGCATTAAACCCGGTTTCGATGGATATTCCGGCTGGTAATTTCGATTTGTCCAGTTGAATGAATTTCACATGGTCTTTATTGATGGCAAATTTCAAATCCAGCGCTTTTATCCCTTGTGTGGTTGAAATTGTTACCGGGATTTCGAATGCTTTTTTTGCCGGTTCGCTAATCAGGTCAGGATATGAAACAGTTGCAAGGTCGTTCACCAGCGCCGATTTTGTCCCTAACTGATCGAATTTGCTGATTAACCCGACACTGTATTGCAAGATGAGCGAAGCGTCGTAGGCCGAAATTATGCCGTTGCCGCTCACATCGGCCACACTTTTTTGTTTGTCGGTTAACGTGATGTTCCCGGCTGCATATTGCAGGACCAGTGAGGCATCGTACGGTTTTACTTCACCGTTTAAGCTCACATCGCCCAGTACCGGTTTGGCCAGTTGCATTGCCCATGGCGCAAAATCGACATAGTTTGAAACCCGCTCTCCGGTTCCTCCAGGATTGGAAGCGTTTATTGGCCCTGTGTTGCTGTTCCACCAGCAGCCTTCGGCAGTCACCGTATTTGTTGCAGTTTGATTCCAAATTCCATATCCATAATTGGGGTCTGTGCCAACAAAATCGCAGGTTGTGATTTTAGGCAAGGAAGTTCCAACGGAAATAATTCCAAAATAGTCACTTTCAAAAAGGCAGTTTTTTATGCTTGGTGAAGCATTGTTTAAGGTTACAACTCCCCGGCAGTTGGGTGCACCCCAATCATAATAGGGATAATAAACGTATGAACCATTTTTGAAAATGCAATTTTCCAGTATGCAATTTTCGTCAATCGATTGGTTGTAGAAGTAGATTCCCTGCCAGTACCCATTTGAAGGCTGATTTGCATCGCCGTCGTTATAAGTGTCCCCACCGTAAAAATCGTCACGGTCGGCTGTAAACACGATGGTGCTGTCGGTCGAATTACCTCCTTTGGCAATCAACCCATTCTGGACATTCAGGTAGCCATTCTGTCCGAACTTGCAAACAATGCCCGGTTTGATGGTTAGTACAGCTCCGGTTCCAACGGTGTAGTTCTGGAAGACATACGGGATGTTGGTTATGCCGGCAAAATTGCGTTTAACGAGAGTAACATTCTGGGTCAGCGTTTCATCGGTAACGCGGACGGCCCTTCCGGTTGTTCCTGAAATAACATTTCCGGTTGTTTCAGCAGGATAGGTTACCAATGAGGTTGTGAACGGGAATGGAATGTTATTGAAGGTGCAATTGTTTATTGAAGGTGTGCTTGACCCGGCTAATGAAACGCCAACATAAGCCAGGTTTTCAAATTTTGTATTCAGTATTTTGGGCGAGGCATTGGTCATTTGCACCGGTGTTGTGGCCGAATAGCGGAAGATGGCATGATCGATGGTGTTGGCATCATTCGATTCATCGTAGAAAATAAAATAGCTTCCGGAGTTATTCAAACCGGTTGCCCCATTTTGTTGCAAATCTTTGGGGTTGCCGTACATATCGTCTTCCTGTGTTGTGAACACAACCGGCTTTTCAGCCGTTCCCTGAACGTTGAGTTTGCCCCGGATATACCAGGCAGCGGGGCCTTTAAAAGTTAGACCTGCCGGAATGGTTAATTCGTCGGCAACGGTCATGTTTTCTTCCATAATATAAGTGATGGTATCATATCCTGCAAAACTCCTCACAGGTATAGTTCCTTTAATGGTTTGGCCGTGAATCAACAGCCCGATCCTTGGAACATTGGCGACTTTGTTCCCGGTCAAAGTCGGGTTCGAGAACATGTCCATGTAAATCGGTGCATTGTCGAGATTGTAGAACTGGCTGTTGGTTACCAGAGGATTGGCATTGCCGAAAATACCCAGTGCAGATCGGTTAATGAAATTCATTTTGATTGAATCCATAACGACATGACAGTCAGTCATTCTCAATGCAGCGGTGTTCCCGCTCCAGTAATAATTTCCTGAATAACGGACTTCGCAGTTTTTAAGGATATTGTTGGTTGCGCTGGCTGTTCCTGAATAATCAAAGCCCCACCAATCGCCCGAAGCCGGAGTTGAAGCTGTTCCGTTGTTGTTGCTGTCCCCGGCTGCCGAATCATCTTTCAGCGAAGTGAAAATGATTTTGTTGTTTGCTTTTCCGATGGCTTTCAGTGCGCCGTTTATGGTGAATGTTGCATTTGTATTAAATTTTAAAACCACTCCCGGTTCAACCGTTACTACATTTCCTGCAGCAATTGTTCTTGTCGATTCCACAATATAGGCCACATTACTGAACCCGGCAAAGTCCATCGATTTCAGTGTGGGCGAATCGGTTCCAAAATCAGCGATCAAAATTCCAATGATTCCAACATTAGAGACGGTGTTCCCCAAAAGTACGGGCGATCCCTGATTTACAAATCGACCAACCGGGAAATAGTTAATATTTGAGAACGAGCAATTCAGGATCTGTGCATTGTCGCTGAAGTAGATTCCCCGGTAGGAGTTTTTGATCTCACATTTACTGACAATATTGCTATTCGATACATACACTGCCCAATTATCAGAATTGTAACCGGCGAAGTTTATTTTCCAGTTTTCAATTTTCGATGTTTTGGCTCCGTAAATGGCAATCCGGCCTGAATTGCTGTTGCCCGGAATGTTATTCCCATCATTTTGTGAGTCCTTCGGATTTCCGTAGTTGTCGTCGGCAATATGGGTGAATATAATTGGTTCGGCATCAGTCCCAATTCCGGTTAAAGTACCGTTGGCGGTAATCATGGAGGAGTAATCACGGCATTTGATCACAACGCCCGGATCGATTGTCAGAGATGCTGTATCCAGAACAGTTGTCGTTCCATAAAGACAATAGCTAATGTTATCAATGTTTTTAAATGATATCTTTTTCAAATGGGCATCGTCGATAACCGTTGATGCAATGATTCTGACTGTCCGGAGTTCCTTGTTGTTAAACGTGAGCGAATCAGTCGAGAAATCGATGTTGGTGTTCATATCCATTGCTATGTTGTACGATTCACCGTTTAAATTGGTCGATGGGCCAAAATTGCAATTGGTAAAAGTGGGCTTGCTTATTCCGGTAATAAACAGGCTGCGACAGTTGTTTATAAATTTGCAGTTTTCGAAGGAGGGCGAGGCTGCGTTGATTTCCATCGCGCAATAATAGTCGTAATCGTATTTTGCATTTTGAAAGATACAATTCTGAAAGATACAGGCTGTATCAATAGCACTGTCGGTTATGTTAATTCCCAGCCAGTATGATGCTCCGGGGTGCATATCGAATAAGATCGGTTTTTCTGGAGTTCCAAGGGCTTTAATTTTCCCTCTGACGGTAAGGTCACAGTTCATAAATTTTAGTGTAACTCCGGGCGAAATCATCAGATTTCCGGTTTCGGTTACCCTCAAAGTATAGCAATAATACGGGATGCCTAAGTTTGGCATATAAAAGTTTCCGGGTATGTCGTTAAAATTCAGAAGTACGTAATCATTGGCATTTCCGGTTAAGGTCAAATTATTCCCAGCGGCCAATATTCCGGGGCCATAGAAATAAATGGGGTAATTCGTATTTTTAATTGTTGTGTTGTCAATGTTCAAAGTTCCCTGGCTGGATACCTGAACGCCATATCCTGAAAAATTATTAATTGTCGAATTTTTCAGTGTAAGTTGTCCTTTTCGCGCGTAGAGGTTTCCCGCGTATTCAAGGGTACAATTGTCGAGGGTTACCGAACCGGTTGCCGCATTGTACTCGTACGAAACGTAAATGCCATCCCAGAACCCTTTGTTGGTGCTTCCGTTGGCCGTAAATTTTGTGCCGGTAGCATTCAAGGTTCCGAAAACCTGAAGGTAAACTCCCTGATTGAATCTGATTTCAACCCCGTCTTCGATGGTTAAAGTCACTCCGGCATTTACATTTAGGGATGTGGTTACCACGTAGGGGCTGTTGGCTGCTGTCAAAGTAGTGTTTACTGTAAAATGACTACTTAAATTCGTTTGTGCATAAGTTCCGATTGAAAGAAGGATTGCACCAAAAAATAAAAGGATACACTTTTTCATATTTGTAGGGTTTTAAAAAATGTCAATTTGCTTTGAAGGATATGAATTTTTGTAAACGTTAAACAGGAGAGAAATGAGCAAATCGGGGCAGGGCATGTTCGGAGAATAAAAATGATTTTCCCGCTACATGGTGTCCTGAATAGCTAGTGAAGAAGATAAATTGGGAAAACAACTGTCGGCGAAAGACGATTTAGGTGACATTTTCGGTTGTTTTGCATCCGGTCGTCATCGGCATTAAATCAACGAGGTCACTAAAGTGACTTTCCGGCATACAGTCGGTTTTGAGAAAATGAGATTCATTTGTCTCAAGAACAAGTTCTTAGGTAAGTTTTAAGAATGTTGGGATTAGGGCTATTTATTCGGTTTAAAAATTATTTTGAACATATTTTCATTAACTTTACAATAATATGTTCCAGAAGATACCAAGTTTTGGTTGCTGTCTTTGCCATCCCAATTCAGGATAAGGCTTCCGAAAATCTTTCCATCATACAAAGTGAGGACAAGTGCCCCCATTTGATTAAATATTTGAACCTTAAGTTGCTGTTCGTTTGGGAAATTTAATTCTATGGTTAACCGGTTGTCAAATGGATTGGGATACATTTTGATTGTTTCTGCCTGATTGGCTCGAAATTGGCCCGTCGATTGGGAAAAATTGATTAAGGCAAACATGGAGCCACCCCGTACAAAAATATCCTGACTATTGTTTACCGTTTGAAAGTAAAGTTGATAAACCGTTCCGGAACGGTATAATTTCAGGGTAATCTTGTGACCATCGATATACCCGTTTGGCTGGCTTGCAATGGTGTCGTTGGCCGAGGCAGGGATGCTTATGTTGTTACCGGTTATGTTTTTATCTTCAATTAGTGCCGAACCGACACAATATATTCCATCAAATACTCCAATTTCGTCGCCAACCAGTAGCCCTGTTTGGTTTAAATTTACCAGGTTGATATTCATGTGATCAATACCGTTACCGACGAAAATCTTCGGAAAGAATGGATAGGTCTGCAATTGAAATGCTGATAATTCGGCTGAAAATGAATGGCTTGGGATGTTTGTTTTTTTATTTTGTAATTTTTCAGTGGTTATATTTGTGGCCGATTCAAACCGTTGATCTTTGGACTGAAAGAGGTCAATCGCATTATCCGATACAAATCTTGAAGAAAATTGTCCGGTTTTCAGTCCCGAGAGGTCATTTGTTACAACCTTATTTGCAATTCCCAAAGCAGAACTGTAAACAAGGATTAATGAAATAATAAAAGTGCATTTTATTTGAAATGCTTGATACTGATAAGTTGTCATTTGACTTCCTCTTGTTTGCTTAAAAAAGTATGGATGTAACAAAAAAGAAAACCTAAAGTTAAAAAAAAACAAATGTTACCGTACATCACAGGCGACATACGAAAGAATCATTTTAATCCTTACCGGTTGTAAGGCTGATCGGAACGAAATCGTATAATCCTGAACCTGAGGATATCTCAAAAGTTAAAATGAGCATAGTAATTGCCCTCAAGTATATAAATATACAAAATTTCCATTTATTTAGCGATTAAGAATGCAATAAATTTT
>JBBIHV010000060.1:0-21553 GCA_037446835.1 Sunxiuqinia sp. | reverse complement strand
TAATTTCCTGAATCAGGGCTTTGTGATAGGCTTCAACGACCTCTTCCTTCCGGAGTGCGTAAGAATTGCACCCGCAAAAATAGCACAATTTCAGGCAAAACGGAATGTGAATGTAAATGGAAATGTTATGCGGGTTCCACTTGTTCGACTCCTCAACTGCCTTCAGGTAATCTGTCGGGCCAAAGCTTTCCGTAAAGAAATTAGCGGGCGGGTAGCTGGTGTACCGGGGAACCGGATGGTTGTATTTTTCGAGTAATTCGCGGTTAATCATGATTAAAATGTTACGGGTTACGGGTTGCGTGTTGCGAAATGCGGGTGTTGATTCGAAACCCGTAACTCGGAACACGCAACTCTTTTATCTTTTCCAGTCGGTTTGTTTCACCCAATCGGCGAGGAACTTTGCATTTTCGAACGAAATGCCGGGCATAAAACCGTGTCCAAGGTTGAAAATCCAGTTTTGATTGTTTTTACCAAATTCAATGTACGGTTGAAGTTCTTTTTCAATTTCAGGCTGACTGGCGTATAAAAGCCGGGGATCGACATTTCCCTGAAGTCCGATCTTCGGATCGACTAATTTCCGGGCCAAACCGAGCGGTGTTTGCCAGTCGATGCTCAAAAAGTCGCAATCTTCAGGAGTAATTTGTGCAATGCCGGTTCCGAGCCCTTTCGGGAAAAAGATAAACGGAATGTCTTCTTCGCGCACGGCAGCTGCTATTTTCCTGATTGACGGCATGAATAATTCCTGGTACAAATCAGCGGGAATCAATCCGGCGTGAGTATCGAACAACTGGAAAACATCCACTCCATGATCAATTTGTCCGAGCGCGTACACGATTGATAGTTCGGTAACCACCTCAATCAGCTTCCGGGTGGTTTCCTTGTTCTGGTAAATAAATCTGATGGCTTCCGGGAAATCACCTTTCCGGCCAAGTCCCTGAAGCATAAACAACAAAACGGTCAAAGGCGCACCGCAAAAGCCAATCAAAGGAGTATCCTGGGATTTGGTACGGTTTATTTCGTCAATTACGGCATAAATGTAATTCAACTTTGTCGCATCGGGCTGAAGCCCCGCCAGCGGGTTTTGGCGGAAAGCGAGTGGCTGATCGAACAACGGTCCGCTGTCGTTGAATTCAAGTCCCATTCCCAGCGCATGAGGAATAACTAAAATATCAGAAAAAAGGATTCCGGCATCCACGCCCAAATCAACAACTGGAAGTAGCGTTACTTTCGCCGCGATTTGTGGGTTTTGCATCATTTGCCAGAAGGTGTAATTCTCCTTGATTTTGAGGTACGAGGGCAACACCCGTCCGGCCTGCCGCATAAACCAAACGGGTGGCCGTTCAGTTTTCTCTCCTTGGAGTGTTTTCAGTAGGATTGAATTTGTGGTCAAAATTGATTTGTGTTTTATAGTTTAAGTTTCAAAAATGAAATAATGTCGTGTTTTTTGGTCTCCTTTATTCCGACTCACCCTTCAGCTCGCAAGCTCGCTCTTCCCCTCTCTACGTGTAGAGAGGGGAGAAGCCGCCTGAAGTCGGCTTGGGGTGAGTCAACTTTATAAATTGTTCTTATTACTTATTATTCTGTTCTTCTCCTTTTTTCAGCTTCTTTTCTCAATTCTTTTCTTTTTTCGATGGCCTGTTTTCTTTCTATTCTTTGTTCAGGTCTTGCCTGTTGGGTTGACCTGATCCGGTTGTGTCCCGATTCAGTTTTTTGTGTTGAAACCGGTGCATTCGTTTGCTTCTCAACGCGGTTGTTTGGCCTGGTAACTACATTGTTCTGACGTGGTTGTCGAATTGGTTCCGATGGCCTTGTCTCAAAGGCTTTTTTTTCAGGTTGATTCCCGAATGAAGCAGGTCTTTGCCTCTGAACTTGCCGGTCGTTGGAAATCCGGACGTCGTTACCAATATTTGATGACCTTCTGCGGTTTAATTCAATTTTGTTTTGGTAGCCTTCATTCCGCCTGTCGAATGAGCGGTCAGGGTATTTGGTTGCCCAATCATTTCTCCTGAAGTGATTGGGCGTATTGTGCGGGCCATTAAATAACCTTACTGTGGTGTAATTGTAAGTTATTCTGGTATTTATATGATTGTACACGTTTCTCTGGTACCTAAACGTTGCCACTGGCCTCCAGTAATGAAACCGGGGTGGGTAATATCCCCAGTAGTATGGTGAATGCCATGGCCGGTAAGCCGGTCCCCAGAAAAAACTGAAAATTAACGGAGGACGAACAAAAACAGGGAGCAGGATGTAATCGGGGCCATACAAATAGGGGTCGCCAACGATTTGTACATTGGGATTCCTATTATTATTCCTCTCAACTTCAATGGTGGCAACATCCTGAAATTCATTATCGCCCAAAACGGCCTGAATTACAACTTCAGAAATTCCGTTCTCCTGATCTTCGACAACCCGGAGGTAGTCCACATATCCATCCTGATTTAAATCCAGGTTCGAAATCTGAGCCTGCGGATCGTTTAACCTTTGCTCAAATTCTTCCAGGTTTCTCGATTTCCCAAATAACGTGGCCACTGCTTCCAGATCGAGGTTGTCGCTAATGTCGTAGCTGACCGCTTTGGCGGTTATTCTGTCCTGGGCCTGAAGATTGCTTAGGGGAGCAATTAGTGTGAATACTAAAATTCCAATTTTTGTTTTCATGGCAATGAGTTTAAATTGTTTTCTGTTTTTGCTGAATATGTTTGGTCATTCTTTTCAGCAAAATTACTTCCTTCAAAAAATCTGCCAGAGTTGAATGGGAACCATTTGTGTTTGCAAAAATACTTTTGCCAATTGCCAGTTTGTTTATTTTTTAGTGAAAAGTATTCAGTTTTCATTCGCAGTGTTCAGAAGTTAAAACCTTGCTAATGAGCACTATGACTGCCAGCTAACTATTGTTTCAATATTTTCAGTGCCTCGTAAGTTGCTTCGATGGTTTTGTCGATCTTTTTAGCGGTGTGGGCAGCCGACATAAATCCGGCCTCGAACTGCGAAGGAGCCAGGTAGATACCGCTTTCCAATGCCATTTTAAAGTATTTGGCGTAGGTGGCTGTGTTGCAACGACAAGCATCGGCAAACGAATTTACTTCATCTTCTTCAGTAAAAAACAAGGTAAACATCGATCCAACGCGGTTAAACACTCCCGGAAAATTCAGGTCGGCCAGGCATTTTTTGATGCCTTCGCCCAGTTGTGCCGATTTTTCTTCGAGCATGTCGTAAAAACCATCGGTTTCGTCGAGAATTTTCAGCGTGGTAAGTCCGGCTGACATGGCCAGCGGGTTTCCAGAAAGTGTTCCGGCTTGGTAAACAGGACCTTTCGGCGCAAGTTTGTCCATGATTTCCTGTTTGCCGCCATAAGCGCCAACCGGAAGTCCACCACCGATAATTTTACCGAAACAAGTCAGGTCGGGTGTAATTCCAAGTATTTGCTGGGCACCACCTTTCGATAGGCGGAACCCGGTCATCACTTCGTCAAAGATCAGGACTGATCCGTATTTGGTGCATAGGTCTCTGATTCCCTGAATAAATTCAGGCGTCGGAATAACAACACCCATGTTGCCGGTAACGGGTTCGAGAATTACTGCTGCTATCTGTTCCGGATAACGGACAAACAATTCTTTCACTGAATCCAGGTCGTTGTACCTGGCTGTCAGGGTATCTTTTGCCGTTCCGGCAGTAACGCCGGGAGAATTTGGGGTACCGAATGTCAATGCTCCGGAACCGGCTTTAATCAGGAAACTGTCGTTGTGCCCGTGGTAGCAACCTTCAAATTTAACGACCAGTTCGCGGCTGGTATATCCACGTGCCAGGCGGAGTGCGCTCATCGTGGCTTCCGTTCCGGAGTTGACCATGCGGATACTGTCGATCGACGGCACCATCTTTTTGATTTGCAGGGCCATTTCTGTTTCGAGCAGGGTGGGGGCGCCAAAACTGGTTCCTTTGGCGGCTGTTTTTTGGATGGCCATGATCACGTCGGGATGGGCATGGCCCAAAATCATCGGTCCCCAGGAACCTACATAGTCGATGTATTCGTGCCCGTCGATGTCGAAAACCTTTGCACCTTTGGCGCTGGCAATGAAAAGCGGATCACCGTCAACACTTTTGAACGACCGGACCGGAGAATTTACCCCGCCCGGAATGTGTTTTTGTGCTTCCTGAAAAGCCGCAATGCTTTGGGTGTAATTTTTCATGTTGTGATTTTTAAAGCAAGAAGCCCCTCCCAAACCCTCCCCGAAAGGGAGGGCTAAAAAAAGCCCAAAATGAATATGATGTATAAATCTTTGCTAGTGTGTCAAAATTTCTTTTTAATTGGGTTTATCGCCGATTTTGGCATATCACTGCCGAAAACTTTCCTCATTTTGGGGAACGGGAAGGGGCTTATCTTAAAGCTCTTTGGCAATGTCCTGCGAGTGATACGAAATAATGATGTCTGATCCGGCACGTTTGATCGAAGTCAGGATTTCGCGGACCAGCCGTTTTTCATCGATCCACCCATTGGCTGCCGCAGCTTTTACCATGGCATATTCGCCACTCACGTTGTAGGCAGCAATCGGAATGTTGAAATTTGTTTTTACGCGCTGGATGATGTCCAAATAGCTTAGTGCCGGTTTTACCATCACAATGTCGGCACCTTCTTCAATGTCGAGGGCAACTTCGCGCAATGCTTCGTTGGCATTGGCCGGATCCATCTGGTAGGTTGAGCGGTTGCCGAATTTCGGTGCACTTTCGGCTGCTTCGCGGAATGGCCCGTAAAATCCGGAGGCATATTTGGCGGAATAAGCCATGATTGGCGTGTTGTAGAAGCCATTTTCGTCGAGCGCTTTGCGGATGGCGCCCACACGTCCGTCCATCATGTCGCTCGGTGCAACCATATCGACGCCTTCCTGAACCAACGAAACCGACTGTTTTGCAAGAGTGACCAGCGTGAGGTCGTTGTGCACGTCGCCGTCAACAATGGTTCCGCAATGGCCATGAGTCGTGTATTCGCAATTGCAAACGTCGGCAATGACGTACAAATCGGGCAAAGCGCTTTTGATGGCACGAACGGCCTGTTGCACAATCCCATTGTGTTCGCAGGCAACCAGGCCGTGTTCGTCTTTGTGTTCGGGAATACCGAAAAGCAAGACTGCCTGAATGCCCATGCCATAAAGCCGGCGGCATTCTTCAACCAGCAAATCGACTGAAAGCTGAGAATTACCGGGCATTGAAGAAATCGGGTTGTTAACACCTGTTCCAGGGCAAACAAAAAGTGGCATGACCAGATCGTCGCGGGTAAGAACAGTTTCGCGGACAAGGTTGCGTAGAACAGGAGTTTGCCTTAACCTCCTGAGCCGTGTTATTGGAAATGACATAATTCTGATTTTTAAAGTTATTTTTTTTGAAAATAATTGAGTATGGCCGAATATATTCCCTGCGAATTGGCGGTACCGGCTGTTATCAGTGGTTCCAGCCCGTTTCGAATGACTTCGGCAGAAGTAGTTTGCCCGATGCAGACCAGCCGGAGCTGCGATGGATCAGATTTCCCGTCTAAGAGCCTGAGCAGGTTGTTGCACCCCGAAGGGCTGGTGAGTACGATCAGGTCATACTGATCGTTTACGATGAGGCTTAATATTTCATTATCAACGGTTTTTGGCATTACAGTTTCGTAAAACAGCACGCGGGTGCATTCTGCCTTCTTGGATATTTTGTCCTCGATAACCGATCGGGCCAGGTTGCCAATCGGGAAAAGTACACGTTCGCCCTGATTTACGCGGTTGATGAAATCGGCAGAAAAATCTTCAGCCGTATTTCCCAAATTAATGAACGAGGCTGATGTGCCGTAACATTCCAGGTGGGAAGCTGTCTTTTTGCCAACGACAGCAATTTTTAAACGCTCCGGAAGGCTGTAATGATTCTGAAGTTCGAACAGCCGGTCGAAAAAAAACCGAAGCCCGTTCGGGCTGGTAAATACAATCCAGTTAAAACGATCGAGATTTTTTAATTGAGCCCAACCAAAATCGTCGAGCGGCAAAGGCCTGACATCGATTGTGGGCATTGAAAACAGCGTGGCCGATTCTTCAGTGAGATGATTTTCCAGTTCGGCTGACTGTTCGGCAGGCCTGGTCGAAATAAATATCTTATTTTCGAGTAGTTTACCCATTTGGTTTAGTGAGTATGATTGGTTGTTTTGATTTGGTCCAAGATTTCCCCTGCTCCTTTTTCGAGCATTTTTTCCGCCAGTTGGATGCCAATTTCTGCGCCTTTGCTAATTTCTCCTGAAATGTTTTCCCTGATAAACTGAGTCCCGTCAACCGAGGCAACGAATCCTCCCAGGTTGAGTACCCCGTTTTCAACCTTCGAAAAACACCCGAGAGGAACCTGGCAACCACCTTCGAGCCGGGCCAGGAAAGCCCGTTCAGCGGTAATGGCATTCCAGGTTTCAGGGTGGTTTATTTTTCCCATCAGGACATCAATTTCCGGATCATTTTGCCTGGTTTCAATGGCAATTGCCCCCTGGCTGACTGCTGGCATAATCATTTCCGGATCAATAATTTCGGTAATGTATTCTTCCAGCCCAAGTCGCTGAAGTCCGGCAGCGGCCATGATCATGGCGTCGCAATAGCCTTCTTCCATTTTTTTCAGGCGCGAATTCACATTTCCGCGAATATCTTTGACCGTGATTTGGTTGTTCAGTTTCAGGAGCCCGGCAATACGGCGCAAACTGGATGTGGCAATTACGTCGCCGGTGCCAAGTTCAGCAAGTTTCTTCCCGTTTTTGCTCACCAGCGCATCGCGGAATTCGCCCCGTTCCAAAACGGCACCCAATTTTAACCCTTCGGGCAGGGTTGTGGGCAAATCTTTCAGGCTGTGAACGGCCAGATCAACACGGCCATCGACCAGCTCATTTTCAATTTCTTTGGTGAATAAACCTTTGTCGCCGATTTTCGAAAGGGCAACATCCAGAATTTTATCTCCTTTGGTTTTAATAATTTTCAGGTCAACCTGAAGGTCAGGAAAGATATTTTCTAGCGTGGCTTTTACTTTTTTTGCTTGATAGAGTGCAAGTTGGCTGCCACGGGTACCGATGCGTATTGTGTTTTTCATTCCGATCAATCAAGAGCAAACCAAGTGGATTTGCTTTCAAAATATTTTAGACGAATTTAAATAAATCATTGATGATTTTGAGTGAATCGACATTTTTTCCGTTATCGGTTAAATCTTTCAAATTTTTTATCAGTAACCGGGTGTATCGCTGGGTAAGGTGTTGGGTGTAATCGTCCACTATTTTTTGCATTTCAGGAGTATTTACTTTGCGGTAGGTCGAGAGTTCTTCCTGGTTAATGGCCTGAAGATTAGTGGTTATTGTGTTGATGGCCGGGCGGAGTGACCTGCTGGCAAGCCATTCGGAAAAATCGGCAACAACTTCATCTAAAATGACCCGGGCTTTTTCGGCACTTTCTTTCTTTTTTTCGGTCGTTTGTGCCACAATTTCCTGAAGGTCGTCAACGCACAGTAATTCAATATTTTCGAGTTCGGCAATAGCGCTTTCAATATTTCGGGGGACCGACAGATCGATATAAACCTGTTTGTGGTCGGGCCTGATTTTTTGGTTTTGTTTGATCATTTCAACCGTAATGACCGGTGTTGGTGAAGCGGTCGCAATCATCACAATATCAAAGCCGTGTAAATATTTTTGAAATGATTCGAACGGGATGGCCAGTCCGTTGTATTTGGTTGCAGTCTTTTCAGCTTTTTCGATGGTCCGGTTTGAAACTGCGATTTGCCTCACTCCTTTTTTGAAAATATTCTGAAGGGCCAGGTTCCCGGTTTCGCCAGCGCCAACCAACATCACCGATTTGTCGTTAACCCCGTTGAGCAGGCTTGCACACATTTCTACGGCAGCGCTGCTTACCGAAGTAATTCCCAGCTTGATGCCTGTTTCGGTACGCACACGTTTTCCGGCTTCGAATGACTTCTGAAAAAGGCGCATCAAAACAGCGTCGGTCAGGGCCAATTCAGTACAGGTCAGGTAAGCATCCTTAACTTGTCCGATAATCTGGTCTTCACCAATGATCAACGAATCGAGTCCGGAGACAACTTCGAACAAATGGCGCACAGCACCCGTGTTTGAACTGTGATAAAAGTTTTGCCAGCAATGATCAGAAATTCCCTTGAATTTTTTGATTGCTTCGTACATCAACTCAAACGCTGTCTGATTATCGTGTTTATCCTGCGAGAAATAAATTTCAGTACGGTTGCAGGTTGAAAGAAGAACCAGGTCGGCAATTTCAGTTTCTTGCTGCAATAGCTCTGAAAACGGGATTATTTCTTCTTTTGTAAATGAAAATTGTTCGCGAATCTCTAACGGCGCTGTTTTATAGCTAATACCAATCACCCCTATCATAAGAAAATCTTTATCAGGATTGCAAAAAAAACAATAATGTAGAATAATGGTTGCACCCAATTTCTTTAATTAAAGAAATTTAACTGCCCGAAGCCGGAAATGGTAAAAAGTCTGGCTTACGTGATTTAGCAAGCTGATGGAGGAGGCCGGGAGAACCGGAATCCGAAAAAATGGAATCCCTTAATTTTTATATCAGGGATATAAAAATGTTCAGGACCGGTATCTGGGAAAAATGAAGAAAATGTATTTTCTGATAAAATAGTATCGGCTTGATTTTGAGGAACAACCTGATTTAGTTGGTAGTAAAAGGTAGGCTGTTCATGAGATTTTTTACAGGTTTCGGCAGGAATAGTAATTGAAGCAACGGTCTCAACGGCTTCGTCTCCGGTGCTATTGTTGAACATACCCATTGCAAAGCCGAAAAAATAAAATGCGGCAAGCAGTAAGTAGGGTAGTGGTGTCGATAATAGTCCGAGAAAAAACACAGTTGGTAAATTTAAGTAAGTACCTGATTTGTAAAATTTATGTCGAAGAAACGTGCAGTATTCCGGCATTATTGTGTGGCAAAAGTAATAATTCTGATTAAATCGTGCGGTTTTGCTGAATTGATATATGTCAGTTTAGGTCCGACTGATTTTTTCCGGATAAAATGATAATTCCTTTGTTGAAAAATATTACAAAACGATTACAAATTAATTACAAAACAACTAATTGTGTGAATTATTATTGCATTTTTATTACAATAAAATTAAAAAACATCATCTCCAAAATAATTCTTATTCGCATATTTGTGTGCCGATTTTGAGCTTGATTTTCCATTAAAACAAACGATATGAATTTTTCAGGTTTACTTAAGTATTTTATCCCCAAAGAGAAGAAGTTTTATGCCATGTTTAATCAGGCTGCTGAAAATACAATTGAAGCATCAGCCGCGCTTGAAAAACTAATCAATTCTTCGGAATTGGAAGACCGTAGGGCTATAGGATTAGCTATCAAAGCAATCGAAAAGAAAGGAGATGAGTTTACCAATCAGATTTTCGATGTTTTAAACCGTTCATTCATCACACCTTTCGACCGGGAAGACATCAACGAACTGACCTCGACCATTGATGATGTTGTGGATCTTATTTACAGTTTATCTACAAAAATAGAAATTTACCGCTGCACTGTTTTTAGTAGCTTTATGAAAGAAATGGTTGCGCAAATTAGTCAGGGGTGTTTGCAGATAAAGGTTGCCGTTGGCGGGCTCGAAGATTTTAAAAATCCGCACAAGATCTTAAAAGCCTGTAAAGAACTTAACAAGATGGAAAGCCGGATTGACGAGTATTATCACATGGCTATTTCGAGCCTTTTCGAAAATGAAAAAGATCCCATTGAATTGATCAAACAAAAGGAAATACTTCTAAACATTGAAAAGATTTCGAATAAGATTGAAGACGTTTCAGATGTCGTAAAAACTATTCTTGTAAAATACGCCTGATTCATGATCAGCATTTAGTTACTAATCTTTTTATTTCAGGCTATGCTCACCATATTGATTGTAATTATTGTTTTGGCATTCGTGTTCGATCTGATCAACGGATTTCATGATGCAGCCAATTCCATTGCCACCGTGGTTTCGACCAAAGTACTCCGTCCGTTTCCTGCTGTACTGTGGGCCGCATTCTTTAATTTTCTGGCTTATTGGATATTCGACCTGAAGGTTGCCAATACGGTTGCCAGCACGGTTGACGGAAGTGTAATCAGTCTTCAGGTTATTCTTGCAGGTATCATTGCCGCCATCATCTGGAACCTTTTAACCTGGTATTTCGGTATTCCATCGTCATCGTCGCACACGCTCATTGGCGGGTTTGCAGGTGCGGCGGTTGCCCATACCGGGAGTTTTACGGTAATCAATCAGGCTGTGATCCTGAAAACGATCGGATTTATTTTTCTGGCTCCAATTATCGGAATGGCCATAGCATATTTTATTTCTGCTGTAATTCTCTGGACATGCCGAAGAGCAAATCCACATCATGCCAATAAATGGTTTAAACGCCTTCAACTGCTGTCTTCCGGAGCTTTTAGCTTAGGGCACGGCGGTAGCGACTCACAAAAAGTAATCGGGATCATCAGTGCGGCCATGATGGTTTATATTGCCCACCTGAATGCCAGTGGATTAGCTGTTCCTGAATGGGCTCATGTGACAGAAACCATTGATGCAATGGGGAAACAGCATTTGCATGTTCCGATGTGGATTCCGATCTCCTGTTATTCTGCCATTTCGGTTGGAACCATGATGGGCGGTTGGCGGATTGTAAAAACAATGGGAACGAAAATTACCAAAGTTACTCCCGTTGAAGGCGTTGCTGCCGAAACAGCCGGGGCAATTACCTTGTTTGCCGTATCTCAGGGTTTGGGCGTTCCGGTAAGTACAACCCACACCATAGCCGGTTCAATCATGGGTGTTGGAATGACTAAAAGACTTTCGGCGGTTCGCTGGGGCGTTGCTAATAATTTGCTTATTGCCTGGGTGCTCACCATACCGGTGAGTATGGTTATTGCCGGATTGGTTTACCTAGGAATTACCGCACTGGGAATTTAATCATTTCTTACAATAAATAGAAAATGCATGTTGGACTTAATCCGATATGCATTTTTTTTTGAATTCTCAAATTCTCAAATTCTCAAATTTTCAGATATAAATTGCTGTCGCCGTAACTCAGAAAACGGTAATTGTTGGCCAACGCATGTTCGTAAATGGTCCGCCATTCATTCCCCAAATAGGCTGAAATCAATAAAAGCAAGGTGCTTTGCGGCTGATGAAAGTTGGTAATTATTCCATCGATTATCCTGAAACGGTAACCAGGTGCGATGATAATTTGTGTGGATGCCGACAAAAAATCAATCCGGTTACGGTCGAGCAAATTAACCAGTGTTTTCAAGGCTTTCAGGCCTGAAATCATTTCACCTTCCTGCAGATAAGCCTCCCATTGCGAAACTTTCAGGTCGTCAACTCCGATTTCAGGGTTCAGGAATGCCTGAACCCCAAGCCAGTAAAGACTCTCAAGTGTCCGGACGGAAGTGGTCCCGACGGCAATTTTCTTTCCGGAGTGGTGAATGAGCTGGTTCAGAAAATCGCTGCTGATGTAGATGTGTTCGGCGTGCATCTCGTGCCCCGAAATGTTTTCGCTTTTCACCGGCTGAAAGGTTCCGGCGCCCACATGCAAAGTCAGTTCGGCCAGTTCGTGCCCGTCTTCCTTCAGGTGGTTGAACACCTTTTCGGTAAAATGAAGTCCAGCGGTTGGCGCGGCCACCGAACCTTTTATTTTGGAATAAACGGTCTGGTAGCGTTCCAGATCGCTCTCTTCGGTTTCTCGGTTCAGGTAGGGCGGAATGGGCAACGATCCGGCCAGTTCGATGATGCGGGCAAACTCAAAATCTGGATTATTCCAACTGAAACGGATCAGGCTTTTATCTGTCTCCGGATGAATTTGTTCAGCAGAAAGTTCAATTTCGGTTTCATCAATCCGGATTATTTTGTGTAAACGCTCGCCTTTCCACTTTTTTTGGTTGCCGATCATACATTTCCAAACGCACATTTTGGTGGTCTGAAAGGCGATCTGGTAGTCGGCAGGTTCGGCCGGATCGAGGCAAAAAATCTCGATTTTCGCTCCGGTTTCTTTCTGGAAATGAAGCCTGGCACGGATAACTTTGGTGTTGTTGAAAATGAGCAGGCTATTGGCAGGTAAATGTTTTGCCAAATTACGAAACTGCGCATCCTGAATTTGGCCATTCGTCCATACCAGCAGTTTCGACTGGTCGCGCTCTTCCAGCGGATATTTGGCAATTCTGGCATCGGGCAATTCGTAGGCATAGTCGCCAATTGAAATGCCCTGCACTTTTTCGAGTAATCGGTTGTTGTTTTCCATCGTGTGTCAGGCGCCAAAATTACTGTTTCCATCGGTTCAGTCAAAATTCGTGTTAGCTTTGTGCAAAAATTTCAGGAATGATGAAAGCAGGAGATAAAGTTCGGTTTTTAAATGCCGTGGGTGGCGGGGTGGTTAAATCGGTGATCAACAAAACGATGGTGAGCGTGGAGGACGACGATGGATTTGAAGTTCCAACCCTGATGAGCGAACTGGTCGTCGTTGACGATTCGGTTTCGATGGATCCTGAACGGCGGGTTTACAAACATAAACCGTCAGTAAAAACTGAAGAAATTCCGGAGAAAAAAGAACAGGTTAGAACTGAACCCAAATATGTGGCCGGAAAAGATGCTCCGGATTTGTACCTGGCTTTTGTGCCACAGAATGAAGTGAATCCGGTTGACGGCGAGTTGAAAGTTTACCTGGTAAACAACAGCAACAATTTTGTGCTTTACAATTACAGCCACCTGAAAAATAAACTGTACCGCAGTGTCGAATCCGGTAAAATGAACCCGAACAGCAAACGGTACCTCGAAAGTTTCAGCCGTTTCGACCTGAATGAACTTCCCGAATTTCAGTTTCAACTGGTATTTTTCCGTGAAGAATCACCGAAACTGGAAAGTCCGGTGATGAAAAGCCTTCGTCTGAACCCGGTTAAGTTTTACCGCCAGAACAGCTATGAGAAAACGAAATATTTCGCGCAAAATGCCCTTGTATTTTCGCTGCTCGAAACTGATCTGGAAACGGAAGTGGCCAAACTAACCGAACCTGAGCTGACTAAAATTGTTCAGGAAAAAGATTTGCCGAAAGTGGTGACCAAGAAAACTGTTTCACCTGATTTGGTCGAGGTTGACCTGCATATTCACGAATTGCTCGACGACACCCGCAGCCTGGCTAACCACGATATGCTGGAAGTGCAGTTGGGGCGGTTCAGGAATGAACTGGAAACAGCCATTGCAAACGGAACCCGCCGGATTGTTTTTATCCACGGAATTGGCAACGGAACACTCAAGCTCGAACTTCGAAATGAACTCAGTACCAAATACAAAAAGTATTATTTTCAGGATGCCAGCTTTAAAGAATACGGTTACGGCGCTACCATGGTAATCCTGAAAAATACATAGAAAAGCTTCAAAAACTTTCAATTTTGAAACTTTTGCCCAAAATTATTTATTCAGTAATTTTTCTTTCAGCCAGTCGGTCATCCGGGTGTAAAGGTGCATCCGGGTGTTGCCGCCAAAAATGCCATGGTTCCGGTTGGTGTAAATGGCCATGTCGAATTTGACACCGGCCTGAACCATACGCTCGGTAAATTCCATGGTATTCTGTAAATGAACGTTATCGTCAGCCGAGCCGTGAATGATCAGGTAATTTCCTTTGATTTTTTCGGCATGTGAAAGTGGCGAATTGTCGTCGTACCCATCCGCGTTTTCCTGAGGCGTGCGCATGTACCGTTCGGTATAAACGCTGTCGTAAAACCGCCAGTTGGTAACCGGTGCAACCGATATGCCGGCTCTGAAAACACCGGCGCCTTTTTCCATGCAGAGCGCTGCCATAAAACCGCCGTAGCTCCAGCCCCAGATAGCAATGCGATCCTTGTCAACAAAAGGGAGCGTCGCCAAATAGCGGGCCGCCGAAACTTGGTCGTCCGACTCGTATTTGCCCAATTGCATGTAGGTCATTTTACGAAATTCTTCGCCGCGGGCTCCTGTTCCGCGTGGATCGACGCAAGCAACTACAAAACCTTCCTGTGCCAGATAATCATTCCAGTCCAATTCCCAGCGGTCGAGCACCGATTGCGAATTTGGGCCGCTGTATTGGGTCATCAGGACCGGATATTTTTTGGCCGGGTCAAAATTAGCGGGTTTCAGCATCCAGCCATTCAGATCAACTCCTTCCGGGGTGTTAAAAGTGAAAAATTCCTTTTTGCTGAGGGCATAATCCTGAAGGAGTTTTTTCAATCCGCTGTTGTCTTCCAATGTCCTGATCTGTTTGCCGTTTTGTTCGTGCAGGGTAACCAGATTGGGTGTTTCGGCGCTGTTGAAATAATTGATAAAATATTTGAACCCAGAACTGAAATCAGCCCGGTTAGTCCCGGATAATGTAGATAGTTTCCCTGATTTTTTTCCGTCGAGGCTCACAAAATAAACTTCCCGGCGCATGGGCGATTCTTTGGCCGCCTGGTAGTAGAACAACTTTTTAACCGGATCGAAACCGTAAAATTCGGTCACATCAAAATTTCCTGAAGTAAGTTCTTTCACTTCAAAGCCCTGACGGTCGTACAGATAAAGTTGAGAATATCCACTTCGCTCACTGTTCAGCACAATGTATTTATTATCAGGAAGAAAGATGAAATTGTCGTAAAAATTTTCGTCGATGTACCGCTTGTTTTTCTCGGTAAAAAAGGACCTGGTATCGCCGGTAAACGGATTGGCCAGCACAATATCGACCTGGTTTTGCAAGCGGTTTACTTTCATGATGGCCAGGTCGGAAGCATCGGCAGTCCATTTTATACGCGGGACATACTGAGCCGAGTCGTTACCAATTTCTGCGGTCACGCTGGTCTTTGATTGTAGCTCGTACACATGCACACTTACCACCGAGTTCTTCTCGCCGGCTTTTGGGTATTTGTAACTTACATTTCCTGGATATAGTTTGTAATCAGTCAGTTCTGGTTTCATGCCTTCATACATCGGAAGGTTGAACATCGGAACATCGGTTTCGTTGAACTTAATGTAAGCCAGGAACTTGCTGTCGGGCGACCATTCAAATGCTTTGCTGAAACTGAATTCCTCTTCATAAACCCAGTCGGGTGCGCCATTGATAATTTCGTTTGTTTTGCCATCACGGGTCACCTGGTTTTCGGTACCGAATTTCAGGCTCTTGATAAAGATGTTGTTGTTTCTGACAAAGGCAACCCGCTCGCCGTCAGGAGAAAAGGTGGCCAGTTGCTGCGCCCCGTTTAACGAAAGGGGTGTCATTTCTTTGGTCGTTTGGTTCCAGATAAAATAATTAGCTGAAAACGAATGACGGTAAATCGGTATGCTATCTGTGGTAAACAGGATCTTGGTTTCGTCTTTGCTGAACGAATAGTCGTTAAATTTGGTGAACCCAGGGTTTTCAAGCTTCGAAATATCGAGCAAAACCTCCACCTTTTCGCCGGTTTTGTAGCTGTATTTCACAATTTTAGTTCCATCTTCCTCGGTGGTGTAGTTCATCCCGTCGTTCATCGAGCGCAATCCGGAGATGGTTTTTGGGGTAAAAATTCTGGAACTTACTACATCCTGAAGTTCGATTTTTTTCTGCGAGAACGCTGTAAGCGAAATACTTAAAAGTAAGATTAAAAAGCCTAGCCTGTGATTCATATTTCCGGATATTGATTCGTTTTTTGTGGTTCAAAACTTCTAATTTTTTTTGATAAAAAAAAGAAATAGGGCCCATATTCCTGAATTGTTCCAAAAGTTGGCGGTGTGAAAAATAAAGCCACCGATTACCAGCAGAACACATAAAGACTTATCTTTGTTGTGAAAGACAGGTTAATAGAGGCCTTTCCGGTTTGCAATACCAACGCTAAAATTGCCACTATGAAAAAACTATTTCTGCTGTTTTTAATGGGCTTTGCGGTTCAAATCTCGTTTGCACAGACTGATGTGGTTGAATTCCTGAAGGGGGGCAAAGCCGATGCGAACAATCTTATACAAGCCTATCTGGAACCCTATGCTTATGCTTTGGGCGACGGTTTAAATAACGGTTGGTACAATTCTGCGGCAACACATAAATTGTTCGGCTTCGATTTGGCCGTTACCGTTAGTGCCATTCAAATTCCTGAAGCAGCTAGAACATTCGATGTCAGCAAACTAGGTTTGACCAATATTACCGTTGAGAGCGGTGGTAACATTGCACCAACTATTGCCGGAACAAATGTTTCCGGGCCACGGTTGCAGGTAAACGACAACCAGGGAAATCCAATTTCTTCGTTCAGTACGCCAAATGGGTTGGGGCTCAATTTGGTTCCGGTGCCGATGGCCCAGCTTGGATTTGGGTTGCTGCCCCACACCGATGTAATTGGCCGTTATTTGCCTGATATGAAATACAATAACAATGGCGATGAAATGAAACTGGGATTTTGGGGCATTGGTGTCAAGCATAATTTCATGGAATGGATACCGATGCTGAAGAAACTCCCGTTCGACGCATCCGTTTTTGGAAGCTATTCGGAAGTAAATGCTCAAAGTTCGTTGACAAACAATTCTTCCGGGCTTGGGACTGACAATATTTACGTGACTTTTGCCAATGATAACAATCAGATGATCAGGCTGAAAACGATGTCGACAAAATACGGTTTGGTGGTGTCAAAAAAACTGGGAATCCTAACCGTCTTTGGAGGAATTGCCCAAAGTACCAGTGAATCAACAGTCGATCTGATCGGGAAATATACAGTTAATACCACGGTACAGCTTGGAGGCCAGAATTTTACAATAAAAGATGATTTAATCGACCCGGTAGCCCTGATGTTTAAATCGAAAAAAATGAGCATGGATGCCGGGTTCAGGTTAAAACTAGCGGTGTTTAGTCTCTTCGGGTCAATAAATAAAGCACAATACACTTCCTATACTGCAGGGATCGGCTTGGGAATACGATAGTTGTTGGCAAGGATAACATGCAAGCCGATACCGATATATCTGTAATTTAGACATATCGGTATCGGCCTTTTTTCAAATGAGGAAACGCTTGAACGTTTTTTAGCTTCGAAAATCTAATAAAACATTGGCCTTATCAGCTATTAATAATTATCTTTGCACCCTGTTTTTAATGGAGAAAAAACTGATGATTAAAATTACTTTACCAGATAATAGCATCCGGGAATTCGACAGTGAAGTTTCGGGTTTGGAAATTGCTGAATCAATTAGCAGCAGGCTTGCAAAAGAGGTTTTATCCATTTCGGTGGATGGCGAAGTTTGGGACCTGTCACGCAAAATCAGCAAGGATGCCAGCATCAAATTGTTCATGTGGGACGACCGCGAAGGAAAGGAAACGTTCTGGCATTCGTCGGCACACCTCATGGCCGAAGCAATCGAATCATTCTATCCCGGAACCAAATTTGGGATTGGGCCAACCGTTGACAATGGCTTTTATTACGATATTGATCTTCCTGAAGGTCAGCAAATGACCGAGAAAGACCTGGAGAAAATCGAAAAGAAAATAATTGAACTGGCGCGTGAGAAACACGACATCGTCAGGAATGAAATTTCGAAGGCTGATGCGCTTGCAATGTTCAGCTCAAAAGGTGATAACCTGAAAGTGGAACTGATCAGTGAACTGGAAGACGGAACCATAACGACTTACAACCAGGGTGGATTTACTGATTTATGCCGTGGCCCGCATTTGCCCAATACCGGATTCATTAAAGCCGTCAAATTGACCTCCATCGCGGGTGCATACTGGAGAGGCAACGAAAAAAATAAAATGCTAACCCGTGTTTACGGCATAACTTTTCCGAAGCAAAAAATGCTGGAAGAGTACCTGGTATTGATTGAAGAAGCAAAGAAACGCGACCACCGCAAAATTGGCAAGGAAATGGAACTGTTCACCTTTTCGCAGAACGTTGGGCAGGGTTTGCCCATGTGGTTGCCAAAAGGGGCCATCCTCCGTCAGCAACTTGAAGACTTTCTGAAACGTGTCCAAAAGAGATTCGGTTACGAACAGGTTATCACGCCTCATATCGGTGATATTAATTTGTACAAAACTTCGGGCCATTTCCAGAAATACGGGGCCGATTCGTTCCAGACAATTAAAACTCCTGCGGAAGGCGAAGAATACATGCTGAAACCAATGAACTGCCCTCACCACTGCGAGTTATACAAATTCAAACCTCGTTCCTACAAAGATTTGCCGGTTCGAATGGCTGAATTTGGCACCGTTTACCGGTACGAACAAAGTGGCGAATTGCACGGCTTGACCCGTGTTCGCGGATTTACGCAGGACGATGCCCACTTGTTTTGCCGTCCAGATCAGATCAAAGACGAGTTCAAGAAAGTAATCGACATTATTTTCATCATTTTCAAGGCCTTGAACTTTGAAAACTATTCGGCACAAATCTCGCTGCGTGATCCGAAAAAACCCGAAAAATATATCGGTTCGTCCGAGAACTGGGACAAAGCCGAACAGGCAATCATTGAAGCTGCAGCCGAAAAAGGCTTACAAACCGTGACCGTTTTGGGCGAAGCTGCTTTTTATGGCCCGAAGCTCGATTTTATGGTCAAAGATGCGCTTGGCCGTAGTTGGCAACTTGGCACCATTCAGGTTGATTACAATCTGCCTGAACGTTTCGAACTGGAATATATCGGTGCTGACGATAAACGCCATCGTCCGGTGATGATCCACCGCGCGCCATTCGGATCGATGGAACGCTTTGTGGCAGTTTTAATTGAGCACACTGCCGGTAAATTTCCGCTTTGGTTAACTCCTGAGCAAGTCGTTGTGTTACCGATCAGTGAAAAGTATAATGAATATGCAAAAACAGTTTCAGAATTTCTAAATAATTCCGATATTCGCAGCCTAATTGACGACCGAAATGAAAAAATTGGTCGTAAGATCAGGGATAACGAGTTAAAACGTATCCCTTATTTATTGATAGTTGGTGAGCAAGAGTCTGAAAATCAAAAAGTTTCAGTTCGAAAACAAGGTGATGGCGATAGAGGGATTATGTCGGTTGAGGAATTTGCTGATTTTATTAAAGCTGAGGTTAAAGGGCAGTTATCATCGTTATACAATTAAAATAAACTAAAAATAGGAGGATTTGGCCATAGCTGTTAAAAGACCATACAAAGGTGGCAGGGTAGAAGTAGCTGCTTTGCACCGAATTAATGAAAAAATCCGTGTTCAACAGGTTCGTGTTGTAGGCGATAACATTGAAAATCCCGGTGTTTATTCTCTCACGGAAGCCATGAAAATGGCCGATGAACTTGAACTAGACCTTGTTGAAATATCACCAAATGCAGACCCACCTGTTTGTAAAATAACTGATTACCAGAAGTTTCTGTATCAACAAAAAAAGAAACAAAAGGAAATCAAAGCCAAAACCGTTCAGGTAGTCGTTAAGGAAATCAGGTTCGGGCCAAATACCGACGACCATGATTTCCAGTTTAAGATGCGCCATGCTGAGAAATTTCTGCAGGAAGGAGCAAAAGTAAAAGCTTACGTATTTTTTAAAGGACGTTCAATCCTGTTTAAAGAGCAAGGCGAAATTTTACTTTTGAAGTTCGCACAAGAACTGGAGGAAGTGGGCAAAGTTGAACAATTGCCCCAGTTGGAAGGAAAACGAATGACCATGTTTATTTCACCTAAAAAGAAGAAATAAATTTCTTAAATACATTAATTTCAGGAAGATGCCAAAAATGAAGACGATCTCCGGAGCTAAAAAAAGGTTTAAGTTAACCGGCACCGGGAAAATTAAAAGAAAACACGCGTTCAAAAGCCACATTTTGACCAAAAAAAGCACCAAACGGAAACGTAACCTCACCTATTGGGGAACCGTTGACAAAGCTGACGTGAGCAATGTGAAGGCTATGTTGAACATCTAGCCTGTTTTTCTTTTTTCAGTAAAAGTAATTTAAGTTATTAATCGAGTGAATTAGCTTTAAGATTCCAAGTAATTGGGACGCTAACCATTCTAAAATCAGTTTTATGCCAAGATCAGTAAATGCAGTAGCATCACGGGCCCACAGAAAAAAAATTCTGAAACTTACCAGAGGTAATTTCGGCTCCCGTGGAACAGTATGGACCGTTGCAAAAAATACCTGGGAAAAAGGGTTGCAATATGCCTACAGAGACAGAAAAGTAAAAAAGAGAAACTTCCGTGCTTTATGGATTCAGCGTATCAACGCCGCAGTTCGCCCAGAAGGTTTATCTTATTCACAGTTCATGGGTTTGCTTAAAAAAGCAAATGTTGAAATCAATCGTAAAGTTTTGGCTGATTTAGCGATGAATCATCCTGTGGCTTTTAAAGCAATTGTAGATAAAGTGAAATAACTCAATCGGAATAGGTGAATAAACATACGAAACCCCGCTGAATGGCGGGGTTTTTTGTTTTAAATTTTAAAATCCGGAGATAAAAGTTAAGTAATAGGAATAAAATAATGTCGAATCGTGCGTCCCCATCAGGGTCGAATATCGTTTTGAGCGATTTCGTTTTTATAAACAATTGATGCCTCTGGTATCGGTTGCGTTTTATTTAGCGAAGGTGCTTAAGTCAGGGCGTGACTCGAAGTCACGCCCTGACTAGCTTTGTTCTTCGATATATTATAAGTTATGAGGTTGATTTAATATGATAGCTATGCCTATTGATAGTTGCCGGATTAAAGTATTCCCAATTTTCCAAGTCCTCGGTGTTCAAAATATCATTACTGCTATAACGCCAGGTCAAAATACTGGCAACTTCAACTGGAATAATAATACTCCCAATCAATTTTCTATCTGCTCGTGTTTCATTTTCCCGCTTGCAATAAGATAATAAAGCGTTGTGTTTAGCGGGTGCTTCAGGGTCGCTTCGTTTCGTTTTTGTGTCAAATAGCGCAGTTACTCCTGATTTAAATTTCACTATAAAATCAACATAGAAAAGAGCTTCTACATTCAGATTATTCTTGTAGGGAACAGCAAAATGTTCTTTACCGCTATCCCCGTTTTTGTACCACCAATCGATATATTCCGCGTGTTTTTCAAGCTCCAAAGCAAAAGCTTTTTCTGGTGTCGAAGCATTTTTCGATTCATAAAACGGTTCCAGCGCATGGAATTCTACCTGCTCTTTTTTGCTGTATATTTCAGGATAATCGCGTTCTTCCGGAATTTCCCAAGCCCGGTTTTCCATTCGCGTATGTTTGTTGCCCCGTTCCTTTTGCCAAATGTCGTAGCTTTCCAACGAATCATTAATCAACTCAATCAATCGTATCTTATTACTGTCATTTAGAAGCAGCTTGTGAATTTTATACTCGTCCGGATAACCGAGGTAATACTCCATGGACCGGATCAAGGTATTGCGCATTGTTTTCCAGCTTTTCGAGCGGTTTAACCGGGTAATGGAATCGTAGCAAAAGCGATCAAACATTTCACTTAGTTCCACTTTAGTTTTGGCAAAGTGCTTCAAATGGCCGCCGTCAACTTCAATGGCGTTCACCTCATAAATGTCGATGGTAATGTCGGCTGGCACTGTAATTTCTATTTCATCAACGTTTAAATTCCACCCCTGCGATTCGAAAACAGCGCGATTAGA
>JBBIHV010000059.1:9838-21665 GCA_037446835.1 Sunxiuqinia sp. | reverse complement strand
AGCAGAAATATAAAAATGTTGCGTGTTTCGGGTTGCGTGTTTCGGATTATAACTCGCGACCCGGATCTCGTAACCCGCAACACGTAAGTTATAAGAATAAATAAATGTCGCATTTCAAATTCATTGTTTTATTGACTCACCCCAAGCTCGCATCGCTCGCTTTGCCCCTCTCTACGAGTAGAGAGGGGAGACGTCCGCTGGCGGACGTGGGGTGAGTCAAGTATAAAATGCGACAATAAATTGTTTCATCTATTTACTCATAAAGGCATTCCTTCGGGTTTGCCTTTTTTTTGTAATTTCGGGCATTCAATCGCAGGGCTATGTTGAATTATCTTAAAATCGATTCGGAATCAGAAATACCTAAATACAAGCAGGTTGTCGATCTGTTTGTGTCGGACATTGAGGCAGGAATCTTCAGGCAGGGTCAGCGCATACCTTCCATCAACGAAACCAGCGAAGAACTGCTCCTTTCGCGCGACACGGTTGAAAAAGCTTATCTCTACATGAAGAAAAAGGGCATTGTGCTGGCCGTGCGGGGAAAGGGGTATTACATCAATCAGGTGAACGTAAGCAAAAGATTAAAAATTTGCCTGATATTTAATAAGTTAAGTAACTATAAAAGAAGTATTTACTACTCTTTTGTGAAAACTTTGGGAACGAAAGCGAGTGTCGATGTCCACATTTACAATTACGATCTGGATGAATTTGAAGCCATTGTAAACAACAACCTCAACAACTACGATTATTTTGTCATTCTGCCGCATTTTCGAAACGAGAATGCCGATTTTGCCCGCGTTATCCGGAAAATTCCGCATGAAAAAGTACTGATTGTCGATCGTTTCCCGGAAGAACTGAAAGACTATCCGGTGGTTTATCAGGAATACGATAAAGATATTCAGTCGGCATTAAGCTGTGGGCTCGATCTGCTCCGAAAATACAAGCAACTGAACCTGGTTTTTCCGCAGGCCGAATTTTATCCGCCCTACATCGTGCGCGGGTTCAACATTTTTTGTAAAGTTCACGATTTTGCCAGTTCGGTCATCGATGGGATCGGAGATGCTGAGATTCGCCGGAACGAAGCCTATATTCTTGTTTCTGACGACGATTTGTACGCCTTTATCCGGAAAATCAGGCAAAACAACTGGGTTTTAGGAACCGATTGCGGAGTGGTTTCATACAACGAAAACCAGGTGAAGGAACTTTTGTGCGAGGGAATTACCACCATCTCGACCAACCATGAAGAAATTGGGCAAATGGCTGCCGAAATGATCCTGACCGGTAAATTCGACCGGAAGAAAAGTCCGTTTCAGTTTATTCGGAGAAATTCACTGTAAAGAAAGTGTTCAGTTGCAGTTACCAGTTTTCAGGAGAGAATTGCTTCGTTAATCAATTGTTTACAACCCCAGTTCATCGCTAATTTCCTGCATGGCGATTAAGGCCAGTTCGGCAAAATCCTGAATCGGAATACAAATCAACTCACATTCCAGTATGTTTTCGCGTTTCACCGAAGCGGCAAAAGCTTTTTCCTTCATGCGTTTGGTAATGGATTTGGTTTTTACTGAGGCCAGTTTTTTGTCGGGATACACCAATGCAGTGGCCATGATCAACCCGGTAATGGTTTCTCCGGCTGCCAGGGCATGTTGAAAAACGGTGGCCCGTTCCTTTCCGGTGGCCATTTCGTTGTGCATCACAATGGCATCAATGGCTTCAGGAGTAAGCAGCCCATCGAGCATTCCGGCGGCAAAAGGACCGTGCCTGAGGGGATCGGCGTTGGTAACTTCCACATCAATATCGTGCAGCAATCCGGCCAGTCCCCATTCGTCGGGATCCCGATCCAGTTTCAGGGCAAGGCTGCGCAAGACGGCTTCGCTGGCCAGGCAATGTTTGATCATGTTCGTGTTTTGAATATTATCATTCAAAAGTTTCAGGGCATTTTCTCGTGAAATCATTGGAGTAGTTTTATTTTTGCAGGTGCAAATTAACAAAAACCACAAGAAATACGATGGCCGTAGAAATTGAACGCAAGTTTTTAGTCGATCCGCAGAAATGGGCGCCTGTCGATCAGGGAACAAAAATGATTCAGGCCTATTTGGGTTTTAACCCGACTGTCCGTATCCGGATTGCCGGTGATAAAGCTTTTCTGACCATAAAAGGCCGCATATCGACCATTTCGCGTCCCGAATTCGAATATGAAGTTCCTGTTCAGGATGCTATCGAATTGCTTGACCTGGCCATTTCGAACCCGGTTGAAAAAACCAGGTTCGAGGTGTGGCACAAGGGTTTCCTTTGGGAAGTTGATATTTTTTCAGGAAAAAACGCAGGATTGATCATGGCCGAAATCGAACTGGAATCTGAAAACCAGGAATTTCCGCGCCCCGACTGGCTGCTGCAAGAAGTTTCGGACGATATGAGGTACTACAATTCGTACCTTTCGGGTCATTCTTTTCAGGAATGGGACGAACCTATGGCCTGATTTTTGAAAGTGCGGACAACATGTTCAGAAAAAAATCGTTATTATTTTGCCAATTAATGCCAAAATTATGCAGATTAAAAAACTAATTACCGGATTTTTAATTCTCTCCAACCTATTTGTTCGAGCTGAAATTCAGCCAATTAATCCCAAAAAAGTAAAAATTACCCCTTCAACTGATTCCATCCGGATTTGTGTGGATTACCTGAAAAAATATATGAAACCCGGACCCGTCTGGCAAGCTGAAAGTCCTGAAATTCAGCATATCGTGAGCAGCCTGATCCATTTTACGGAAGACGAACCCATCGACAGCGTGTTGACAAAACTGACCAGTTTAAGAAAAAACGAAGGGTTCAAATTCATAAACCGGTCGCCGCAAATGGTTAGCGATTCGCTAAAAGTACATGGGTACGAGGCTTACCCGACGATACTGGAAAAGATGAAAAAGCTCGACCGGGCAGTTTGGAGCGGCGTTGACCTGAATACCATTCCCATTCCTGAAGCGTTGAGCATCAGGGCAAAAAACAAAAAACTACCGATTGCCGCTGGCGATGAAAAGGCCATTCTTCAGCAGACCGGAGTTGTATTGCCCGATAGCCTGAAAAATATCCAGGTTGTTCCCGACACGTTGATCCGGAGCGTTAAAGATTTCGAACGGATCAGGAGGCTCGATTCCCTACGGACAAAAATATTGGAAGATGCCCGTGCGAAATACAACACAATGGCAAAGAAACAAGATCCCGATTCGGCGATAAATGCCTATCGGAAACGGGTTGTGAAGCTTTATTCCGATTCGTTGCAGGCTCATCTCCGCGATTCGTTGAAACAGCAGGATGCCCTGATCCTGACGAATTACAACGACTCAATTGTTCGACTTGTGAACGACTCGATCAGCAATTATTTGCAAACTCTGGAACGTTTTGCCGATAACGATTCGGTTCAGGTTTCGGTGCAAAGCCTTTCAGGAAAAGCCACCAAACTCTGGCTCCGGAAAAACAACCAGATGATCAGGCGGATGTTTATCAGGAATGAACAAAACGATTCGCTCGGAATAAGGTTGTCAAATCTCGACAAACATACACTTCGAATTGCTATCGACGATGATGTTACTTTTAACCGGATTGCCCAGAAACAGCGGAGAGATTATGTGTTTAAAAAGGTTGTTCCGGACGATAAACTGGCCAAAATCAAAAAAGAATACGCCGTACTGAACCTCTGGAATTTTGGTGGAAATGGCATCTTTGGAGTTACCCAAACCTATCTGAACAATTGGAAAGCAGGAGGTAATTCAGCCTTTTCGTTCCTGACGGTTTTAAAAGGCTATGCGAATTATTCAAACGACGATAAAACAAAATGGGAAAACAGCGCCGAATTCAGGAATGGCTGGGTCAGGCAAGGTGGAAGCCTGAACCAGTTGCAAAAAAATGACGACAAACTGGAACTGATTTCACGGTTTGGCATAAACGCCTTTAAACAATGGTATTACAGTACTGAAGTTGATTTTGAAACGCAATTCTTCAACGGGTACAATTATCCCGATAAAACAACCGTGATTTCATCGTACATGTCGCCGGCAAAAACCTTCTTTAAGCTGGGGCTCGACTATAAACCCAACAAGAATTTCTCGCTGTTTCTTTCTCCGCTGACCGCAAAAAATGTTTTTATACGCGATACGGCCCGGGTTGACCCGACCCGGTTTGGGGTTGAAGCCCATAAACGAAGTTTCTGGGAACCAGGTATGAATACCGATATTGGCTACAAAATTAACCTCAACCCGCAAGTCGGTTTTGAAACGAAATACAAAATGTTTGTAAATTATCTGGACCCGTTCAGGAAAATTGACCTGGACTGGGAAAATACGATGGTGGCGCAATTAACAAACCGGATAAACATGACTGTGAACCTGTATTTGCTTTACGACAGCAATGTAACTTTCCCGACCGGAAGGTTCGATGCCAAAGGTGTTGAGATATACAAACCAAAACTGCAAACCAAAGAGTTGATGACCATCGGGTTCTCGTATAAAATTGACCGCCATCTGTATAAACGAAAGAAAGTGGATTGAAAATCACAGAAAATTGGAGCATTGTTGTAAAAACCAATCCTGACTGACGACAACCAATGACTATTTGATGACTTTAATACCCAATCTTTGACCATCAATACAGTAAAAATGAAACGAGCCATGAGAATTACTTCTCACACAGGAGAATGATTATTGGCGAGTTCCATCTGACAATTAAAAAACAAAATTTAAACAGATGAAAACATTTAAGAAATACTTTCAGATAGTTGCCGAACCGGCTGACGTTTACAATGCCCTGACCAATAAGGTTATGGTCGAAATCTGGACGGGCGAGGATGCCGAGATGGAAGAAACGGTTGGTTCGGAGTTTTCACTTTGGGAAGACAGCATTTGCGGGATCAACCTCGAATTCGAGAAGAATTTTAAGATCGTTCAGGAATGGTTTTTCGGAGAGGAAGATGAAGACAAAAAATCAATTGTGACCATTAAACTTCATCCGGATAAAAAAGGGACGAGCATGGAAGTGGTTCAAACCAATATTCCGGACGAAGCTTACAAAAATATAGCCGAAGGTTGGGAAGAAGATTATTTTAACGGTCTGAACCAACTTTTTGAGCAATAAACTGCGTTGGAAAGAGTCATTGGAAAAGTTTTTTTATCGGACTGCGGCTTAATATTCCCCTAAAACATCGGTCAGGACTTCGAATCCGCTGTCGGTGACCAAAATGGTATGTTCAAATTGCGCCGAAAGTTTTTTGTCAACCGTCCGGGCAGTCCATTTGTCTGATTTATCAACAATTGTTCCGGGGCGTCCCTGGTTTATCATGGGCTCGATCGTGAATATCATTCCCGGTTTCATCACCGGACCTGTATTCCGGCGCGAAGTATGGTCAACCTGTGGGTCTTCGTGAAACTGAATTCCTACGCCGTGCCCGCAAAACTCATAAACTACGCTGAAGCCTTTTGCTTTGGCATATTTGCTGATAGCAAAGCCAATGTTTCCAAACTGATTTCCAGGCTTTACCTGTTGGATGCCCAAATCGAGGCAATGTTTGGTTGCCTCAATCAATTCGAGTGCCTCAGCCGAAACATTGCCAACGATAAACATTTTACTGGTGTCGCCATAATATCCGTCTAAAATGGTGGTCACATCAATGTTTAAAATGTCGCCGTTTTTCAAAATAGTTTTTTCGGAAGGGATCCCATGACAAACCACTTCGTTGAGCGAAATGCAACTCGATTTTGGATAGCCACTGTATCCCAATGTAGCAGGAATGGCGCCGTTTTCGCGTATGAAGGCATCAATTTTCTGATCTAAAAATTCGGTTGAAACCCCTTCTTTTACAAAAGGTGCAATATACTCCAGTGTTTGCCCGGCCAGTTTGCTGCTTCTCCTGATCCCTTCGATCTGTTCCGGAGTTTTTATGATTATTTTTTCCATGAATTTTCTGAAATTTGTGCAAAAGTCGTTAAATCGGTTGGTATTTCAAAACTCAACAATACTTTTGCACAAAGGTTTAATTATCCCTGAAAGTAATGGAAAAATACTGCGAGCAACTCACCATAAAATCATACCAAACGAATAAGTACGGAAAAGCCTCGATTTCATCGTTGTTCAATATTTTGCTCGAAGCGGCCTGGGCTCATGCGCAGGTAATGGATTGGGGCTACGATAGTTTAAAAAACAACAACCTTTTTTGGGTTTTGTCGCGCATGTATTTTCAGGTTGAAAAATATCCGGCATGGCAAGATCAGATTAGCCTGAATACCTGGTCGGCCGGAACCGATGGAATGTATGCTTACCGTGAATACGTTCTCGAAAATGAACGGGGTGAAGTTATTTTGCGTGCCAGTTCGGCCTGGCTGATCCTCGATATGGAAACGCATAAAATCTTCAGGTTAAGCGATTTCCGGGATACGTTCCCGAAACTGGCCGATTCGAAAGCCTGTCGGAATCCGAAACGCATCAAACCGGATGTCCATCCTGAAAACCTGATTTATTATCCGGTCCTTTTCAGTGAACTTGATATAAATCAGCATTTTAATAGTGTGAAATATGTGGAGCGGGTGCTCGATGATTTTGGGATCGAATTTTTGGACCGGTTTGAACCTGCAGAATTGGAAGTGAATTACCTGAAGGAAGGCCAGGCAGGCGATGGGGTGGCCGTTGCCCGGACCCAACTGGCCCAAAATGAATACCTGAATTGTTTGGTCCGCGAATCGGATGGTGCCGATTTGTGCGCCATGCAGATTGTGTGGCGTGAAAGAAGTTGAAATATTTGAATTTAACCTGAAATAAATCTAAATGCTTCACAATGCGATGTGCACACGCAGCGAAAAGACATGAACAGGCCCTCGGTCTTTATTATATCCGGGATTTAATACAAATTGATATGTACCTGAAACATATAGATTTTTTTTCAATTCCATCGAATAGTAAAGTTCTGCAAGCTGCTCCAAGCCATAGTTAAGATTTCCGTCGCCCAATTCAAAGCCTTTGCCTCCGGCCTGTAAGTATCTACGGTGTGGTTCTGAAAGTCCGGAGGTAACACATGCTAATCCAACATTGTCGTTTTGACGGTTCCACTTACTGCCGTCAGAAGATATACCAAAACTTACAGAACGGTCGATTTCAGTAAAAACAAATGTTTCATTTTTGCCATCATTCCAGCTTGCTCGAAAGAAAATACCCATGTTATCATTAATAGATTGTTCTGAATTGATACCAAAACCATATTTTGTGTGCCCATTTCTTTCAGTTGCAGTAATATCTGGTGCTGAAGGGTTAATTGCCATACTTTGATTATAGTTACCCATATTGGCCGTACTAAAAAATGAAACTAACCTTAACGCTCCTTTTTGTCCTGAAATATTATAATTATGGGTGTATTCCAACGTATTAGAGCCAGCTTCGTTTATATTCCAGTTCATGTTCATTCCATTAGGGGTTGTTGGAACCAATGAAAATCCATAACGCAATTCGTTTTTTGGTGTTACATATTCTAAAACCAGGCTTGGGGTGTAACCCTTTGTATTGGCCGGAAAATCCCAGGCCCCATTGCTCATCAATGCCCAACTCATAAATTGGGTACGTGGGTCGTGGCTAAATTTGTTATTATCGAAAAAATCGGCGACACAAATTTTACCAATGATAAACGAAAAATAATCAGTTGGCATCTTTCCGCCAAGTCTATTTATATCACTTGCCTGATACGAAGCCCTTTTATTTAAAGAAATAACTTGCCTGAAAAAAAGGCGTGCCAGTTCAAATGTAGGATCCGGGTTATCGACCCTATATGTTTCGCCATTTGTAGAAGCCCCAACACCCAATGATCCGCTAAGACCTGAACCGGCAGCTATTTCAGGATTCAAATAAACGCTTGCACCTTGCCATAAGCGCGAGCCAAGAAAAAGCGTAGCAGTTATTGAACGCTGGGTTTCCTGTTGCGGAATTAAGCTATGCACACCCGTATATTTTGCATCAAACGCAGGTTTATATTGGGTTATGATTGTTGTCTGGGCATGGATTGAAAATCGGTCATTTTTTAATGTATCTGCTGGCTGGGCATTCATTTTAAAAGCGATTAGAATGAATACAAAGCATATTAAATTCCTTCTTATTGAGGTGTAATTGTATGCAAACAATCTTTTTGAAGAATTGGAATATGCAGATAAGACTTTCGTCAGTCTAACAGAATCAAAACCCATTTTTGGAGTTGTGTTTCTTAAATCAAATGTCTTGGATAATGTCATTTTAGCTTCCTTCTTTAGTGATGTAGCGAAGAAGCAACCCCAAACGAATGGCAATCCTGCTATATCAGGTTAATAATTACAATATTCGCAGGCCCTTCGTCCATTTTTAAAGATATTTTTCCGGCGCGAAAGTAATTATTTTGTGTCAGGAAACAATTAAATATTGAATTTTCGGTTTGACTGGCTTGAAATGAACCGTTGGTATGAGAAATCATTCCTCTCATATATTTTATTCGAACCAGACAGGCCGCAGATTACAATTATTATCTTTTCCATTGCCATTTCAGGTGTCGGTACGCTTTCTGATGATCCAAAACAAAAGGGAACAACCTTTTCAGGTTATTCCCTTTTTGTTCAAAAAGTTATCCCGGTTTTCCGGATTCCTTTTTCCTTATTCCTTTTTCTAAATTATTTGCTGTGCGTAATGTTTGCCTGGGCAGCAGCCAAACGGGCAATCGGCACGCGGTAAGGTGAACAACTCACGTAGTTCATTCCTACTTTGTCGCAGAATTCAACCGAACTTGGTTCGCCACCATGCTCACCGCAAATGCCCACTTTCAGATTTGGTTTGGTCTGGCGGCCACGGGTTACGCCCATTTCAACCAAAAGACCAACTCCATTCTGATCCAAAACCTGGAATGGATCTTGTTTCAGGATGCCTCTTGCCAAATAATCGGGTAAGAATTTACCGGCATCGTCGCGCGAATAACCCAAAGTCATCTGGGTTAAATCGTTGGTTCCGAATGAGAAGAAATCGGCTTCGGCGGCAATGTGGTCAGCAGTTAAAGCTGCACGCGGAATTTCAATCATCGTACCCACCTGGTAGTCGATGCGGTCGCCTTTTTCAGCAAATACTTTTTGGGCAACACTGCGTATGATTTCGGTCTGGTTTTTCAATTCGGCAACAGTGCCAACC
This sequence comes from Sunxiuqinia sp., assembly GCA_037446835.1. Taxonomy (GTDB): domain Bacteria; phylum Bacteroidota; class Bacteroidia; order Bacteroidales; family Prolixibacteraceae; genus Aquipluma. Next base: position 12,500 of record JBBIHV010000059.1, on the reverse strand, counting down.
AACGGGACCATAATTTCAGGACGGGCATCAATACCTTTTGCTTTCAGGTTAAGTGCAGCTTCGATGATGGCGCGGGCCTGCATGGCTGTAATTTCAGGATAAGTGATACCCAGGCGGCAGCCACGGTGTCCCAACATGGGGTTAAACTCGTGCAATGAATCCACTTTGTTTTTCACCTGTTCAACCGAAATGCCCATTTCCCTGGCCATTTCAAGCTGGTTGGCTTCTTCGTGAGGAACAAATTCGTGCAATGGAGGGTCGAGCAAGCGAATGGTCACACCGTAGCCTGCCATGGCTTCGAAAATTCCTTCAAAGTCGCTGCGCTGCATTGGAAGAAGTTTTTCGAGCGCTTTTTCGCGTCCGGCAACATCGTTGGCCAAAATCATTTCGCGCATGGCTTTGATGCGTTCGCCTTCGAAGAACATGTGCTCCGTGCGTGTTAAACCAATACCTTTTGCGCCGAAGTTGCGTGCAATCCTGGCATCATGCGGAGTATCGGCATTGGTGCGGACCGACATGCGGGTATATTTATCGGAGATGGCCATTAATTCGCCAAAGTCGCCGCTCAATTCGGGATCGATTGTGCCAATTTTACCTTCATAAACTTCTCCGGTGGTTCCGTTCAGTGAAATGAAATCTCCTTCCTGAAATGTTTTTCCGTCAACGGTCATGGTGCGCAGTTTGTAGTCGATCACCAGCGAGCCGGCTCCAGAAACGCAGCATTTACCCATCCCACGGGCCACAACGGCAGCATGCGAGGTCATTCCCCCACGTGCTGTGAGGATACCTTTGGCGACGTGCATGCCGCGAAGGTCTTCAGGGGAAGTCTCGATGCGGACCAAAACCACATTTTTGCCCTGGGCTACCCATTCTTCGGCCTCGTCGGCAAAGAAAACGATCTGGCCGGTCGCAGCACCGGGTGATGCCGGTAAGCCTTTTGCCAAAACGCGGGCTGCTTTAATGGCTTTTTTATCGAAAACCGGGTGCAACAGTTCGTCCAGTTTATTGGGTTCAACGCGGAGCAAGGCAGTTTTTTCATCAATTAAACCTTCTTTCAGCATGTCTATGGCAATTTTCACCATGGCAGCGCCGGTACGTTTTCCGTTACGGGTTTGCAGGAACCACAATTTTCCTTCCTGAATGGTGAACTCCATGTCCTGCATATCCTTGAAGTATTTTTCAAGTTTATTCTGAATGTCGAATAACTCCTTGTACATCTGGGGCATTGATTCTTCGAGCGAAGGATATTTGGCGGCGCGGTCGGCTTCAGAAACACCTGCCAATTGAGCCCAACGTTTTGAACCTTCGGCGGTTATCTGTTGCGGAGTACGGATACCGGCCACAACATCTTCGCCCTGGGCATTAATCAGGTATTCTCCATTGAAAAGGTTTTCGCCAGTTCCGGCATCGCGGCTAAAACATACCCCGGTAGCCGAAGTAAGCCCCATGTTGCCAAATACCATGGCCTGCACGCTAACCGCAGTTCCCCATTCTTCAGGAATCTGGTTCAACTGACGGTAATAAATGGCACGGTCGTTCATCCAGCTATTGAATACGGCACAAACAGCGCCCCAAAGCTGCTCCCATGAACTTTCAGGAAAATCGTGGCCAGTCTTCTTTTTAACGGCAGCTTTGAATTTTGTAACCAGTTCTTTCAGCGCTTCAACCGATAGTTCGTTGTCGTTTACAACACCTTTTGCGTGTTTAACTTCTTCCAGAATTTCTTCGAACGGATCGATGTCGGTTTTGGAAGTCGGTTTCATGTCAAGAACCACATCGCCATACATCTGGACAAAACGGCGGTAGCTGTCCCACACAAAACGGGGGTTTCCGGTCTTTTTGGCCATCCCTTCCACTACGGTGTCGTTCAACCCGAGGTTAAGGATGGTATCCATCATGCCGGGCATTGAGGCGCGGGCTCCCGAGCGCACCGAAACTAAAAGCGGATTTGAAGCATCGCCGAACTTGCCCCCGGTTTGTTTTTCAACCTGTGCAATGGCATCCTCAACATCCGATTTCAGAAGTTCGATAACTTTTCCGCGTCCTTCTTTATTGTAAATGGTACACATTTCGGTAGTGATCGTAAATCCCGGGGGAACAGGAACTCCAATCAGGTTCATTTCTGCAAGGTTAGCACCTTTGCCCCCGAGCAAATTTTTCATATCAGCCTTTCCTTCGGCTGCACCATTTCCAAACTTGTAAACGTACTTTGTCATAGAGTTTTATTTATTAGATAATTGATATGTAGTTTGTTAACTTTAAATTTTAAAGAATACCAGTTGTGTTTTTCTGATCTTTTAATATCGCCCGTTTTCATTCCGAACCATTAAACCGAATGACAAACGAATAAAAATCAAATTTGTTTTCACAGGCAGGGATACAAATATAAGTATTCCTTTAAGAAGCGAAAAAATGTTCCTGAATTTTAATGGTGAAGTTTTTGCCTGAATTCCGGGAAAATATTCTGCTGTTTTCGTGGCATTATCTGGCAGAAATAAATCCTGAAAACAAAATATAGTGGCTATTCAAATCTTAACAATCCTTAACCATCGTTCATAGATCTTAACGGTTCCCGGTTGTATATTTGAACTGTATTATAAAAGCAGAAATACAAATAGGTTTTTTTCATAGAAATAGGTTTGGTTAGGTTAGAAAAGGATGG
>JBBIHV010000059.1:0-9738 GCA_037446835.1 Sunxiuqinia sp. | reverse complement strand
GTGGCCCAGGGGAACAACCAGCAAGCCATCGAAACCGGCCACATTTTGAAAGGCCTGTTCCACGAGGCCGAAAATGTGACTGGATTTTTATTGAAAAAAGTTGGTGCCAATCCGGCAGTGATCCAGCAGGCACTCGAACGCATTGTGGAATCGTACCCCAAAGTTACCGGCGGCGAACCGTATTTGTCATCCGACAGCAACAAAGCGCTGCAAAAATCAATTGCCATCATGCAGGAAATGAACGACCAGTTCGTTTCCATCGAACATATCCTGATGGGACTTTTGGAAACCGGCGATCAAATTAGCCGGATGCTGAAAGATTCAGGAGTAGCCCGGAAAGAACTGGAAATTGCCGTGAAAGAGCTCCGGAAAGGCGCGAAAGCCGATAGCCAGACGGCTGAAGATAAATTCGATTCGCTCAACCGGTTTGCTTTGAACCTGAACCAGCGGGCGCGCGATGGGAAACTCGATCCGGTGATTGGTCGAGATGACGAAATCCGCCGTATTCTTCAGATCTTATCCCGAAGAACAAAGAATAATCCCATTCTGATTGGCGAACCCGGAACTGGAAAGACCGCTATTGCTGAAGGTTTGGCTCAACGGATTGTGCGTGGCGACGTGCCCGAAAACCTGAAATCAAAACAGCTTTTTTCGCTCGACATGGGCGCACTGATCGCCGGGGCCAAATACAAAGGCGAATTCGAAGAACGACTGAAAGCGGTTGTCAACGAGGTGATCAACGCAAATGGCGAAATCATTCTGTTTATCGACGAAATACACACGCTGGTAGGAGCCGGAAAGAGCGACGGCGCCATGGATGCCGCCAACATCCTGAAACCTGCGCTTGCCCGTGGCGAACTTCGCGCCATTGGCGCAACCACGCTGAATGAATACCAGAAATATTTTGAAAAAGATAAAGCGCTGGAACGCCGTTTCCAAATTGTGAATGTGGACGAGCCTGATACTTTGAGTGCCATTGCTATTCTGCGTGGATTGAAGGAACGCTATGAAAATCACCACAAAGTTAGGATTAAAGATGAGGCCATCATTGCTTCGGTCGAACTGTCGCAACGGTACATCACCGAACGGTTTCTGCCCGATAAAGCCATCGACCTGATGGACGAAGCTGCTGCCCGTTTGCGCCTCGAAATGGATTCTGTTCCCCAGGAACTCGATGAAATTGACCGCAAAATTATGCAGCTTGAGATTGAGCGGGAAGCCATCAAACGCGAAAAAGATGAAAAAAAACTTTCAGGATTGAATGAGGAAATTGCCAACCTGAAACAGGAACAGTCGAAATTCAGGGCGCAGTGGCAGATGGAAAAATCGCTGATTGATGGAATTCAGCAAAAGAAACAGGAAATAGAATCGCTCAAACTGGAAGCCGAGCAGGCTGAACGGGCCGGCGATTTTGGCCGTGTGGCTGAAATCAGGTATGGCAAAATTGGGGAAGCCGAAAAAGAAATTGAAAAACTAAAAACAGAATTAAGCAGCAATAAAGCGCAGCACCTGATAAAAGAGGAAGTTGATGCTGAAGATATTTCGGAAATTGTTTCGCGTTGGACTGGTATTCCGGTTGCCCGGATGCTGCAAAGCGAACGTGAAAAATTGCTGCATCTCGAAGATGAATTGCATCTTCGGGTAATCGGGCAGCACGAAGCAATTCGTGCCGTTTCTGATGCCGTTCGGCGGAGCAGGGCCGGGCTTCAGGATGAAAAACGACCGATTGGTTCGTTCATCTTTCTGGGAACCACTGGTGTTGGAAAAACCGAACTGGCCAAAGCGTTGGCCGAATACCTTTTCGACGACGAAAACATGCTGACCCGCATCGACATGTCGGAATACCAGGAAAAATTTTCGGTAACCCGGCTCATTGGCTCGCCTCCCGGATACGTGGGATACGACGAGGGTGGCCAGTTGACCGAAGCTGTGCGCAGGAAACCGTATTCAGTCATTCTGTTCGACGAAATTGAAAAAGCCCATCCGGATGTTTTCAACGTATTGCTGCAGGTGCTCGACGATGGCCGGTTGACCGACAACAAAGGACGTGTGGCCAATTTCAAGAATACAATTATTATAATGACCTCCAACATCGGATCGCACCTGATTCAGGACCGGTTTGAACAAATGAACGAACACAATCATGCGCAAATTGAGGAACAGACCCGCACCGATTTGTTCGACCTGCTCCGGAAAACCATTTCGCCTGAATTTCTGAACCGGATTGACGAGGTGATCATGTTCACGCCGCTCACCCGGAAAGATGTCAGGAATATTGTCAAACTTCAGTTTAACCTGATTTTGAAGCGCATTCCGAACAGTCTGTTCACCATTGAGATATCGGAAGAAGCAATCGACTGGCTGGCGGCGGTAGGTTACGACCCCACGCACGGCGCGCGGCCTGTAAAACGGATGCTCCAGAAATATCTGCTGAACGATTTGTCGCGCGAAATTCTTTCAGGAAGGATGGAAAACCGTACCAAAGTGAGGATTGAGGTCGAAAACGACGACATTGTTTTCAGGTATGAATAACACAGGCCGTTGTTTGCCTGTTTGGAAAATGAAGTAAAAGCTGTCTCCCGGGATGGTTTTTTTTTGTTCAGTTGAAAGCCAACCTTCCGATTTTAGGGTTAAAAATGAAATAACCCCTGGTAAATGGTCACTATGTTTTAGTTTTGGTAAGTTTTATTGAACGGATATTCAGAATTTTATTGGGAATTTTGAACACAAATTGAATTCTTTAGAAATTGGAGCTGTCAAAATTTACTAAACAGTAATAACAAACCTATGAATGAACCAAAACAAATTGGACAATTAAGCCGATATTCAAAGCTATGGCTGGTTGGTATGTTAATTTTTCTTGCGGGCAGTTTAAGCAGTTTTGCGCAAACCGGAACTTTGGTTACCAGTGTTGAAGCCGAAAGTGGCGTTTTATATGGTGGCCTCACCCTGAGTACCGCAATTTCCGGTTATTCCGGAACAGGATATGTGACGAATTTCAAGAATGCCATAGATAGTGTACGCATAACCGTAAATGTTCCGAAAGAAGCCTTTTATTCCCTTTTTATCAGGTACAACAGCAGCGGCGATAAGTACCAAAATATTAATGTAAATGGCGCCGGGGCTTCACAGGTTTTTTTTCCGCAAACTTCCGGGTGGGCCACGGCCGATGCCGGAAAGTATGTCCTTCATGCTGGCGATAACATCGTAACCATCGAAAATAACTGGGGATGGATGGATGTGGACGAATTACTGGTTTATACTGCTACATTGAATAACTACGACAATATCGTGGTCAATCCGGTCGATCCCAAGGCAAACGCTGCCACCCGTTCATTGTATAACCTGCTCCGTTCAGAGTTCGGGAAGAAAATTATTTCAGGACAAACAGACGGGTATTACAATAATATACAGTCGATTACCGGAAAATCGCCTATGTACCGGGTGAGCGATTTTCAGCATTACACCGACGGATATTCCTACAAAAACGGAGGCTTTGGCTGGGACGACAATAAGAACACCGAATCTATGATTAATTGGTATAACAGCACCGGCAAAAAGGGAATTGTTGGGTTTCAGTGGCATTGGCACTCTCCGAGTGGTGGGGTTGTCAATACGAATACGTTTTATACCCAAAACACAACTTTCGATGTAACCAAGGCTGTTCAGAAAGGGACAATTGAGTACATGCAAACCGTCAGGGACATCGATTCGATAGCCACACAGTTGAAAAAGCTGCAAAGGGCCAATGTTCCGGTTCTTTGGAGACCCTTGCACGAAGCTGGCGGAGGTTGGTTTTGGTGGGGCGCTAAAGGGCCTGATGCCTGTAAAAAGCTTTATGCCATGATGTACGACCGGTTAACCAATTATCACCAGATCCACAACTTAATCTGGGTTTGGTCAACCTACGAAACCGACTGGTATCCGGGAAACGGCACCGTCGATATTGTTGGAATGGATTCCTATCCGGGGAATTACAATTACGGAACCCAGAAAAATACATTTGACAGGTATTTCAACCTGACTAATGGCCAGAAATTAATAACCATGTCGGAAAACGGGCCCATTCCCGATCCGAATGCCTGCCTGGATTTTGATGCGCCCTGGTCGTATTTCATGTCGTGGTACGATCTGGTTCTAAGCCAAAATTCAAACGATCATCTCATTTCAGTTTACAACAACCCGCGGGTGCTGACGCTTGAAAACGATACTATCCCGATGATCATAACCATCACGAATGCTGCGATTTGTGGTTCGGAAGCCGTGACTTTAACCGCTACTTCAAACTTTGGCACGGTGAATTGGTACGATGCGCCAACGGGTGGGAACCTCATTGCCACAGGTACCAGTTATACAACCCCTGTTTTATCGTTGCCAGCGACTTATTATGTCGAAGCTTCATACAACGGGCATCCAAGCGAACTGAAACGAAGCCCGGTGACAGCCATTGCGTCGTCGCCAATCGGGGCTTCAGCCATTTCTGGAACTTCGGTGGTGTGCCAGGGGGAACAGGGGGTGGAATATTCTTTGCCTGCCGATCCGAATGTTGTTTCCTATTTGTGGACTTTGCCCGCTGGTGCTACTGCCGCCAATGCCAGCACAATCAACTCGATTTGGGTTAATTTCGGCATCAATGCACAGTCGGGCAATATCGTTGCAAAAGGTTCAAATGCCTGTGGCGACGGGCCGGAAAGCACTTTTGCAATTACCGTGAATGCCTTGCCGATTGCACCCGGAGCGATAACCGGACCAACATCGGTTTGTGCAAATTCAGGAGACCATGTTTATACTGTTCCCGAAATTCAGGGCGTTTCAACCTATACCTGGACCTTGCCTTCAGGAGCTACCGGGGCAAGCACAACCAACCAGATTTCCGTAAATTTTTCAGGAATTTCAGTCCCTACCGGAACCTTAACAGTTTCAGGCCATAACGATTGCGGCGACGGCCCCGTCAGTACACTGGCCGTGTCGATCAATCAGCTTCCGGCAAATGCCGGAAAAATTTCGGGCCCTTCTTCAGTGTGCAGAAATGCCGGAACCGTGTCGTTCAGTGTTCCAAGTATTTCAGGAGCAAGCTCTTACATCTGGACTTTGCCATCAGGTGAAACCTTGACCAAAACTTCCAGGACGCTTCAGGTGAACATTGATAACACATCAGTTTCAGGAACTATCGGTGTGAAAGGGCACAACGATTGTGGCGATGGTGCCGAAAGTACGATGAATATTACGATAAATGAAGTTCCGGAAACTCCTGCAATTACTTTTTTGAATGGCGTTTTCCAATCGAACGCGCCGGCTGGCAACCAGTGGTATTTTAACAACAGCCCGATTAGTGGTGCAGTGAACCAGACGTTTACTTCGTCGAGGGTGGGCGATTATTATTCGATTGTTTCGGTAACCGGATGTTCCACGCTGCCTTCCAATACGATTTCCATTTTTCCGACCGGGATTAACGGGGCTTCGGCAAATCCTGTAATTCGTATTTACCCAAACCCGATTGAAAAAGGCAGTTCAATGCTGACCATTTCAGGAATTAACCCTGCTGAAAATAACCGGATTAAGATTTTTGACATCAAAGGCGAATTGGTTTTTTCGGGTCAGATAAATGACCAAACGATTGATTTGGGCAAAGGTTTTAGTGCGGGGATTTACCTGGTCAAGCTGATCTCGAACGGAAATAATTTCACTGAAAAGCTGATTGTGAAGTAATTAAAACAATCAATCATTTCCTTAACTTTAACAAATAATTGCCAATAAACTAAATCATTGAAAATGAAAAAACTAATTGTTGTAATTTTTGTGATCTCCACTTTTTTAGCCTCTGCACAAAAGTTTCAGAACCTGGCTATGACACCGCCAATGGGCTGGAATAGCTGGAATAAATTTGCCTGCAATGTCAGTGAAAAATTGCTGAAGGAAACTGCCGATGCCATGGTTTCCTCTGGAATGCGCGATGCCGGATACCAATACATCGTAATCGACGACTGCTGGCAGGTTGGCCGCGACAGCATGGGTTTCATCATTGCCGACCCGGTGAAATTCCCTTCAGGAATGAAAGCGCTGGCCGATTACATCCACTCCAAAGGTTTAAAATTCGGAATTTATTCGTGTGCCGGGACCAAAACCTGCGCCGGCCGGCCTGGTGGGCGCGGGCACGAATTTCAGGATGCGTACATGTATGCCAAATGGGGCGTCGATTACCTGAAATACGACTGGTGCAGCACCGACGGCCAAAACCAGAAAGAATCGTACACCTTGATGAGTAAAATGTTGAAAGAGGCTGGTCATCCGATTGTTTTCAGCCTGTGCGAATGGGGTGGGAGCAAACCCTGGGAATGGGCCAGCGAAGTGGGTCATTTGTGGCGGACCACAGGAGACATTTACGATTGTTTCGATTGCGAGAAAAAGAATGGAGGCTGGTCGGCCTGGGGCGTTATGAAAATCCTGGATATGCAGGAAGGCCTGCGCAAATATGCCGGTCCGGGCCATTGGAACGACCCCGATATGCTTGAAGTTGGAAACGGCGGGATGACCACCAGCGAAGACCGGGCACATTTCTCGATCTGGTGTATGATTGCTGCTCCGTTAATTGCCGGCAACGATTTGAAAAACATGTCGCAGCAAACACACGATATTTTGACCAATGAAGATGCCATCGACATTAACCAGGACGCGTTGGGAATTCAAGGCCTGAAATACAAATCGGAAGACGGTCTGGAAACCTGGCTGAAACCGCTGAGCGGCGGCGACTGGGCCGTTTGCTTCCTGAACCGCTCTGCTGCTGCAAAAGCGGTTGATTTCGATTGGGCAAAAAATGTGGTCAACGATCCGGTTTCGAACCGTAAACTGGATGCTTCAGCCGAAACATTTAAAATCAAGGATGTCTGGACGAAAAAAGAACTTGGGGACACTAAAAAATCATTGAAAGCTGAAGTTCCGTCGCACGATGTGCTGATGGTGAGGTTGGGCCTGATAAAGAAATAGAAAAACTTACGATCATTCTAAAACCTATGAAACCAACCTCGTTACTTTCACTAATCCTGATTTTCATTTGCACCATTTCCGGGGCACAAACGATCAATAAAGATTATAAACTTCCCGGAAAAGGCCTGAAACAGCACGACTTCGTTTACGTTGGCGAATGGGACATGCGAAAACCAAAAGCGCAATCGATGTTCGTCGTTCGCGGCGGAAAAGTGGTTTGGCAATACTCCCTTCCGCAGTTTACGGCTACCGGCCACATTCAGGAGTTCGACGATTGTACCATGCTTTCGAACGGCAACATCGTGTATGCCTGCATGTCGGGCGCTGGAATTATCACTCCTGAAAAAAATATCATCTGGCAATACATTTGTCCGGAAGGGACCGAAACCCATTCGTGCCAGCCCATCGGGAAAGACAGCGTTTTGATGGTGCTCAATGGGCCGGTTGGTAAGGTGTTGATATTCAATACTGCTACCAATAAACTGTTGAAAGAAATTGTTATACCAACGGCTTCTACCAGTCCTCACGGGCAATTCCGCCATGTCCGCTGGACCAGGAACAAAACCATCATGGTCGGTCTTTTTGCTGAAAAGAAAGTGGTTGAATTCGATCTCGACGGAAAAGCGTTGTGGTCGGTCGATGCGCCTTCGGCCTGGTCGGCCATTCGTTTGCACAACGGAAATACCCTGATTTCAGGAGATGGGCAAGGCTACACCCGCGAGCTGGACCCGAAAGGCGAAACGGTTTGGGAATTTACCCGTGCCGATGCGCCTTTTACCATCGGTAACACGCAAACGGCCAACCGTTTATCGAACGGAAATACCGTAATTTGCAACTGGATTGCCGGCAACAACAATACCAGGGAATGGGCCGGTACGGTTCAGGTTTTTGAAGTCACTCCGGATAAAAAAATCGTTTGGGCGCTGTCGGCGTGGGAAAATCCTGATCTGGGCCCGGCTACCTACATCCAACTGCTCGATGAACCCGGAAATCCCGACAACGGCGAATTACAACGCTAAATCATTTTGATTTCAGGAGTGTGTCCGGGCTGATATTTATAAAACAGCAATCGACATTCTTGAACATCATGCTTGAAATTAATTTCATAAAACAAAATCTGCCATGAATCGGATAGTCAATAAATTTAAACTTATTTTTCTGTTGATCACCTTGTCAACTCTTTCTTTCGCCGGAACAAATGCCCTGTTTTTCAACGTGAAAGATTTTGGAGCCATTGGCGACGGGAAAAACCTGGACAGCAAAGCCATCAATTCGGCCATCGAATCGGCTGCGAAAGCTGGCGGAGGAACAGTTTATTTGCCTGCCGGAAATTACCTGAGCGGTTCCATCAGGCTGAAAAGCAATATCGCGCTGTTCCTCGATCAGGGCGCTATCCTCATTGCTGCGCCGGTGAGTGCCGAAAACGATTACGATCCTGAAGAAGAGAGCATCAGTACCAAATATCAGGATTCGGGGCACAGCCACTGGAAAAACAGCCTGATCTGGGGAATTGACCTCGAAAATGTGTCGATTTTGGGAACGGGCTGGATCAATGGCAAAAACCTTTACAAAGATTGGGTGCGCGGTTCGGTACAAAATGCCAACAAAGCCATCAGCCTTTACCGGTGCAAAAATGTGATCATGCGCGATGTAACCATCGTTCATGGCGGCTGGTTTGCCATTTTGGCCACCGGGGTTGATAACCTCACCATCGACAACCTGAAAATTGATACCAACCGCGACGGGATGGATATTGATTGCTGCCGGAATGTCCATGTTTCGAACTGCAGTGTAAATTCGCCCTACGACGACGGGATTTGCCTGAAAAGTACCTTCGGGCTGGGATTTGCCCGTGCCACCGAAAACGTGACCATCAACAATTGTTTGGTTTCAGGGTACGACGAAGGCACTTTTATTGATGGAACCTATTTGCGCACCACGAACCCGCAATATGGCAACCATCCGATGGGCCGGATCAAATTTGGAACCGAATCGAATGGCGGGTTCAAGAACATTACCATTACCAACTGTGTGTTCGACTACTGCCACGGACTTGCGCTCGAAACCGTTGATGGCGGGCTTTTGGAAGATGTGGCCATCTCGAACATTACCATGCGCGATGTGGTGAGCGATCCGATTTTCCTCAGGCTTGGCGCCCGGATGCGCGGACCTGAAGGCGTTCCGGTTGGCAAACTCCGTCGTGTGAAAATTAGCAACATCCTTGTTTACAATGCCGACCCGAATTTTTCATGTACCATTGCCGGTTTGCCCGGAAACCCGATTGAAGACATTCACCTGAGCAACATCCACATTTATTATAAAGGTGGCGGGACCAAAGAACAGGCTGAACGCGAAGTTCCGGAGAATGGAAAAAATTATCCCGAACCGGGCATGTTTGGCGTGCCACCGGCTTATGGCCTGTTTGTGCGCCATGCCAAAGACATTAAAATCAGCGATGTTGAATTTAGTGTCCTGCAGCCAGAACTTCGTCCGGGTTATCTGTTCGACGATGTGAATGGCGTTGACCTTCGGAATGTTACCGTGCAGCGTTCAGAAAACTCGAACGCCATTGTTTTAAAGAATGTAACCGGGTTTGATGTCCTTCAAAGCAAAGGGATCGACGATTTAAAACTGGAAGTGGCGAAAGAAAAAACCATAAAATAACCAATTACGTTTTTACTAACTTTACCACTAAACCAACTAAGTTTCAAGAATAAATAAATGTCGCATTTCAGTTTCGTTGTTTTATTGACT
>JBBIHV010000058.1:0-21689 GCA_037446835.1 Sunxiuqinia sp. | reverse complement strand
AAAAATCATTAAGAATGCCAGTAGCAGGTAATAGCTTAGTTTTTTCATATCTTTTTCTTAGGTTAATTTGTTTATGTTAAAATCTAATTTTTAATTCCTCCCCATTGTATTGAATCACCTGATCCGGTTTTGATTCAACTCCTGATCCTGTTCCATGATTTGGACTCACAACGACAATCTTGAAAGTTCGTTGTTTCAACATTCCGGGGAATTCACCCTGACGTTTATTAATGGTAAGCGTTTTTGTAGCATCGTCCCAATCAAAGCGAGTTGTTGCATAAATTCCTTTTTCGTAATTATAGTTGTCGTTTTCATCTTCGTATAAATTGAAACTGCCACCTGCTCCCGGATATACACGAAGCTCAACCGGATCGGCAGGTTTTTCGGTTGAATATTGCATAAACGGTCCCATGGGCACTATCGAGCCGGCTTTTACAAACAAAGGCATGATTTTTATCGGCGCTTTGGCCGTAACGGTTTGCCCTCCGTCGAATGAATTGCCTGTCCAAAAATCTATCCATTTAGTTCCTGAAGGAAGATATACTTTTTGTGTTTTATCACTTTCAACCTTTTGATTTTCGTTGGCAAAGAGTTCAGGTGTTTTCCATTCGAGAACCATTCGGGCAGCAGAAGCGCGACTATTCTGGGTTTCAACGACAAACGAATATTCTTTATTTGCCTTTAATTCAACGATTTCGGTATATTGTTCGATGTCCTTGTAAACCAAAGAAAGCTGTTTCCCATCGAGAAGAATGCGATTGGCATCGAAACATTTGACATGAAACTGGTATTTTCCATCTTGCGGTGGAATCAGTTTTCCTTCCCAACGGATGGAATACATGCTGTCGGTTACATAAGCCGGGCGGCCACCATACCAGGTAAAATTGATGGTTGAATCGACCTGTTCTTTGCTTAACACCTTGAAGTGATCGTCTTTGTAATATTTTGCGGTAAGACCTTGCTTCCCGTCAAGGGTTTTAAAATATTTTGGGGCAATCGTCACAGTGGCTTCAGGAGGGCGATTATACATAAAATCGGTAACGGGACTGACCAGAAAAGCATTTCCAAACATGTATTCGTTATTGATGTTGAATGTGGCTTTATCATTTGGAAAATCCATCGGTAAACCGCGCATCATGGTGTAATCGTTTTGTGTAACCTGTCCGGCAAGCGAATAAATGTATGGCATCAATCGGTAGCGCAGGTTGTCGTATTGGATCAGTACTTTTGCAAAATCGCCCATTTCCCAGATTTCGCGCGGTGTTTCGGTACCATGTGAACGAAAAATCGGCGTAAAGGCAGCAAACTGAAACATTCGTGTGTAAAGTTCCTGATATGCCGGAGTTTTTCCACCGTTCGGAAACACACCTCCGTTGCCTCCAATTAAAAATGCCCCAATATCGAACGACCAGTACGGAACACCTGACATACAGAAGTTCACACCTGCTGAAATCTGATTTCTAAATACCGTCCAGTTTGCACCAATGTCACCGCTCCAGGTAGTTGACGCATTGCGCTGCTGTCCGGCAAAAACCGACCGGGTAACAATACATTTTCGCTCTTTGTCGCTTTCTTTCCGCCAGTTTTTATAAATCCCGTCGGTTTGGACAAGCGAAAAAGTATTGAGGTAGCGGGCAAACGAACCCAAGTAGTTGTTGTCCATTTTCTTCAACTCGTAGTTCGTGGCTTCTCTGGTAAGAACGTTGACCAAATCCAGTTCCGAAGCATCCACCCACAAGGCATCAATGCCCTTCGAAATGATTCCTTCGTTCAGGTATTTCCAGTAAAGTTCCCTGGCCGCAGGGTTATAGGCATCCATAAATTTGAAGCCTGCCCAGCCAACCGGTTTGTACAACAAGCCTTTAGCCTGAAAATCCTTGTAAATTTCGGTATTCGGTCCCATGGCTGGCCAAATGGAAAGCATCAGGTGAAAATTCATTTTGTGTAGTTCCTGAACCATTTCTTCGGGATTCGGATACAATTTGGGATCGAACTGCATGCTTCCCCAGTTCGCATTGCCATTCCAGTAATCCCAATCCTGAACAATATTATCAATCGGAATATGGAGCTGACGGTATTTTTTTGCTACGCCCAATAATTCATTACGGTTTTTGTAGTTACAGTAACTTTGCCAGTAACCAAAAGCCCAGCGTCCATACATCGGAGCTTTTCCCGTGAGGTCGCGGTAACCGGCAATCACTTGGTCAGTATTGTTCCCGGCAATGAAATAGTAATCCATATTGTCGCCCATTTCCGACCAGAGTGTGGCGACATTTGCCGAATCGCTGTAAATGGTTTTGGAATAATTGTCCCACAAAATTCCATAATTTCGGGTCGAAACCAGCATGGGATTGCAATCTTCAGTGTTCGACTGAACCATCAGGATTTTGCTGTTCCGGTAGTTCATTTTTCCTTCCTGATAGGTTCCTAATCCATAAATACCTTCGTCAGGTGTAATTGTAAAACTCTGTTTGAAACTGAAACCTTTATCTCCTTTAAATTCAAAAGGTTGAAATGATACTTGTTCTTCTTTAAGAATATTGGCGCCATTGGTTTTTCTGTAACTCACCTGGCCGGTACTTTTCGAGACCAATACTTTGAGATTTTTTGATTGCAGGCTTACAAAATCCCCCGAATCTTTTGTTGAAATGGCCAAATCAGGCACACTGTCCTTAATGATTACCAGGCTTTTTTTATCCGGTTTTCCATCCAAAGTCCATTTCTGAACACGGACAGCATTGTCTTCATAAAACCTGACCTGAATATTCAATTTTCCATCCGACAAGGTGATGCCATTTTTTACCGCAACATTCAGGATTTGAAATTTTTTTGTTGAACACTGACAAAACAGGAATATCAGTAAAACTACCAGTATGTTTTTCATTTTTATTTAAATAAGCCCCCTCCAAACCTCACCCCGAAGGGGAGGCTTAAAAAAGGCAAAGTTTTTATTTTTGGTTTTACAATCACGAATTTGCTAATACCTCAAACGAAACATGTTCTTCACCTAATTGACAACCAGGGTGTTGACCGAACCCGCTTTTAACTCTACTTCTACCAACCTTTTGTTGAAGTTAATTGTCAGTGTTTTCGTAAAATTTTCGCGGTTGGTGAGAATGCAAATGATTGAACCATCGGGGTTTTGAAAAGCCAATGGCTTAAGGTATTCATTACTTGAGCAATACACACGCTTTGCTCCGGGTTTTATGAAATTACTGAAGTGCTTAACCACATAAAATTGCGGATTGAAAATCGCTTTCCGGCTTATCGTATCCACCGTAACCATAGCGCTTTGTTTCCAACCCCATGAGCTCATCCCCGTTTGATCGAGAACCATGTTCCATTGCATGTAAGCAACAGCATTTCTGCTTAAATACCAGTGCATTTGGTCGTAGGTTTCAAAAGCGTATGCCCAGCTATTGTCGCCGTTGCCACATTTGGTTTCCGATTGCATGATTTTTTTCTCCGGAAAGTTTTCGACCGTCGGGTCCACGGCAGCATCGCCAAACCACTGAAACCCAACTCCGGTGATAAATTTAGCTGTCTTAGGATTCGACAAAGCCGGAAGTACAAATTGCTTGTATTCATCGTTATCGGGATTTCCATTGAGGGTACCCAGCCAAATCTCGGCAGGAAGTTTCTCTTTTTGAAATTCAGGACCCAAATAGTTGCCAATAAAATCGGCCATTTGCTGTCCTGTCCAGCCGCAGGAAGGGAACCCCGGCAAGTGAAGTGGCTCATTCTGAACATGAACAGCATAAACATGAATGCCTTCATTCTGATAAGCTTTCACATAATCTGCAAAATACAAAGCGTAGGCTTTCAGATTTTTATCGTCCTGATTGAGTTCTCCCTGAAAGTATTTACCATTGGTTTTCATCCAGGCCGGCGGAGTCCAGGGCGAACCCCAAATCCGGAGTTGAGGCTGGTATTTCATGGCGGCTTTGATGAACGGGATCAGGTATTTTTTATCTCTTTGTATGGAGAAGTATTTCATTTGGTAATCGCCGGCGCTGTCGTTAAGCGAGTAATAATCAAGGGCATAATCGCTGGCGCCAATCGGCATACGGCAAGTGGCAAAGTCACAGCCATTTTTATCAAAAAGAGCTTCCATAACATCCTGCCGTTCAGTTTCAGTGAGATAACTTAGCGCCTGCCAGCCTTTCTCGTTAAAACAGCCGCCCCAACCATCAATGGTCTGGAATTGTTTTGAAACATCAATCCCGATGCTTTCATTAAATGATTTGGCATAAGGTTTTAGCTCAATCGTTTTGGTTTCCCAAAGGTTTTCGGGCGATGATGAATATAATTCACATTTGTTTTGGGCGGAAATATACGTTCCGAGTAAAGTGAAAAACAGATAGATAGTTATTTTTTTCATGTTTAGCTGTTTATTTATTACCACTGATAAAGCCAGACATATGTTGTGTATTCCGTATCGGTTGGATCCCAGAATTTAAATCCTCCAATTTCTTCACCGCAACGATTGGTCAGGCGAAATCCGTTTTGAAAAAATACCGGGTCGTCATCATGAAAACGGTAGGCCGAAAACTCCAGTTTGGATGCATCAAAATGAGTGAGACCGGCAACCGGGGTGTAATATTTACCTTTCTGAAAATAATAGGTCCCGAGGAAATAATCTTCCAGGCCCGAGGAAAGAAATAGTGGTTTTGAAGCGCCGCCAATATAAGCCCTGATACACGATTCAAGATAACTTAAGCTCATCCAGCTATCCTTTGGGTCACGGATTTTTGGTGTTCCTTTTGCTGCAATCGTTACCTGATACAAAGCTCCACTACCCGAAACATTGCATAGGTTAAATTCTTCAAAAGGTTTGGCCGTATATTTTTCAAGCTTGTAAAGTTTAAGGCGGGCATTATCGGGCAGGCGGACGCCTGCAATTTCAACCGGCAGATTTTCAGTTCCACGAATGATCCACCAGAATGGTTGCCCCGTTTCGGCACCATCAGCCAATTGTGCGGTTACACGAACACTTTTGCCAAAGGGAATCCGATAGGTATTATAAATTCCGCTGTTCCCTCCGGTATTGCCAATTCGCGCAGTTCCCCACGGGGCAGATTCGTCGTCGAACCCAATTCCATGTCCCAGGAAAAGTTCCATATCAATGCCCGGAATGGCTTCTCCATCGACATAAATGCGGATGCGGGTTTGTCCGTAACCTTTAAAAGCCCCGCCAAACCACATGTGTGTGAGGCAACCTTTTCCGGTATAACTGAACAATTCAGCTTCCACATTTGGTTTCAATACCGACTGTTGTTTGCCCATAGTGCCGAATGTCTTCAGTGTGTTGAAGTCGGTTTGGCTTTTTTTGGCAAAAGTGGCAACCGAACCGATCAACATCAATAAGGTCAAAAATCCTAATGTTTTTAAGTGTTTCATTGAATAGGTTTACATTTTACAAACTATTTTTCCTGAACTTCCATCACAAATCCATAGTTGTATGGTTTATTCCCCGGAATGGTGTATTTCTCCATGGTTTTGGCGCCCCAGGTGTCGTTTCCGCCTACGCCGTGAATATTCAGGTCGATGTTCAGGCTGATAAAATCACGTTTGGGCAAATCAAAAGGATGTTTCGCTTTTTCCAAATCGTCTTCGGTGTAGGGCCAGGCATGAAAACAAAGCGGCTGCAACCCGGTCACTTTAATGCTTCTGCCATTTTGTTCTGAAAACGAGAACCAGCGCACGTCACAGCGGTTGGCATTGTCTTGCGGGGCCGGGTAATTCGTGATGAAATTTTCAAGCTTTGATTCGTAGTTTCCAATCAGCGAACCGGTTTTCCGGTCGGGATAGTTTTCCCACGGTCCGCGGCCATACCAGTCGATGGTGGTCATGTTTTCAGGAATTCGAAGGCGCATCCCGAATTTTGGTATCAGTGGGATGGTATCGTTTTGTGGCTGATAACTGGCTTCCACCTGAATTTTCCCTTCACCGTTCAGCAGGTAGCTAAGTTGGTAGGAGGCTCCAACGGTTGGCAGGTTCATTTTGAATTGAATGGAAACCATTCCATTTTTTTTGTTCAGTTCAACAGTTTCTACACGACGTTTTTCTCCGGCAGTTTTCCATTTTCCCTGTTCCCGCTCATAACCGCTCATTTTTTGGTTGTCGTTGGCCGTTTTCCAGAAATAAGGTTCCAGGGGTCCAGCCAGCAACTCCTTATTCTGAACATTCCAGTTGAGCAAGGCTCCCGTTTTTTTACTGAATGTTGCCCTGAACTGTCGGTTTTGAACAAGAATTTCAGTGTCGTTTTCTTTGCTTTGCAGGTCGTTTCCTGAAGCCATGATATTCGGATAAGCGAAGGATTTCAGCACAAACTGCTCGCGGGCAATGCAAAATCCTTCAGCAGCCCAACAAGTTGCATGTTTCAATTTGGCGTACAGGTTGAGACAAATTTCCGAATTGGAATTATCGGTCGCTTGAAGTGCCGGAATCCTGATTTCAGCCGATTCACCCGGCAAGATGGAGCTTCCGTCAAGGATCCCGGTTTGAACGGGCTTCCCGTTCGACCGGTATTCGTACACCAGATCGACCTGTTTGAGCGAAGTAAAATCATAGCGGTTTATGACTTTTACTTCGGGCAATTTAGTGTCAACGAGTTTAAAATCTACGGGTTGATATACTTTTTGTACTTCGTAATAATGCGGGTGCGGCACCCGATCTGAACCAACCAGGCCTTTGATGCAGAAGTTTCCATCGTTGGGCTGATCGCCAAAATCGCCTCCATAAGCCCAGTATTCATCGTCCTGAAGTTGAAGGCTGGCGGGATTTTCGCCGTACTTCAGCGGTGAACCGTCCTTTTTCCGGGCCAGTCCCTGATCGACCCATTCCCAGATCGCGGCTCCTGTGAGACTCGGATCGGCATAAATAACATCCCAGTATTCCTGCAGATTGCCTCCTGAATTGCCCATCACATGCGCATATTCGCGCATAAAAACGGGTTTGTCTTTGATGCGTTCGCCCAGTTTTTTCAGGGTATCCGGATGCAGGTAACCTTCGTCGTATATGGCCGACACGTCGCGCTGGGTATCGGAATAAATGAGCCGGGTTTGATCGATTTTCCGGATGGTATCGGCCATGGCGATCAGGTTCCGGCCTTTCCCGCCTTCATTCCCAAGCGACCAGAAAATAACGCAGGCATGGTTCTTATCGCGCTGGACCAAAGCTACCGCCCGATCAACATGCGCCTTTTTCCAGATGGGGCCATCGCCCATAATCGAATTTCCGATCCCAAATCCGTGCGATTCCTGGTTGGTTTCGTCCATCACGTAAAAGCCAAATTGGTCGCAGAGTTCGTAAAACAAAGGTTGGTCGGGATAATGGCAGGTGCGGATCATGTTGATATTGGCCTGTTTCATCAGTTCCAGGTCGCGGATCATGGTTTGCCGGTCAACGTGTTTGCCTGTTCTCGGATGCTGCTCGTGCCGGTTCACGCCTTTCAGCTTAACCGCCTTGCCGTTGATGGTGAATACATCGCCCTGAACTTCGATCTTTCGCACGCCAAAACGACATTTTGCGGTTTCCAGAATTTCGTTTTTTTCGTTTTTCAGGCTCAAAACCAGCTCATATAAATCAGGTGTTTCGGCCGACCACAAGCGGGGATTCATCATTTCTCCGGTCAACGTAAAACTTTGCGATGTATTTGCCTGAATTGAAATATCCTTTTTTGAAAGCTGAATTTCTAGCGGGTTTCCGGAGGTTGAAAAACCTGAAATCAGTGCCTCGACTGTCAAGCCGTTGGAATGAATTCCGGAGCGGTTTTCGAGGTTGAACTTCAGATTGATTTGGGTTTTGCTAAAATCAGCGCTGGGTTCGGCATCAACCGAATAATCCTGAATGTATGTTTTGGGCCTGATCATCAAATCCACATCCCTGAAAATGCCTGCCAACCGCCACATATCCTGGTCTTCGAGGTAACTTCCGGCGCACCATTTGTAAACTTCTACGGCCAGTTTGTTTTCGCCTTTCCGGAGGTATCGGCTGATCTCAAACTCGGCCGGCGACATCGAATTTTCGCTGAAACCTACTTTTTGTCCGTTGACCCACAGGTACATGGCCGACTGGACACCGTCGAAATTGATGAAAACCAGCTTGTCGCCCCATCCTTCAGGAACCTGAAAAGTAGTGAGATAGCTGCCAACCGGATTTCGGGCCAGATAGCTGGTAAAATTCTTATCGGGTTCGCTGCTAACTTTGGGCGGATCTACCTTAAAAGGGTACCTGACATTGGTATAGATTGGCGTTCCAAAACCCTGCATTTCCCAGTTTCCGGGCACCTGAATAGTGTTCCAGTCTGAACAGTCGAAGTCGGCCTTGTAAAAGTCTTTCGGGCGGTGTTCCGGATCGGGCGACCAGTTGAATTTCCAGGTTCCATTAAGCGAAACGATACGTGGATTGTTTTGTTTCTCACTGGGCAGGTTGATGGTGGCGTGTGCCTTTTCTTTATTGATGCCAACAACCTGAGGATTTTCCCAATCGTTAATTTCAAACTGCGCCTTCAGAAATAAGGGAGATAAAATGATCGGCAAGGCGAACAGAAAGTTGACTGCATGAAGTTTGTACTTTTGACACATTGGATTGGTAAGTTTTAGTTGGCAAATTCATTTGAAATTCCTGAAAACTTATTTTTCAAGGTTTTTCAGGATAAAGATCAGAATAAAAAGCTTTGATTTAATAATTTACAAATCAGTTGATTGTCGCAAAGGTTTGCGCAAAGGTTTGCGCCTGAAAAAAAATGTTTTGGAACATCTTTCCCAGGCGCAAACCAAAAGCATCAATGAATACTCAAATCAATTGGTCAAATCAACAGATTTTATAAGAACTGATCCAATTTTCTACTCACAATTTCGCCCACCACGGACTTAATATCTTCAGCCCGGTCGCGTTTGCATACCAGAATGGTGTCGCCTTCCTGAACTACAATTACATCTTCGAGCCCAACCACGGCCACCAGGCTGTTGGGAGCATACACATAAGAATTTTTGGTATCCAGAAAAATGACTTCACCAACCAGTACATTCTGGTTTTCGTCTTTTTTTGAATCGTATTTATACACTTCTTCCCAGCTTCCCAAATCGTTCCAGACAAAATCGCCCTGAACCAAAAACACATTGTTGGCCTTTTCCAGAATTCCGTAGTCAATCGAAATGGATTTTACTTCGTGGTAAATCCGGTCAAGTGCGGCTTCATAACTATCGGCGCCAATGTGTTCCTTAATTCGCATCAAGTCAGCAAACAATTCCGGGGCATACTTTTTTACTGAATCCAGAAAAACGGAAACTTTGAAAACAAAAATCCCGCTATTCCAGTAAAAACCCCCACTTTTCAAATATCCGGTTGCGACTTCCACATTGGGTTTTTCAACAAATTTGTTTACTGCATACGATTTAATCGCCTGACCAATAGTCACTTCATTGGCAGTTTGCACGTAACCGTAACCGGTTGCCGGATATTTGGGTGTGATTCCGATGGTAACAATCCCGTTTTTTTCTTCTGCAATCTGAACTGCAGATTCGATGGTTTGCCTGAACAATTTGTCGTTCTGGATGAGGTGATCGGAAGGTGAAACAATCAGCACGCCATCCGGATCTTTTTCGGCAATAAACAGCGCTGCCAAGCCAATTGCCGGAAGCGTATTTTTTCCAACCGGCTCATAGATCATATTTTCTTTCGGAAGATTAGTCGTTTGTGATTCAAGCACTTCCTGCTGGCTTTTCGCCGAAACCACATAAATACACTCTTCGGGAATGAAATTTGCAAACCGCTGAACCGACTCCTGAATGAGTGATTGATTGCCAAAAAGGCTGAGATATTGTTTGGGTTTTGCTTTGCGGCTCCGAGGCCAGAAACGCGTTCCGGAACCCCCGGCCATAATCAGGCAATAGTTGTTGCTCATATTTCAAAATTTTAGAAGTGCCTAAAGTACTTAAAGTGCATCAGAGTGCCTAAAGTAGGAAAAAGTTCTCATAACTTTAGGCACTCCGAATTTTAGGCACTCCGAACTTATTTTAATATTTTATCTTGATTTTCATTGCCCCGGGGATTTCGGTTTCTGAAGCCACAATCACGTAACCACCACCACTTCCGGAGGTAATTGCGCCCGGGTAATTCGGGAACCAGTTGGTTTCCATTTCTTCTGAAACCCAATCGGGAACGGTGTAGGGCAACATTTTCTTCCACGAAAGGAAAGTTTGTTTCATGCCTTCGCCCAATTTATTCACATTCCTTCCTACAATTCCTTCCCAGCACAGGTCGCCGGCTTCTCCCAACTCCCTGACATTTTCAATGGTCAGGTGTTTTTCAAGCAAAGGATTGTAGCCATCGGGACGTGGCGCCAGCGGGATGAGGTGCAACACGCGCGACAGCCAGTCGCAGGTTTCGGCATCGACGACTGATTGGATGTTGGAGGGCCAGTATTTGCCATCGTAATCGAGTCGGTTGGCGCCTGGCATCAAAATACCAAGCTGGTCTTGCGAACCCGAAACATATTCGGATCCAGGAGGGTTTTCGGCGCCAAAAAGCAACTGTGCATTCCGAATGGGGTCGCCTTCGGGTATTTTTCCGCCCCAAAGTTCACGAGCAATTTTGCGTGAACTGGTTGCCATTCCGGAACGATCGTTAAAGTCGTAATCGGGCCAGATTTGCGCCACCACGCACGGGCCGTGTTGAACTTCCGAAACCCACGGCTGATCCATCCAACCACCGGCAAGACACAAACGGTATGGAAATTTCAGGTCTTTTTTCGATTGTGAGCTGGAGCGCGCAGGCAATCCTTCTTCAGGAATACGTTCCAGAACAATCAGTTCAACATGATTTTCCTCACAGATTCGTTTTTTACCTTCGGTGAAGCCATCGGTATTCACCACAAAATAGTCGGGTTTAATGCGTTTCATGTCTTCTTCAAAATCGAGCATTCCTTCTCCTGAAGAAACAAAAGCTTCGGCAACATATTTCACAGCGCCCACCATGAAAACCCGTTCTTCCTGAGAAAAATATGGCTTTTTACCTTTTAACCTGAAGAGGTTTTCATCCTGGCCAACACTCACATAGAGTTTGCCATATTGGGCTGCTGTTTTAAAAAAGGCAACATGCCCGGCATGAAGCAAGTCGTAGCAACCGCTGACCAGTACTTTTTTACTTGATTCCACCGCTCACCATTTGGGTGCGAATCCAATCGTAGGTTTCTTTCATCCCTTTTGCCAGTGGCAGCGTGGGCTCCCATTTCAGCAATTCGAGGATGAGCGTGTTGTCGCTGTTCCGGCCACGAACGCCTTTTGGCGCTGTCGGATCGTAGGTTCTTTTAAGTTTGATCCCGGCAATGTTTTCGACGATATCAACGAGCTGATTGATGGAAACCATTTCGCTGCTTCCCAGGTTGATCGGTTCAATAATGTCGCTGTACATGATTTTGATAATCCCTTCGACACATTCGCTGATGTACATAAAGCTTCGGGTTTGTTCGCCGTCACCCCAGATATTGATTTCGTCTTTTCCGTACAATTCGGCTTCGAGTACTTTACGGCACATGGCTGCAGGCGCTTTTTCGCGGCCACCGTCCCAGGTTCCGTTTGGTCCGTAAACATTGTGGAAACGGGCCACGCGGGTATTAATTCCGTAGTCTTCTCGGAAATGACGGCACATTCTTTCTGAGAATAATTTTTCCCATCCGTAACCATCTTCTGCCTGTGCAGGATAAGCATCCGATTCTTTCAACCCCGGATTGTCAACTTCCTGTTGTTTTTCGCCGTTGTAAACGCAAGCCGAAGAAGCATAGAAAAAACGGTCGATGCCCAGGTCTTTGGCGGCCATCAGTAAGTGGGTGTTTATCAGCACACTCAGCATACATTCAGCTTTGTGCGTTTCGATGAAACCCATTCCGCCCATGTCGGCGGCAAGGTTAAATACTTCGTTATAGCCGTTCAGCGCGGTATAGCAATTTTCTTTACTGTTCAGGTCAAGTACGAGGTTATCAACATCAGTATGGACCTGATACCATTGGTTCAGGGGTTTTTTATCGACCGCACGCACATCATTACCCATGTCTTTTAATTTTCTGGCCAGGTGGCCACCGATGAAACCACCGGCTCCGGCAACTACAATTCGTTTCATTTTGTATGATTTAAATGTTTAACAATGAATTTCAAGTATTTAATACTATTTCCGGTGCAAATATCGGCAATAAAAAACACTGCACAAGGTGTTCAAATCCAGCAAAATAATGCAAAGGTTTGCGCAAAGGTTTGCGTTTCAGAAAATATGTTGAGAAACATTTGTAAGGGAGCCGCCCCCGGCCTAAAGCCCCACCCAACCCTCCCCAAAAGGGTGAGGGCCTTGCTGAGTGCAAACGCTGAATGGATTTTCTTCAAAGATCAAAGTTTCCGAATCGTCAAGTCATAAACTCCCTCTCCTTTGGAGAGGACTGGGGAGTGGCTTTTGGATATGTGGCTTCTTTTTTTAAATAATCTGCTAGCTTTGTAAAAGGAAACAAAACGGTTTTTACAATGGCAAAAGGTAAAGGTCACATTTCGTTGAAAGATCTGGCGCTCGAAATCGGAGTTTCAATTTCGACTGTTTCGAGGGCACTCAACAATCATCCTGATATTAGTCTGGAAATGACCCGGAAAATCCAGAATCTGGCCGCAGAAAAAAACTATACGCCAAACCCGCTGGCAATGGGGTTGCTCAAGCAGGCCACGCGCATGATTGGCGTGATTGTTCCTGATTTGGTCACACATTTTTATTCTTCCATTATTTCAGGCATTGAAGAAGTTGCCGAAGAAAAAGGCTATTATATCCTGATTGCCTCATCCAACGAAACCCTGAAAAAAGAAATCAACTCGGTT
Source organism: Sunxiuqinia sp. (assembly GCA_037446835.1). Classification (GTDB taxonomy): domain Bacteria; phylum Bacteroidota; class Bacteroidia; order Bacteroidales; family Prolixibacteraceae; genus Aquipluma. The sequence continues at coordinate 8,832 of JBBIHV010000058.1, read as the reverse complement.
GAAAACTTATTGAAAACACGTGTCGAAGGGTTGATTGTTTGCCTGAGCCAGGAAACCCAATCGTATGAACATTTCGACCGGCTGATCAATAACCAAATTCCACTGGTGTTTTTTGACAGGGTTTGCCGCACCGGCGAAGTTCCGTCGGTAGTGGTCGATAACGTTGACGCAGCCCGCGAAATTACCCGCCATTTTTTCCAAAACGGGTTTCGCCGTATTGCATACATTGCTGGCCCCGACCACCTGAATATTTCGCAGGAACGGACCCAGGGGTATCTTTCAGGATTGGAAAATTGCGGACTCGAATTTCGGCCTGAACTACTTACTAAATGCAACCTCAGTACCCGTGATGCGATTGAAGCAACGGCCCGTTTGCTCGATTTGCCTGAACCTCCTGATGCCATTTTCGGGATAAACGACACGGTTGTTTTTGCCGCCATGAAAGAAATTAAGCGCCGTGGGCTTCGCATTCCTGAAGATGTGGCCCTGGTTGGCTTTACCGATGAATTTCATTCCACGGTGGTTGATCCGCCCCTGACTTCGATTACCCACCCCACTTTTGAAATCGGGCAGGTAGCTGCACGCCTGTTTTTTAAGCAGATTGAGAATCCGGATACCGAACCGGAGCAGGTTGTCCTGAATACAAAATTGGTGGTAAGGAAATCGTCGGTGAAATAAGGTTAGCAGTCTTTTCTAAACTCTTCTAAAACCAAAGTTGCCAATTTATAACTCGATTGATAACGTTTAGTCATGAACCAACCCCTGGACATTTGTTTCAGGTCATCATGGATGTTTTCAAGCGATTGAGTGAGCATACAACGAAATAACTTAGCGCAGTTGGCGCATGAATTTTCCTGCAAGTCAGCGGTTATATAGTATGCTTCTTTTATTGACTCGATTGACCTAAGATAATCTTTATTTAAAAGGAATTTGCGGGAAGCAAGCATCTTTCTGTTAATTACAGCACGGTGTTCGCTGCATTTATGCCCCCCAAGATCACAGCTAACCAATTCAATTTTACTTTGCTTGTCGTCAAAATATTCATTCTCGCTTATTGAAAATAAATGTCCCTTCGGATTCTCTTTCATCTGTTTATTCTTTTCAAGTCAAGTTTGTATTTCGTATTTACTTCCTTATTTCAATCAAATTACCACCGGGATGGAATGGCTAAATTAACATCTAATTTTATCCGAAATTATCGTTGTTTATTTTCTGTCCGTTCAATCGCCCGGATGCCTGTATGCCCTACCAACAGTGGACTCCATGCCGGTAGATAGTTACTTCTGACTAAATTCAGGCTACCTGTTTTTCCCCCTCAGAGGTAAACATTTTTTTTCTAAAAAGCTAGGGGCCAAAAATTGAATTTGACGAAAAAATGGTTTGTAACATAATTTCTATCCAGACTGCTGAATAGGAAAAGAACATTTCAGGTTTAATTGTTGTCCTGCTGTTTTGTGAAAATTATAGATGGAAAATGGGAAACGGAAAGAAAAAGAGCAGGGTTCCTTTTGTTTCTAATTTGCTTTATTCCGGTATCTTTGTCCTGAAATTCAGCACTACAATTATGTCCTTTTCGTCTTTCGGTTTATCCTCAGACTTATTAAACGCTTTGGCAGCACAGAATTACTCGCAGCCGTATCCCATTCAAAAAAAGGCAATCCCGGCTATTCTGAACCGAAATGATGTTTTGGGTATCGCCCCAACCGGCTCAGGGAAAACGGCCAGTTATGTGTTGCCCATTTTAACCAACCTGCAAGGCCAACCGATTGCAAAGAACCGGCACGCACGGGTTTTGGTGCTGGTTCCAACCCGGGAACTGGCGGTACAGGTGCGGGACGTTTTCATCCAATTTGGATCAGAACTTCCGGAGCGGATAAAAACACTGGCAGTTTTTGGCGGAGTTTCCATAAACCCGCAAATGATTGGACTACAAGGCGTTCATGTTTTGATAGCCACGCCTGGCCGGCTGCTGGAACTGGCTGAATCAAACGCGGTGCATTTATCCGAAGTCGAAATGTTGGTACTCGACGAAGCTGATAAACTGCTCAGCCTGGGATTTCAGGACGAGATGAAACGCATCTTTGCCCTGTTGCCAAAAAAACGCCAAAACCTTTTGTTTTCGGCAACTCTGAGCCCCCAGGTTGCCAATCTCAACCAAATTGTCCTGAACGAACCAGTGATAATTAAGATCGAACCGGAAAAGGAAAACCTCGACCTGATCGACCAGACCGGCTATTTTGTTCCGCTGGAAAAAAAAGGGCCGCTGCTCCGATACATTATTAAGAAGAACGATTTAAAACAGGTCCTGGTTTTCACTTCTTCAACCTACCAGGCCGATAATGTGGCCGACAAACTATGCAAAAATGGTATCGATGCCGTATCGATCCATAGCAAAAAGAGCCAGGGCGCGCGCACCGAAGCATTGCGCGAATTCAAAACAGGCAAACTTCGGGTATTGGTCACCACCGATTTGCTGGCCCGCGGCATCGACATCGAGTTTTTGCCGCACGTCATCAATTACGAATTGCCCCGTTCGCCAAAAGATTTCATACACCGCATCGGACGGACTGGCCGCGCCGAAAATCCCGGGGAAGCAATTTCCTTTGTCACGCCGGAAGACCTGCAACATTTCAGGATTATACAGAAAAAAATGGGCAAGTGGGCCACCATGATTGATAGTGCGAATATTGACTTGAAAGGTTTTTGAAGTTTAACAAATATTCAGATTGAAACGAGCCATGAGAAAAGCTTTCTCGCACAAAAAGATTTCGATATTGGCGGATCCCCGCTTCGCCGCATGGCGGAAGAAGCAGGGCAAACAGGTGCTGGCAACTGAAAAGAAAATTAAAAAAAACAGATGAAAACAATCCGGATTCATTATTTGCAACACGTTGCTTTTGAAGGGCTGGGCTGTATCGAAGATTGGGCATTGGCCAAAGGACATCAGCTTACTTCAACAAAATTTTACGAGGACAGACAGCTACCCGAACTTTCGGCTTTCGATTGGTTAATCGTTATGGGCGGGCCAATGAGTGTTTATGATGAGGAAAAATACAATTGGTTGCAGGGCGAAAAAGAATTTATCAGAAACTCCATTCAGGCGGATAAAATCGTTATTGGAATTTGTTTGGGCGCCCAGTTAATTGCCTCGGCACTGGATGCAAAAGTATTTCCAAATGGCGAAAAAGAAATTGGATGGTTTCCGGTTTCAATTTCGAATAACTTGCAGACAAATAATATTTTAGGCGAAGACAGTGTTCCGATCACCGTTTTTCACTGGCATGGCGACACCTTCGATTTGCCTGAAAATTCCATTCGAATTGCTTCAAGCGAAGCTTGTTTGAACCAGGCATTCCTTTATCACAAAAAGGTCGTGGGACTGCAATTCCATTTTGAGGTCACCGAGAAATCGCTTCAGCAAATGATTGCTTTTTGTGGCGACGAACTGGTCGCTGGAAGATACATTCAATCTGCCGAAAAAATGTTGGAGAAAGTTCATCACATCCGAGAAATCAATATTCGAATGTTCGAATTACTCGATAATTTGGAATCGAAAACAGAAATCTGACTTTTGACCTGGATTTTGTACCTAAAATATTCATCTTGATTTGTTTGTCTGACTTTGTTATTGTAAATTAGGGAATACAAATCCAAAAATTCCCCTCATGCTGATCAAAACTTTCGCGAGCGCGGTTCATGGCATCGACGCCACGACCATTACCATCGAAACTGAAATTTCACAGGGCATAAAATTTTACATGGTTGGCCTTCCCGACAGTGCCGTAAAAGAGAGCCAACAGCGCATCGAATCGGCCATGCGGCTCAATAATTTCAAATGGCCGCACAAAAAGGTAGTTATCAACATGGCGCCAGCCGACATCCGCAAAGAAGGCTCTGCCTACGATCTGCCGCTGGCCATCGGCATTTTGGCTGCCAACGAACAAATAAAATCAGCCAAGGTTTCCAGTTTTCTGATGGTGGGCGAATTGTCGCTCGACGGAACCCTGCAACCCGTGAAAGGCGCTTTACCCATCGCCATAAAAGCCCGTGAAGAAGGGTTCGAAGGTTTTATCCTTCCCAAGGAAAATGCACGGGAAGCGGCAGTGGTCGATACTTTGAAAGTTTATGGAGTTGACAGCCTGCGCGAAGTAATCGACTTTTTTAACGGCGAACTGGAACCGGAGCAAACCATTGTAAATACACGCGAAGAATTTTTTGCAAAAGTGAATGAAAGCGACGTTGACTTTTCGGATGTCAAAGGCCAGGAAAACGTGAAGCGGGCGCTTGAAATTGCGGCAGCCGGCGGCCACAATATTATCATGATTGGTCCTCCGGGAGCCGGGAAAACCATGCTGGCCAAACGGATTCCAACCATATTGCCGCCTTTCACGCTGCGCGAAGCATTGGAAACCACCAAAATTCATTCGGTAGTCGGAAAGATTGATCGAGATACTTCGCTGATGACCCAACGTCCGTTCAGGAGCCCGCACCATACGATTTCCGACGTAGCTTTAGTCGGGGGAGGCGCTTTTCCGCAACCGGGGGAAATAAGCCTGGCTCACAACGGTGTGCTTTTTCTCGACGAGCTTCCGGAGTTTAAGCGGCAGGTGCTCGAAGTGATGCGCCAGCCGCTGGAAGACCGCACCATCACCATTTCGCGGGCTAAATTTTCGGTCGAATACCCGGCCAGTTTTATGCTGGTAACTTCCATGAATCCTTGCCCCTGTGGCTATTACAATCACCCGACCAAGGAATGTGTTTGCGGACCGGGCGTGGTGGCCAAATACCTGAACAAAATCTCGGGGCCACTGCTCGATCGCATCGACATTCATCTGGAAGTGGTTCCTGTTCCATTTAAAAAACTGTCGGAACAGGTTGCTACCGAACCAAGCACAGCCATTCGTGAGCGGGTGATCAGGGCGCGTGAAGTACAATCCAGGCGTTTTTCCAAAAGCGAAGGTGTATTTTGCAATGCGCAAATGTCGTCGAAAATGATCAGGCAGCATGTCGATCTGGACGAAGCCAGCAGCAGCTTGCTGAAAAATGCCATGGAAAAGCTCGGTCTGTCGGCCCGCGCCTACGACCGCATCCTGAAGGTTTCGCGCACCATTGCCGATCTGGAAAACAGCGAACGGGTCGAAAGCCATCATTTGTCGGAAGCCATCCAGTACCGGAGTTTGGATCGGGAGAATTGGGGCGGATGAATTACCATTCATTACATTTAACCCAAAATACGTGACAGGAATTTGGGATTAATGCAAGGGTTGATCATAAAAGTATCGCTTTCTTAGCTGCGCTCTGTGCCGAAGGGAGCAAACACCAGAGTTAAAAAAAACAGATCGGATAACTTGGGTTCATCCGATCTGTAAGTTGCTTCCAATCAGGAGGCTATATCCAATTATTTCATTCCCGGCGTGATAATCCGGTAATTTCCGCTCAGGTGCATTACGCTGAACAGGTAAAGCAAGCCGTCGAAATAAGGATCGAAATAGCCATCGGAGTATGGTTCGAGTTTGGCATTCCACACAGCATCGACAAATTTCCAGCTTTTGGCCTGGGTTCCCATCAGCGAAGCCGCGCCAGATGTGGCTACCAATCCCAGTGAGTGCCGCAGCTTTTGATAGCCACCAGCTTGTAGAATTTCTTTCTGTTCGGGTAAAGACCCATCGAGCATAAACTGGTCTTCGAACGTATCGATGCCCCGGCAGAAAAGGAAGTTTTGAATCCGTTTGCCGTAATCCTGCTGCCACGCCTTGTCTTTGGCATACCACGAATAATCCATGGCAATGTTCATCGGCACGCGCCACGAATCGTACCGGAAGGCGGGTTGCATTTTCCAGAAATTCCGTGGTGCTCCGCTGAATTCGGCATAATCGGAATTCAACCCGGTTTTGCGGTTGCAGGCCCTGTGAAGAAAAACCCGCGCGGTGTCGGCACAATCGCGGTAAAACTGTTCGTGCCCATCTTTGGCATATTGGGCCCAGACTTCGAAAAATGCGGGCAGATGGTAGGATGGGTCCGTCCAGTTGTAACCACCTTTATCGGGCACAAATGTAATTTGCTTGTGTTCGGTGTTGATCACATTGGTCACGCCTTCTGTTCCGTTTTTGCTCCACATGGCATTAAGGATTCTCCGGGCTTCGGCGTAATAATTAATTCCGGAGTTGTTTCCCCATCGGTTGGAGGCAAAAAGCAGGTCGGTCACAAAATACAACTCTCCATCGGAGGCTGAACCTGGTGAATTTTGCTTGAAGGTTTTATTGTCCACGCTCCAGGCAAAATAAGCATCGCGGGCTCCACCCTGGTGTTGCATGTATTTTTTAGTCCAGCGCCACAAACGGTCGAAGACCTCTTTTTTGTTCAGTTGCACGGCTACCATCATCCCGTAGGAAAGCCCTTCGGTGCGGCAATCATGGTTTTTAATGTCTGAAACATAAGCCATTGAGTCGCCCACTTCAAAATAGACTTTGTTTGGCCCTTCAAACACGTCGTGATAAGCCCTGGCAAGTTTGGCATCAATGTCGGCCCGACTGTAACCGGCTTCGAGGAACACATTGCGGTATTTGCCCGTTTCGCTGGCGCCCTTTTCCCACGGGATCATCTTTCCGCGGTGATCTTTTACATCCTGATTACAATCCGGAGAGGCCGGAACTCCCTGCCCAAAGGAGAAATAGTGAAGGGTAAATGTCAGTGCGACAAACCAAAGTGTGATTTTCATGGTAAAAAAGTTTAGTTTTTAAATGTAAAAGAAAATCTGATAAAAACCATACTCCGGAAGTGGCCATACAAGTAGGATACTAAAATGATGACATCGGGTGTCTTTATTTTATCAGATATAACTCTTTAAACCAGTAAACATGTCCGCCAACGAACATTTTCCAGATGTCATTTTTCCTGATCGTTCCTTTTTGAATTAAGCGCCAGCTATCGAGAATGCCCCTGTAAATGATCAGGTAAAAGAAAAATAATCCAACCGACAGATACCCAGGTTGTGTTTTAAAAGTCCAAACCAAAACAGGAACCGGTATCAGAAAAGCTACCAGATAATACACGAATAGGTTTCTCATAGTCGTTTAATTTTGAGATGTTTTCTTTGGAAGACCAAGATACGACAATCAAATGAAAACATAATCCAATCCATTCCGTTTTTACAATGTTTGGGATCAATTACATTTTTCCAATCAGTAAATTTAAATGATTACCTTTGCGCAGATTTTTTTAAACCTTCATTCAGAAACGAGCCACAAAAGAAATCTCCTGTTAGAGAGGTCAATACAATGGCGAGTTCTCCCGATTTTCGGGACAAGCAATGTGGGGCAATACAAACAAATCAATAAACACACGAAATAAATGGCACATAAATCCGGATTTGTAAACATCATCGGAAACCCCAATGTAGGGAAGTCAACCATCATGAACGTGCTGGTAGGCGAGCGTTTGTCGATTATTACCTCGAAAATGCAAACTACCCGGCACCGCATCAAAGGCATCGTGAATGGCGATGATTTCCAGATTGTTTACTCCGACACGCCCGGAATCCTGAAACCAAATTACAAACTTCAGGAAACCATGATGAAGTTTGTGAACACGGCCCTGATTGATGCGGACGTGATTTTGTATGTGACTGATGTGATTGAATCGCCGGGAAAGAATGAAAAATATGTAGAGCGTATAAAAAGCTCGGAAGCTGCGGTCATTGTGCTGATTAACAAGATTGACCTGTCAACCCAGGAAAAGGTGATGGAACTGTATAACTACTGGCGCGAAAAATTGCCGCTGGCCGATGTGTATGCCATTTCGGCCACCGAAAAGTTCAACGTGGCCCCGATTTTCGACCGCATCCTGGAATTGCTTCCCGAAGGCCCCGCTTATTTCCCGAAAGATGAGATGACCGACCGAAACGAGCGTTTTTTTGTGAGCGAAATCATCCGCGAAAAAATCTTGCTGAATTACGACAAGGAAGTTCCCTATTCGGTTGAAGTGGAGGTGGAACAATTTAAAGAAGAAGAGAATATCATAAACCTGATGTGCGTCGTTCATGTGGCACGCGAAAGCCAGAAAGGAATCATCATCGGGCACCAGGGACAGGCGCTCAAACGGGTTGGAACTGAAGCGCGCCTTGACATGGAAGAGTTTTTCCAGAAAAAGATTTTTCTTCAGTTGTTCGTGAAAGTGAACAAGGACTGGCGCGACAAAGACCGTTCGCTGAGCGGATTCGGGTACGATATGGAGTAAAAAAGAAAGCCCCATCCAAACCCAGAAGCCCCCTTCCCGTTCCCCCAAAAGGGGGAAAGCTGTGGGCAGCGAATCTTCGGAAGTAAACGACATTAATATAAAATTTAACCAAAAAGCCCCTCCTTCCGAGGGGTTGGGGAGGCTTAATGAGTAACATTATTGCAATAGTAGGACGGCCAAATGTTGGCAAATCAACCCTTTTCAACCGGTTAACCGAATCGAGAAAAGCCATTGTTGACGAGTCTTCCGGAGTGACCCGCGACCGCCAGTATGGAAAAAGTGTGTGGAATGGGGTTGAATTTTCGGTGATCGATACGGGCGGTTATGCCGTTAATTCTGAAGATATTTTTGAGGGCGAAATCCGGAAACAGGTGATGCTGGCCATTGAAGAAGCCGATGTGATCGTGTTCGTGGTTGATGTTGAAAACGGAATTACCGACATGGACGAGGAAGTGGCATCCGTGTTGCGGCGCTCAACGAAGAAAGTATTTATCGCTGTCAACAAGGTCGATAACAACACCCGGATCATGGATTCGCACGAATTTTATTCGCTCGGATTGGGTGAGCTTTATTGCATTTCATCGATGACCGGCAGCG
>JBBIHV010000057.1:15439-21829 GCA_037446835.1 Sunxiuqinia sp. | reverse complement strand
TGCTGAATTTCGACTGGACGCCACAAAAATTTCTGAACCTGAACTGGTCACTTAATACAACTTACGATGTCGTTTCAGTTTTCGACCGGGCACAGAAACTGGGATACGATCAGAACCGGCTGGAGCTTTCGTTGTTGAACGGAATTCATTATCAGTTTTTACCTAAAGTATCACTTTCGTTTTTGTTCAGGAGCGAGTTGTACGACAGTCGTTTAATCGGTTTAATTCCGTCGTTTGGAGTTGAATATTCGCTGGGGAAAAACCAGCAGAATTCCCTGAAACTGAACCTTTCCCGAAACTATCACCAACCATCGCTGAACGATATGTACTGGCTGCCCGGCGGCAATCCAAACCTGAAGCCGGAAGACGGATATTCAGGCGATCTGGCCTATTCCATTGTTCAAAAAAGCGTGAAATCCACTTTTTCGGGACAACTGACCGGATTTGCATCGCTCATCGACAACTGGATTGTATGGCAGCCTTCAGCCAGCGGGGCAAATTACTGGCAAGCCAGCAACCTGAGAAAAGTATTTGCCCGGGGAGTCGAAATTCAGCTTTCGGTCCATCACAAAATGGCGAAGACTGTCTCTTTTGATTTGAAGGGGAATTATTCGTACACGGCCACTTCCAATGTTGATGCGTTGCCTTCTGTTGATCATTCAAGAGGTAAACAACTGATTTACATTCCAAAACACAAAGCGAACCTTTTTGCCGAAGCCGATTTTAAGGCCTGGTACCTGAAAATTAACGCGCCATTTACCGGGAAACGCTACACTTCGGCCAACAACGAGGAATCGGACTACGAAAAGGTCCTGAATCCGTATTGGCTGGTGAACCTGAACCTGGGCCGAACCATTCAACTCAGACCTTTCAGGATGGATATTGCCGCAAGTATTGAAAACCTGATGAACACCGACTACATGGCCATTTTGTGGCGCCCGATGCCGGGGAGATATTATTCTTTAACCATTCAATTCAGCTACAAAAAGTGAAAAAAAATCAACGAAAAAGGAAATGTGGAGAAATTGAAATAGCATTGAATGAATGGTTTAAATTCAAAGAAATTCCTTTCAGGCGCCTTTTTGCTTTCCTGATTATTTTGTCGGCACTGACAGATTGTTCCAAGAGCCCGGTCGAAACGGTTTTCTTTAACTTTACCGGAAATCACGGTGTTTACATCGTCAACGAGGGCAATTTCATGTATGGAAATTCATCCCTGTCGTTTTACAATCCGGATGAAAAACGGGTTTATAATCAGGTATTTCAGGCCCGGAATGGCGCTCCGCTTGGCGATGTGGCCCAGTCGATGACTTTGTGGAATGATCTGGGATTTATTGTGGTCAACAATTCCGGAAAAATATATGTGGTTGACAGCCGGACTGCCGAATTCAAAGGAAGTGTTTCCGGCTTAAGTTCGCCTCGGTATGTTCATGTCGTCAATTCAGAAAAAGCTTATGTTACTGATCTTTATGCCCGAAAGATTACCATTTTTAATCCGGAAACATTCCGGATTACCGGGAACATTCCGGTTGGAAATTCCGCCTCAAAATTTAACCAGCACGATACCGAACAGATGGTTCAGTATAAAAATTTCGTATTCACAAACAGCTGGTCTTATGACAATAAAATTCTGGTAATTGATTCAAATACTGATCGATTAGTCGATTCAATTGAAGTCTTTAAGCAGCCAAACAGCCTGGTGATTGACAAGAATAATAAAATTTGGGTGCTGACCGACGGAGGATTTCAAGGAAGTCCTTACGGATACGAACAGCCAGGTCTTTTGAAAATTGATGCAGAAACACGGGAGCTGGAGCGATCGTTCCGCTTTGCCTTGGGCGATCATCCGTTTGGTTTGTGTTTAAATCCGGCAAAAGATTCGCTTTACTTCATAAACCGGCATATCTGGAAAATGGCAGTATCGGACAAGCGTTTGCCTGAACAACCATTTATTACTTCGGAATACAGCGATGTATTTGGTGGTTTTTATAGCCTGGGAATTGATCCGTCGAATTCGGAAATTTACGTGGGCGACGCCATCGACCATCAGCAAAATGGATTGGTTCGCCGCTATTCGCCTTCAGGAAAACTGATTGACGAATTTAAAGTTGGGATTTCGCCGGGAAATTTTGCCTTTAAAACGCAGTAAAAAAGCAAGTTAGAAAATAGGGACTTCGCGGTTAAAGGTTTCATCGAGCGAAATAAAGGTTTCGGTACTGGCAACCCCGGTGATTTTTTGAATTTTATCGCTTAAAATATCGCGCAGATGTTCATTATCTTTCGCGTAAACCTTTACAAAAATGGCATATTGGCCGGTTGTATAATGACATTCCACGATTTCAGGAATTAATCTGAGTTTTTCAGCAACGGTGGAATACAAGCTTCCTTTTTCCAGAAAAATTCCGATGTAAGTGCAGGTCTTCAAATCAATCTTTTTAGGATCGATGTGGTAGCCCGAACCAATGATGACATTCAGGTCGATCATACGGTTAACACGCTGATGCACAGCGGCCCTCGAAACGCCAACATCGGAAGCCACATCTTTAAACGGGGTCCGGGCATTTTTTGAAATGATGTCCAGAATTTTCAGGTCAATATCGTCAAGTTGATTTCGTAAGGTCATAATCGTTTTTTTGAAGGTTTTAAAATATAATGATCAAATCTAGCTAAAAAACGATGATTTTGTTTAAAAATGTAGCCTAAAAATTCAATTTGTCAAAAAACTTGCTTTGTAAACACCAGAAAAGGGCGCCATCTCAAAATGACGCCCTTTTCTGGGAATGCCGGAATTTTGTTATTTAATCGGGACCTGCCGTTTAAACTCCATTTCAAGCGAAATGAAAGTTTCTGTACGGGCAATCCCTTCTATTTCCTGAAGATCTTCGTCAATCAGCTTTTTTAAATGCTTGTTGGTTTTAGTCTGAACTTTGATAAAAATAGCATAAGATCCTGTCGTGTAGTGACATTCAACAATTTCAGGAATATTGATCAACCGGTCAACCACTTGCTGATGAAATTTGGCTTTTTCGAGGTAAATTCCCATGTAGGCGCAGGTGAAATAACCAAGCTTTTGCGGATTCACGATAAACTCACTCCCGGAAACAACGCCCAGGTTCAGCAATCGCTGAACACGCTGGTGGATGGCAGCTCCGGAAACGCCACACTCGCGGGCAACTTCCAGAAAAGGGATACGGGCATTTTTAGTAATGAGTTTCAGGATTTTTTCATCCAGTTCGTCAATATTTGGTAGTGGTTCAATTTGAAGATCGTTCATAGCTATGGTGTAACAATAGTTTTAAGATTTGAAACGTAAAAGTATAAAAAAATGATAAATTTTAAATATTCCCCGAAAAAATCGTCTGGTTTGTAATGATCTGAAAGCAAATATATTAAAATCCATACTTTAAGAAGTTGTTGTCAGTTGCGGTTTTCTGCCGTGATTTTCGTTTTCCGTCAAGGATCAAATTCTTGAATTCGCCAGTTTCACTACGAATCCATCATCGGTTGTTAATTTTGCGAACATTTCTGGCGATATTCTACTGGTGAATTTTCGTGGTGAAATATTCAAAAAACTGATAAACCCAGCGATGAATTTCGGAAACTACTAAATCAAACTCTTCCTGAGAAATTTCATTCGGATAGCATATCAGCAGCATTTCAACTTTATTCTTTTTGGCTGAATAGGGCGGTTGAAAATAATCTCCGGAACAGGTTTTAAAATTCAACCGTTCGTAAAATCTGATCCTTTTTTGAGCGGATTCTGAAACAGGTTTTTCAACTTCCAAAATAACCGGAACAGATATTTTCTGAAGCAACTGATTGATTACCAGAGTTCCATATCCTTTCGACTGCTCAGAATCGCGAATGGCAAAATGCTCAACGAAAATGAATTGATTCAGTTTCCAAAACGAAATTAGCCCAATCAGTTGGTGACTGAAATATATTTCATTCAGTGAAAATTGTTCATTTTGCAATAAATCAGTTAGTTGCGACCAATCTCGACGTTCGTCGGTAGTAAAAGACACTTCGTAAATTTGCTTTACGTCGGAATTTAATTTTGTTGGATGATTTACCGGAATAAGCTCAATCATAAATATTTATGGCGGTTTTGCAACTATTCATCGATTTTTTGCCGGTTCTGCTTGATCTCAGATTTGATACGCTTGCCTGACAACCTTTTTTCGACCGAAGTTTTTGTCGGTTTTGTGTTTTTTCGAGGTTTCACCGGAGCCAATGCCTTGGAAATAAGCAAATTCATTTTTCGGACTGCATCTTCTTTATTCACTAATTGTGAACGGTCGCGCTGCGAAACCACGCTTAAAATTCCATCAGCAGTGATTTTTGAGGCCAGTTTCGCCAAAAGCACTTGTTTCTGGTCTTCAGTAAGCAAAGCCGAGTTTTGAATATCGAACCGAGCTTCGACTTTTGAATTGACTTTGTTCACATTTTGTCCACCCGGGCCGCTGCTCCTGGAAGTCAGAAATTGCAGTTCAGACGAAAAATCCGGAATATTTAAATTTTGTTCAGACATAACTAACTCTTTATCAGTCTGCAAATTTAAGGTTACTTTTCTTTTCCTGATTGGTTTATTTGAATAATAGTAAGCTATTTTTTCGATGGCTTTCCGGATGCTGACATTAATCGGGTTGTAGTCGTTTGCTAACTGGGGGTCGATGAAGTAAATCTGGTAATAATAATCGGTCACAACCGGGATATCCATGCCAGAGTTAATCCGCTCGTTGGTGCGCCTAAATTCATCTGGATATTCAGTTTTCATGTACGAACAGGCATAAACCGAAAGCTTCCCATTCTTGTCGCGGTTGGCCGACGAGCCGAACATCCGGCAGATTAAACCGCGGTATTCGTACACCGAACATCCGGCAGCCACGCCATGTAAGGCATTCTTATTCAGGTTGATACAAAATTCAGGATTGGTTTCAAGGAGATCGAGTGCCGTTTCGTGCAAATTATTTTTTACCAGGTACCAGGCAAACGGAAGAAATTCGAGCACATTGGCTTCCAGTCCTTTTTTCAAACAGCATAAATTGCAGTCATTCAAACATTTAATTCCTGAATGTTTGGCAAGTTTTTCAGTTTCCCTGTCCAGGTGCTTAAATACGCGTTCAACTTTTCTGATCTTGTCCAGCATATTCGTCGTTCATGTAAAAAGTGGGCCAAATGTAAATGAAAAGAAAGTCCGAAATTCAGGTTGGAAGGTAGTAAAATTGATTTACGGTTCCCATGGCGATGAATGGTTGGTTACACTTACGCGGGTTTCGATTTTAAAATGATCGGAAACTTTGTACTGAAGAAACATAGAAGCACCTTTAATGCTCATATCCTGAATGTTTGGGTTCATTTTGGGCGCATCAAAAACCGACTGAACTCCGAAATTGTTTCCGCCAAAGGTAAAACGGTCGTTGAGCCGGTAACTTGCCTGATTATAGACGCTACCGCCCGTGAAAAAGGGCGAGATGATAAATCCGGTGGAGGATGAAAATGATTCAATTTTTAGCCCGGTATTGACAAGGTATTTTTTAAAATCGAAAATTTTTGAATTGTCGGGGAGAAGCGGCTGATGAAACATGGACATATCAGGATCGAAAGCTGCTGAGACCGGCATTGAGTTCAGGAAAAGCGAGGGTTTTTCCAGCGTGGGGCCATTCATTTCAACTTTGGGTTTCAGGGTTGAAAGGCTGTCCAAAACAATTTTCTCCTGCGAATACACCAAAAGCATTGAACAGGAGAAAATCAGAAGAAATAAAAGCCGTTTCATACCTTGTCAGTCATGATAAATATCTAAAAAAGTTTAATGCCCAGACTAATCAAAAATTGGTTTTTACTACTGAAATTGGGCGTTGCATACAGATTGTTGCTCAACGATTCCATCCGGGCATCGAGCGTCAGGAACATAAAATCGACACCGGCTCCGTATTGCCAGCCGAAAAAATTGTTATTTATGGCCGACCTGGTTAATTGGCTGCTCACGCTTTTGTTCGTCACGAATGAGAAAACCGGGCCAGCCATAACGCGCACGTTCAGGGCTTTCTGGTTAATTATTTTTACCCCAAGTAAGGCCGGGACATCAACCGTTTTCAGGTCGAATGAATTGATTGTCGAAAAGTTTACCCGGTCGATGTATTCACCGCCTTTTGAATTGTAATAAACTTCGGGCTGAACGTAAATCCGGCCAAAGTTTACCCGCGCAAACGCTCCAAACAGGTATTTGTTAATCGTTTGGGGGTTATAATCGCTAATGTTGGTCGATATTTTTGAAGTATTCAATCCGGCTTTTAAGCCGAGGTTAAACAAGCCTTGAGCATGGGCTCCAAGGGCAAATGCAGCAAAAAGAGCAAGAATTGCAATTTTTTTCATGGGTTGAATTTTAAA
>JBBIHV010000057.1:9091-15339 GCA_037446835.1 Sunxiuqinia sp. | reverse complement strand
GGGTTTAATTCACTCAGTTGCCCGATAATTTCTTTGATCTCCTTTCGCTTCGAATCTTTTTCAAACGTGCATGTTTTCAGTTCGTTCCTGAAATTTTTCATCCGGGCAAACTGTTTGGTTTCTTCTTCGGTGAGCAGTAACAACGGCCTGATCAGGTGCAGTTCTCCATCAAACAGGCTCAGGCTGGGCGGCATGGAACTGATACTGGCCTGAAAAAGTATGTTCATGAGCAAGGTTTCGATGGCATCGTCCTGATGATGCCCAAGTGCCAACTTGTTGTATCCCAGTTCGTGCGCAACTTCGAACAATGCCTTCCGCCGGTTCCAAGAACAGACAAAACAAGGATTGTTGTTGTTCTGGCTGAACAAATCAACGTCAATAATTTTGTGGATGAAAGGAACATTCAGCCGAGTCGCAAATTCTGAAAGATATTCCAAATCGACACTGTATGGTTGCGATTTGAGGCTGATGTGAATGGCAGTCAATTCAAACTTGACCGGATTATATTTACGTCTTCCGGCAAGTGTTTCAAGAAGTGCCATCGAATCTTTTCCGCCCGACAAACCAACCAGAATGCGGTCGCCTTCAGCAACCAAACTGTATTTATGGATACATTTCCCGACCTTCTGGTTCACTTTCCGGAAAAACAACTCCTCCTCAGATTTTTTGTTTCCCAATGTTTTGAATTTGTGGTAATTACAACGAACCGCGCACAATTAACCGTGTCGGGATTACTTCGTTCACTTTTTCTTTGCTGATGATAAAACGGGCACAATCTTTTCCCATCCGTACGAAATCGGTCGAAATGACCGTAATTCCAGCTCCGACAATCTCTTTCATGGGCGAATCGTTGTAGGAAATGATGCCCACATCTGTTCCAATTTGGTATAAATTTTTCTTGCAGTCCTTAACGATTTTTACCAGATCTGAATCTTTGATCACCAGATATGCCTGTCCGGGTTGAACTTCGCGGTCGTCGATGTTTCCCAAAACAGTGTGCCGTATTTCGTATTGGTTGCAAAACCGGTTAAAGGCATCGATGGTTTCGCCCGGATGTGGCGTATTTTCAGGAAAAACAAGTATAAATTCCTGATATTTTCGGATCAGTTCCAATCCTGAATTCAGGCAATCGAAAACAGCCCGATTGAAATCCTGAGTGAGCGACGAAATTTCATTTTGTGGGTCAGCGCCCATGTCGAGGATCAAAAGTTTTTTCGGATCAATTTTTCTGACTACTTCTTCCAGCCCTTTGTTGTCGATATTCATCACCACATAGATGCTGTAACGCCCTAAACTGTTCAGGATCAACTGGTCGAAAACTTCAGGATTGTAATGGTGAAACAGCAAATCGACCGAATAATTGTCGGGAAGGTTTGCCCTGAACGATTTGTAAAGTTGTTCCTTGAATGCGCTGAAATCGTCGAGCAGGACAAAAACCCGGTACGATTCAGAAGCTACGAAATAGCCTTTTGTCGGAGTTGACGATATAATGCTCCGCTGTTTCAACATCGAGTAGGCTTTAAAAATGGTATCGCGCGAAATGCCACTTTCTTTGTTCAGTTGGTTCACTGAAGGCAAAAAATCTCCTTCTTTCAGAATTCCGAGGTTAATAGCCTCACTTACAGCATGAATGAGCTGTTGGAGCTTGGTTTGGGAAGAGTTTTCATCATACCTGAATGTAAATTTTTTCATTCCTGCAATTTTTGAAAAAGCCTGAATCACAAGTGCAATTCAGGCTTTTTAATCAATTTTATTGCGAAGATAGCATTTTAAAACTTTAGGCACTTCGCATTTCAGGCACTTTTATTTGTACAGCGGGCCGTAGGTGGCACAGGCCCGGTAATCGGCGCCTTCTTTTTCGGTCCCGAAAGCCGACCAGGCACTTGGCCTGAAGATTTTGTCTTCGTCAACGTTGTGCATGTTCACCGGAATCCGGAGAATTGAAGCCAATGTAATCAGGTCGGCGCCAATATGGCCGTGAGAAATTGCCCCATGGTTCGCGCCCCAGTTGGCCATTACGCTGTAAACATCTTTAAAGGCGTCGTTATCAGCCAAACGCGGAACAAACCAGGTTGTTGGCCAGGTCGGATCGGTACGTTTATCCAAAACGGTGTGAATTTCTTCCGGAAGTTCAACCGTCCAGCCTTCAGCAATCTGCAAAACCGGGCCTATTCCTTTTACAAGATTTATGCGCGACATGGTAACCGGCATTTCCCCGGCTGTTCTGAACAGCGAAGAATAACCGCCTCCTCGGAAATAGCCCTTGTTTGCCGGTGGCCATTGCGTATTATCGAGGCACGACTGCCTATCTTTTTCCGAAATTTCCCAGAAGGGTTTCATCACCGGATTTCCATGGGCATCTTTTTGTTGAGCCGTTGCATCCAAAGTGGTTGAACCTGAATTGATCAGGTGTATGATGCCACCACTGGCCTTGCCTGTTAATTCTATGCCGGTTGCCCGTTTCACTGCGTCCGGGCTCCAGTAGGTGCGTACGTCAGAGAAAATCTGGGCGGTGTTGGTCAGCAAATGACCGAACAGCATGGAAACCCCGTTCAGGCTATCGTTTTCAGTAGCAAAAACAAAAGCTTCCCGAATTCCGTTCCAGTCGAACGATGAATTTAAAATTGCTTCTGTAAAATCGGCATTTGGGTAATAATCAGTCCATTGGCGTTGTCCCTGAAATCCGCCCAAGATGGCATTCCGGCCTTTTGCTTCTTCGCCAAAACCCATTTCCTTCAGCTTCGGGTTTCCAATCATTAAGTCGCGTGCAATCAAGGTCATTTTCACCACAGTTTCCCATTCCCAGTCTTTCCGTTTCCTGTCCGACTGAAGCTCTGCAGCATTCAAATCGGCTCCCTCTTTACAATTGGCTTTGGTCCAAGTCATTGCCTTTTCAAATTCTTCCTTATCAAAAATTCCCTGTTCAATCCGGCGAATAAATTCGATCGATTCTACAAATTCGGTACGGATTCCCAGGTATTCCTGAAAGAAATCGGGATCGACCATCGAACCGGCAATGCCCATCGAAGAATAACCAATCGACAAATACGACTTTCCCTTCATTTGTGCAGAAGCCAATGCGGCTTTCACAAATCTGATGATTTTTTCCTGGACGTCTTCAGGAATGGTATTGTCGCCCGAATCCTGAACATCATGTCCATAAATACCAAAAGCCGGAAGTCCTTTTTGAGAATAGCCGGCCAAAGCTGCCGCGAGGTAAACCGCGCCCGGGCGTTCCGTTCCGTTGAAACCCCAAACAGCCTTGGGCAACAGGGGGGTGGTATCCATTACTTCGGTTCCGTAACACCAGCACGGTGTAACGGTTAGCGATACGCCAACGCCTTCTTTTTCAAATTTGTCGGCACAGAATGCGGCATCGGCCACGCCGCCAATGGTCGTGTCGGCAATCACACATTCCACTTTTTCGCCATTCGGAAAACGAAGGTTTTCTTCAATCAGTTTGGCCGCGGCTTTGGCCATGTTCATGGTTTGTACTTCGAGCGATTCGCGTACGCCACGTTCTCTTCCGTCGATCACCGGACGAATGCCCACTTTTGGCAAACGACCAATCAGTCTGTTTGTTGAATTCATTTAAATATCAGATTATTAAGTTTATACATTTATTTCAAAGGATAATTGTATTGTCCTGTACTGTGCTGCTAAGTAAATACATTTTTTCAAAAATTGAAATGTTGGTAAACACATTTTTAGTTTTTGTCATAACATGTCAATGTCAAAATGAAGCTAAAGCTGAAAGTATTGCTAGGCTAAATGAATAAATGAAAGATTAGCATTGGGTTAGGCGTTAATAAACATAAGTTTAGATGAAAATTGTATTTTTTAGTTCAGAAATTTTAATAAAATGCTGACTATATAAAAGAAAATGATTAACTTGTTTGCAGTTTTCATTGCGATTCGAAAAGACCGTTTTAAAAGGGAAAATAATCGGTTTTTTGAGGATAATATGTTGAATTTTCTGTTCTTAAAAAAGAGAGCAGTGTCATTTTCTTAGTAAAACTGATACAATCAAGGCGACAGGTTGGTTATGGAAAATTTAAAAACGGCTTATACTGAGTTTGAAAAGGGGGTTTTCGATATTCAAGATGTTCTTGGAGGTAATAGCAAGATTACCTTAAATGGCAACAAATTTTTGAATGGAGACGAATATAAAAGTGGAATTGAACTTTCATCAGATGCAATTTTTATTGGTGACCGGCAAGGAAAAATTATCAGTTGGAATGATGCTATGGAAAACCTTACCGGAGTTAAACATGCCGATGCCATTGATCAGAATATGTGGGACGTTATTTTTAAACTTACCCCTAAAGAATACCAAAATCCATCACTATTAGGCTCCCTCAAAAAACGATTCTTAGGTATATTAAGCGATTGGGCTTATTGGCAAAAGAAGGTATATGAACATAGGATTACCAATATAAATGGTTCAGCTTTAACTGTTGAGTTATCAACTTTTGTTTCAGCTTCGCCCAATGGTAATTTATTAGTCGCGGTTCTGCGTGAAATTGGCTCACAAAAGCAAGCTGAAATGGCTTTGACTTTTCAGTCGGAAGCCATGTCAAAACTTAACCAGTTTGCTATTGAATTGTCCAAATTATCATTGGAAGACAACATCGAAGCGCTTATTTCACTGAGGATAAAAGAATTTACTGGTGCGATAGGAGTGGTATTTTCAGAGTATGTTGCCGAAACCCGGACGTTAACGCCAAAACATATTGAGTTGGAGTCTGGTATGCTGGAAATAATCGTAAGCATGTTCGATAAACATGTACATAAAATTCATTCGATTTTACGCGACTATATGTATCACGAACTGACCAGTACAACCATTCGTATTAGCAGTTCCTTGTTTGAAGTATCTTTAGGCGCAATTCCTTATTCAGTGGGTGCAGCCGCACAGGCAATGCTCATGGCTGACCGGTTTATTAGAGTGTCATATCTCATTGATGGTAAGCTATATGGCACTTCTTTAATTGCTATGGACAAGCACCAACCCGATCCTCCAACCGAGATTCTTGAAGATTTTGTTTTTCTGGCAGCTTCGGCCATAAAGCGCAGGCGTACAGAGGAATCACTTCGAAAAAGCGAAGAAATACTTAGATCCATTACCGAGAATGCTGCCGACATTATTTGGAACCTGGATGAAGAGGGGACCATACTCTTTACAAATCGCATAATGCCAGGCTATGAAAAGAAAGATATTCTCGGTAGAAATTTTTGTGAATGGACACTGCCTGAATATCATGATTTGATGCTGGAATCGCTGGAATGTGTATTTAGTAAAGCAATATCTCAAACCTATCAATCAAGGGCAGTAGGTGTAGATCATGAAATTCGATGGTATTTGTCCCGGCTTTCACCTGTAACCATTGATGGAGAGGTGAAAAATACCGTTCTGAGCATTACTGATATTACCGATAAAAAGCAGGAAGAAGAGGCCCTGCGAGTGAGTGAAGAAAATTACAGGGTGATTGCCCAGTCCACATTTGATGTCATTTTCATCATTGACAGATTCGGGAAACAACTTTTTTTCAATAAAAGTGTTGAAAGGGTACTCGGTTATAAAATTGAAGAAGTAGTTGGCCGATCGTTCTCTGATTTTTTACCTGAAGATTGTGTGGCCGAATACCTGAAACAACTGGGAAATATTTTTTTATATAAAGAAGTCAGCAAGTTCGTTACATCAATGTATCACAAAGATGGATATTTGATTGATGTCGAAATAAATATAAAATTAGTAAAACTAAAAGGAGAGTATGTCGGACAAGGATCCATCCGCGATATTACCGCCAAAAAACATTCAGAAGAAAAATTTAAAAACAGCATCGAACGAAATAATGCCATGCTGAAAGCCATTCCGGATTTGATGTTTGTTTTTGACTCAAATTGCAAAATTGTTGATTTTCATTCTGAATCTAATAGTTTGCTGTCTGATGAGCCTGAAAGGTATCTTGGGAAACAGATCGACGATATCTTTCCTAAGGAAGTTGCAGCCATAATGCATAAAAAAGTAGGAAAAGTTCTATCAACTGGAAATGCAAATTATTCAACCTACGAGATGCAAGTCGGGGGCGTGCCGAAGTATTTTGAATCAAGGTATGTGCTATGCGGAAAAAACGAGGTTTTGTCAATGGTTCGCGATATTACTCAGCAGAAACATTCTGAATCAGCTTTAAATATTGCAAAAGAGAGTTACCTGTGCGTTTTTGATTCTGTTCCTGAAGCCATTT
>JBBIHV010000057.1:0-8991 GCA_037446835.1 Sunxiuqinia sp. | reverse complement strand
ATGTTTTAATTGCCTCTGCCCGGGATATTACAGAACAAAAGCAAGCAGAAGAGAGGATCAAATTAAAAAACGAAAAACTCCTGAATATCAATTCTGAAAAGGACAAATTTTTCTCCATTATTGCACACGACCTTAGAAGCCCGTTTAACAGTTTTTTGGGGCTGACCCAAATAATGGCCGAAGATTTGCCAAATATGTCTTTTGCAGAGATTCAAACTATAGCAGTGAGTATGAGCAAGTCAGCCGACAACCTTTATGGATTGCTCGAAAATTTACTGGAGTGGTCGCGTTTTCAAAGGGGAATGATCAGTTTTGATCCGAAGGAACTCCCATTGCTATCTAAAACTAAAGAAATTATCCAATCTTTAATGGATTCTGCCAATAAAAAGGATTTGGAGATAGTTTTCAATCTTCCGGAAGGTTCAACGGTTTTTGCCGATGAATATATGTTTTCATCCATATTGCGAAACTTGACTTCCAATTCTATAAAATTTACCCCTAAAGGTGGAGCGATAAGTCTTTCAGCTAAATCATCTGAAAACGATGCCGTTGAATTTGCCATTCGTGATAATGGTATCGGAATGGAAGAAAAAATGGTAAAAAAGCTTTTTTGTCTTGATGAATATACGAATCGGCAGGGTACAGAAGGCGAACCAAGTACTGGACTTGGATTAGTCCTTTGCAAGGAATTTGTCGAGAAACATGGTGGAAAGATATGGGTTGAAAGTGAAGAGGAAAAAGGTAGTACTTTTTATTTTACAATTCCAAACCAATCGAGTCTGGTTAAAGATTCAAACCAAAATTAGCTGTAATAATTAAACCTTGTAATTTTATCAATTACAAGATTTTAACTATTTCAGAGAGCCTTTTGGCGGACTCGAACCGCCGACCTGCTCATTACGAATGAGCTGCTCTACCAACTGAGCTAAAGAGGCAATGATTGTGTTAAAAACTAAAAAGTAAAACCATCTCCGAAAAGATGGTTTTTTTTCATATAATGTTTACTCTTCAATAATTGAAGGGATTTGTGAAGTATTGTATTTGCCTTCTTCAAGGTTTTTCCTGATTTCAGAAAAAGCTTTTATTGTATATTCAACATCTTCAAGTGTGTGCATTGCGGTTGGTATCAACCTCAGCATGATTTGTCCTTTTGGAATTACCGGGTAACCAACTACTGAACAAAAAACATTAAAATTTTCCCTCAAGTCCATGACTGCATTTGTTGCTTCGCCAACGCCTCCTTTAAAATAAACAGGCGTAACACATGAATTGGTAACACCTAAATCAAATCCTTCAGCCTTTAGCCCGCCCTGAAGCGCCTCAACGACGGTCCACAGCTTTTCGCGTAATTCGGGTTTAGTTTTTAATAACTCCAGACGTTTCAATGCCCCGATTACCATTGGCATAGGTAAAGATTTGGCAAATGTTTGGGAACGCATGTTGTACCTCAGGAAATTGCAAATATCTTCGTTGCAGGCGATAAAAGCTCCAATTCCAGCCATTGATTTTGCAAAAGTTCCAAAATGAAGATCAACCTTGTCTGAAACCCCGAAATGTTCGGCTGTACCGGCACCTGTTGCTCCCATTGTTCCAAAACCATGGGCATCGTCAACCAATAAGCGGAATTCAAATTCATCTTTTAACCTGGTAATTTCATCAAGTTTGCCCAGATCGCCGGCCATGCCAAATACACCTTCGGTAATGACCAGAATGCCACCGCCTTGTTTCTCGGCCAGCCTGGTTGCCCTAACCAGCATCGTCCGGAGGCTGTCCATGTTGTTGTGGGCATAAACAAAACGTTTTCCCATGTGCAACCTGACACCGTCGAGGATACAGGCATGAGCTTCTGAATCATATACGATCACATCATTTCGTCCGCAAACAGCATCGATAATAGAAACCATTCCCTGATAACCGAAATTCAGTAAAAAAGCATCTTCTTTTCCTACGAATTCTGCCAGGTTTTGCTCCAGTTCTTCGTGCTTGCTTGTCTGTCCCGACATCATCCGGGCACCCATCGGGTAAGCCATTCCATAATCAGCTGCTGCCTGGGCGTCGGCTTCGCGAACTTCAGGATGATTAGCCAGCCCAATGTAATTGTTCAGGCTCCAAACTAAAACTTCCTTCCCTCTGAACTTCATTCTTGTACCGATTTCGCCTTCCAGCTTGGGGAAAGCAAAGTATCCGTGAGCCTGTTTCATATACTTGCCCAGGCTGCCCATATTGATCCTAAGTTTTTCGAAAATATCCACTTGATCTGTTTTTAAAATTAACGTTGCAAATGTAATTTTTTTTAATAAGTCTGCAAATTTGTTAATTTATACTAAACAGGATTGTTTTCTAAATAATTCATTCTATTTTTCGCCCCGAAAATGTGTTTAAAAATGTATATTTGCGCCATGTTAATGAAAATGAGAAATTTCACTTCTGTAGCCTTCGTTTTAGTCCTTTTATTCAGTTCGTGCAATGACTATAATAAAATAGTTAAAAGCACTGATTACGAATTTAAATACAAAAAGGCAATTGAATATTACGAAAATGGAGAGTTTGTCCGTTCTTCAAACTTGCTAAAGGAGCTTATAAATATAGTCAGGGGTACCAGTAAGGCCGACAAGGTTTACTATTATTACGCCAAAAGCGAATTTGGGATCAAAGATTATATTATGGCCGGTCATTATTTTAAATCCTTAATCAAAGAATTTCCGCGCAGTGATTATGCTGAAGAATCGCAGTTTATGATTGGTTATTGTTTTTACCTGGATTCCCCAAATCCGAGGCTCGATCAGGAGGTAACCCAAAATGCCATTGATGCGTTGCAACTATTTATAAACCTTTATCCAAAATCGGACCGGGTCGATGAAGCCAACCGGTTGATCATCGAATTGCGCGATAAGCTGGTTTATAAATCGTATTTAAACGCAAAACTCTACTACGACCTGAAAGATTACAAAGCTGCTGTTGTAGCCCTGAATTCATCGATGAAGGATTTTCCGGACACCAAATATCGTGAAGAGCTGATGTATATGTTGCTAAAGGCAAAGTATCTGCTTGCAATTAACAGTGTTGAGGAAAAAAAACACGAACGGTTAAGCTCTGCTTTAGATGAATATTTTACCTTTGTGGACGAATACCCCGATAGCAAATACAAGAAAGAAGTTGACAAATATTATGCAGTGACTGCAAAATTGTTGAATTATAAAAAGGATACAAATTAAATTTTATATGGATTTTAAGAAAACAAAAGCTGAAACAACAACCGTTTCGCGTGATTTACGCGAACTGGAAAGCCGTACCGGTAACATTTACGAAACGGTTATGATCCTGGCCAAACGATCGAACCAGATCGCATCTGAAATGAAGGAAGAACTGAGTCAGAAACTTCAGGAATTTGCTTCATTTACCGATAACCTTGAAGAAGTTTTCGAAAACAGGGAACAGATTGAAATTTCTAAATTTTATGAACGTCTGCCCAAACCAACACTGATCGCTTACGAAGAATTTGTTAACGATCAGATTTATCACCGAAATCCTGCAAAGGAAAATCGCAACAAAGAATTATAAAACAGGCCTTTATGAGGCTTTTTGGAAAACATATTGTTCTCGGGGTTACCGGAAGTATAGCTGCCTACAAGGCAGCTTATCTTTTAAGAGGGCTTGTTAAAGAAGGAGCTGAAGTTCAGGTTGTAATGACCCCTTCAGCCAAAGAATTTATCACTCCAATCACCATGTCGGCACTCTCTGGAAAACCGGTAGCCTCTGAATTTTTTTCGGCCAACGATGGCACATGGCATTCGCATGTCGATATGGGGCAATGGGCCGATCTCGTTTTAATTGCACCTGCAACGGCTTCCACACTTGGAAAAATGGCCCACGGAATTTGCGATAACCTGCTTATTACCACATATTTGTCGGCAAAATGCCCAGTGATTATTGCACCCGCAATGGATTTGGACATGTACCGCCATCCGGCAAATCAGGCCAACCTTCAAATCCTGCGTAATTTTGGCAACCTTATTATTGAACCGGGCGAAGGTGCACTGGCCAGTGGGTTGCACGGAAAAGGCCGAATGGAAGAGCCTGAAAATATACTTGAGGCTGTGGTTCATTTTTTCATCCAAAAAAAAAAACTACTGAATAAGCATTTTCTGGTCACAGCAGGCCCAACATATGAAAAAATTGATCCTGTTCGTTTTATTGGAAATTATTCTTCGGGCAAAATGGGTTATGCCATTGCCGATAAACTTGCTGATTGGGGCGCCACGGTTACATTGGTCTCCGGTCCGGTTCACATTACACATCCCTATCCTTCAGTAAAAATCATAAAAGTTCATTCAGCGGCTGAAATGCACGAACAATGTTTGCTTGTTTTTCCTGAAATGGATGGCGCCGTAATGTGTGCAGCAGTTGCCGATTTTACACCAATCAGCTTTTCAGGAAGCAAACTGAAGCGAGGAAACGATGATTTGTCGATTCAGTTGAAGCCGACAAGAGATATTGCCAGCGATTTAGGCCGGATGAAAACCGAAACCCAGTTACTGGTTGGGTTTGCGCTTGAAACAAATAATGAAGCCTCGAATGCATATTCAAAACTACTGCTTAAAAACCTCGATCTCATTGTTTTAAATTCGATGAACGACCGTGGCGCTGGATTTGGCGGCGACACCAATAAAATTACCATCATCGGACGGAACAATAATCAGGCTGTTTTTGAGTTAAAGTCAAAGAAGGAAGTTGCCGAAGACATTGTTGAACGGATTGTTGCTGAGTTGGACAAAAAACAAGGAAAAAGTCAATAGCAATCAAGTTTAACCCTGAACTTAAGACTGAATCTAATAAAATAAAGAAAATTGTCATTAGTCATTTGAAAATGTGGAGCTTAGCGCTTTTATAATGATCGATGGCTTTTTCTGTTGGTTAAATGGCAAAAGAAATTACTAATCGTAAAAAGTGAAAATTTACTTCATGAAAAGATATTTGATGATTTCTGTGGTTTTAATCGTTGGCCTGAACCCAGTTTTTGCCCAGGAATTGCGCTGTAATATCAGTATTTCGGCCCAAAAAATACAAGGTGCAAACAAAACCGTGTTCGAAACCATGCAGTCTGATTTGTCTGAGTTTATGAACAACCGCAAATGGACCGATCACCAATATGCTACGGATGAGCGGATTGAATGTAATTTTTTTATTAATCTTGAACAGCAGATTTCGTCAAACGAATTCAAAGGAAGTATTCAGGTACAGTCGCGTCGGCCCATTTTTAATTCGTCTTATGAAACCATCCTGCTTAATATCAAGGACAATGACTTTGATGCTAAATATGTTGAATACCAAACGCTAGAATTTAATGAAACCTCGAACAAAGATAACCTGACCAACATTTTAGCTTATTATGCCTACATTGTTTTGGGAATGGACTATGATTCGTTTTATCCGGATGGGGGTACCGAATATTTCCAGAAGGCACAAGCAATTGTAAACAATTCGCAGAATGCAGTAGAAAAGGGTTGGAAAGCTTATGAGAGCGACCGGAACCGTTACTGGCTGGTTGAAAATATTTTAAATAAATCGTATTCAGGTTTCAGAAGCTGTACCTATCAGTACCAAAGACAAGGCCTTGATGTGATGGCCGATAAGCCGGAAGAGGGCAGGGCAGCCATCGCTGAATCGTTAAAATTAATCCAGAAAGTGTTTCGTGCACGTTCTTCCTTATATATTCTTCAGGTATTTTTTGATGCAAAGTCCGACGAAATAGTCAATATTTTTTCTAAATCATTTCCCGACGAGCAAAACCGTGTGATGACCATTTTAAATGAATGCGATCCTTCGAACGGCACCAAGTACGAAAAAATATTAAAATCACAGAGCCTCTGAGTTTTGA
Organism: Sunxiuqinia sp.; assembly: GCA_037446835.1. GTDB lineage: Bacteria > Bacteroidota > Bacteroidia > Bacteroidales > Prolixibacteraceae > Aquipluma. The sequence continues at coordinate 3,113 of JBBIHV010000057.1, read as the reverse complement.
ATAATCACTTATCTTTATGTGCAGATACAAGCGGTTATTCGTGTCGTACGGAATCTAATTTTAATTTGTAAATTCCTGTGTTACTTTCACTTTCGATAAAAAATTATGCGTTAATCGATTCGCTGAACATTGATTTCAGCGCTGATTTGAACATCCTGACCGGAGAAACCGGGGCAGGAAAATCAATTTTGCTTGGAGCCATTGGCCTGATTATTGGTCAGCGGGCCGATTCAACGGTTTTGCGAAATAAATTGGAAAAATGTTCAGCCGAGGGTGTCTTCGGAATCAGGAATTACCATCTTCAAGACTTTTTCAGGGCAAATGAACTGGACTACGAAGACCATACTATTTTGAGACGCGAAATTACGCCTCAGGGAAAATCGAGGGCTTTTATTAACGATACACCGGTGAACGTCAGTATTTTGCGCGAGCTGGGGTTGAGGCTGATCGACATCCATTCGCAGCATCAAAGTCTGGAACTGAACGAAAAAAATTATCAGCTTCGATTGGTTGATCTGGTTGCCGGGACGGAAGAAACCTTAAAAAAATATTTGGCAACTTTCAAAGATTACCAATCGCTTCAGGAAAAACTGGCACAAATTCTTTTCCTGGCTGAACAGTCAAAAAAAGATCTCGATTATTACGATTTTCAATTCAGGCAACTGGCTGAGGCTAAATTGGTTGGGTCGGAACAGGAAGAACTTGAGCTTTTGCTCGAAAAATTGACACACGCAGAAGAAATAAAATCAACATTCGGTTCGGTCTTTCAAAATCTGAGCGGCGATGAACGGTCGGTGCTTGTTACGATCAAAGAAAACCTGAACAACATCGGTAAACTGCGCATTGTTTTGCCTGAAGCCGACCAAATTTTCACTCGGCTTGAACAGGTTTACCTGGAACTGAAAGATATTGCTGAAGAATCGTTGTTGCTGGAAGATCGAACAGAAAATAACCCGGAACGGATTGCCCTGGTGAACCAAAGACTCGACCAGATCTATTCGCTCCAACAGAAACACCGGGTAGGGACCATCGTCGAATTGTTGCAGATCCAAACCGATTTTGAAAGCAAAATCAACGTGGTAAGTTCGTATAATCAGGAAATTGAGCGGCTGAAAAAGCAAATTCAGGAACAAAAAACAAGCCTCGCCGATTTGGCCGGAAAGATTTCAGGGAAACGAAAATCTGTAGCTGAAACCATTGAAAATAAAGTGATTGACGTACTCCGGAACGTTGGAATCCCCCATGCAGCTTTTCAGGTAAGATTCGGCCAACTTGCCGATTTTTCTACTTCCGGAGTGGATGAAGTGGGTTTTATGTTTTCGGCCAACAAAAACCAGGAACTGCAGGAAATTGGCAAAATCGCTTCCGGAGGCGAAATGTCGCGCCTGATGCTGGCCATAAAAACCCTGATTACCGATGCACGTTCGCTGCCAACCATTGTTTTTGACGAAATTGATACCGGTGTTTCGGGCGAAATTGCGGTAAAAATGGGACTGATCCTCGAAAATATGTCAAAAACGGTTCAGGTTCTGAATATTACGCATTTACCTCAGATTGCCGCCAAAGGCAAACATCATTATAAAGTTTTTAAGTTTGATCAAGACAATCAGACTTTTACGTCTATCCGAAAACTGACTGAAAAAGAGCGTGTGGAAGAAATTGCACAAATGTTGAGCGGCGAGAATTTTTCGGCTACCGCGCTCGAAACAGCACGGGAATTGCTTCAATAAAAAAAGGTCATTTGCAGTCAAAATTAAACATTCATTGTCAGTTATTTGCCAATGTTTTTCGCAGCGATTTTTAAGTGACAATGACTGATTTTTTACAAATGACTACAAATGCCCATCAATGGTTTTTTTTACAACCTGTTTTCGAGGATCAGACGAATTGCTTCCGGACCAATGTCGGCTTTTTCGCCCACTTTGTAGCCTCTATGTTGAAAACGGTTGCAAATCCGGTCGATGGTTTCGGTACCTACGCCATAATCGGCCAGTTTGGTCGGAATGCCAACTGATTCGAAGAATTCGGCCGTTTTCAGAATGGTGCGGTCAATACGTTCCTTGTCGGTGCCAATGGCAATCCCAAAAACGCGATCGCCGAGTTGCAAAATTTTATCTTTTTTCTGATTACGTTTGATGTGCATCACGCCAGGCAAAACAATGGCGAGTGTGCGGGCATGGTCGATTCCGTGGTAGGCGGTCAGTTCGTGGCCAATCATGTGAGTGGCCCAGTCCTGCGGAACCCCGGCCCCAATCAACCCGTTCAGGGCCATGGTGGCGCTCCACATAAAATTGGCCGCAGCGTCGTAATCGTTCCTGTTGGCAAGAACTTTTGGCCCCTCTTCGATTAAAGTTTTCAGGATACTTTCGGCAAAACGGTCCTGAATGGGCGAATTTACCGGGAAGGTCAGGTATTGCTCAATCACGTGGACAAATGCGTCAACAATCCCATTGGCTACCTGTTTGTCGGGAAGCGAAAAAATAACTTCAGGATCGAGGATTGAGAATTTCGGCATCACAAACGGCGACATGAACGACAGTTTTTCCTGGATTTCGACCCGTGTAATCACTGCTCCTGAATTCATTTCCGAACCGGTTGCGGGCAAGGTAAGCACAGCCCCAATTGGAATAGCTTCGTGAACGGGCGCTCTCCGGGATAAAATATGCCATGGATCGCCTTTTTTGAACAGTGCAGCGGCTGCAATAAATTTAGTCCCGTCGAGCACCGAACCACCGCCAACCGATAGCAGGAAGGTTATGTTTTCATTTTTTACTATTTCGGCAGCTTTCATCAGTGTTTCGTAATGCGGGTTTGGTTCAATGCCGCCAAATTCGAGTACTTCAAACCCTTTTACCGAAGCTTTTACCTGATCGTAAACGCCATTTTTAAAAATACTTCCCCCGCCATAAGTGAGCAGGATTTTTGATCCTTCAGGAATATTTCGGCCAACTTTCGAAATTTCGCCCTTGCCAAAAATTATTTTAACCGGATTTTGAAATTCAAAATTATACATGTTTAAAAAATTTAATGAGTAACTTTTGAAAAACTAAATTACAGTAAAATCTTAAAATCTCAGATTAATCCTTGTTAATAAATACAAAGGCGTATTTTTG
>JBBIHV010000056.1:12939-21927 GCA_037446835.1 Sunxiuqinia sp. | reverse complement strand
GGCACTGATGAACTGATGAGTCTGTTCACCAAAATGGGTATTGAAGTAATTTATTTAGCCGAAATAACTAAGATTGAATTTAGTTCGGCAGTCTGGAAAAAAATGCCGGAAGAATGAAATTGATGAAAATTCTGCTAGCCAATTAATTGAAAAATTTGTGACGGATTATGTCAAATATAGTTATGTGACAGAAGGACAAGCATTACGACAGAAAGCACAAGGATTGATTGGTAAAAATTGGAGAAAAGGACTTCGCACATTGGATTCTATTCAACTGGCATCTGCATTGAAAGTCAAAGATCAAATTGGATTGTTTTTAACATCTGACAAATTGTTATCCGAAATATCCCAAATTGAAGGTTTGGCTGCAAAATAGAGCATTCTTCCCCAAACAAACCTCTTGTACCAGAAGACAAAAAAAATAAACCACGCTCTTCCGAATAGGCACAAAAGCTTGCAGCGGACATTGCCAATTTGAAATCAGCACTTTTTAATAAGCGATTCGTAACCCGCTTGTTGGCAAACTCAATACATTTCATCTCCACCAAAATCCTACCGCAAACCTTTGAAAGATGTAACGCTTTCGTGAAATTCCGAAACCTTTGATACCTTAGAGGCGGTAAAAAAAACACGAACGGGAAATTCAATATTTTAAACACGCCAAATAAAAAAAACCGACTATGGATAAGAATGCTAACCGAATAACGCTGCAAAACATTGCACGAAATGCTATGATTTCAAGAGGATTGATTCCAGATTTTCCGGCGGCAGTATTCGCCGACTTAATGAAAATTTCCGGTCCGGCAGCTTATCAATCGGCTTTGTGTAAAGATTTGCGCAATTTGTTATGGTGTTCGGTGGATAATGACGATTCGCTTGATCTCGACCAGTTATCGTATGCCGAACAGTTGCCCGGAAATAAGGTCCGGTTGTTGGTTGCCATTGCCGATGTGGATGCATTGGTTACGGCACAATCCAATATCGACGATCATGCCCGCCAAAATACTGCAACGATTTACACAGTTGCTGAGCTATTTCCGATGCTTCCGGAGAAATTATCAACCGATTTTACATCGCTGCGACCGAATGCCGACCGCTGCGCTGTTGTGGTTGAAATGGTTGTGGGCAATGACGGAGCCGTGCAGCAATCTGATGTTTATCGTGCCACAGTGCGTAATCGTGCAAAACTCCAGTATGAAAGCCTGGCTGAATGGCTCGAAGAAAATGGTAATATTCCTTCCGGAATTAAGACGGTTGAAGGACTGGCTGAAAGCATTCAGTTACAAGATCGGATAGCACAGAAGATGAAGGAATTGCGCCATGAGCACGGCGCCCTGGAATTTGAAACAATTGAAGCCAGACCGGTTTTTGATGGAGATTCGTTAAGCGAAATGAAGGTTGAGCGAAAAAACAGGGCCAAAAGTCTGATCGAAGATTTTATGATCGCAGCCAACGGAGCCACTGCCCGATACCTGGAAGAGAAAAATTTTCCTTCCCTGCGAAGAGTTGTCCACACTCCCAAGCGGTGGGACCGCATCGTTCAACTTGCTTCTGAGCACGGGTTTTCGTTACCTGAAATAGCCGATTCCAAATCGCTTTCAGCTTATTTGAAATATATCAAACAAAACGATCCTCAGCATTTCGTCGATATGTCGCTGAGTGTGCTTAAACTTTTAGGGGCTGGCGAATATGTGGTGGAAACTCCCGGTTCAACTTCCGAAGGTCATTTTGGACTGGCGGTAAAAGACTATACACATTCCACCGCTCCCAACCGGCGTTTCCCTGATTTGGTCACGCAACGATTGCTCAAAGCAGCCACTACCGGTCTTTCTGTTCCTTATTCGATTGAACAACTGGAAGAAATTGCGCACCATTGTACGCGAAAAGAAGATGATGTGAAGAAAGTAGAACGTTTGGTTGAAAAGTCGGCCAATGCGATGCTTATGCAATCCAGAATTGGCGAAACGTTTGAAGCCATCGTAAGTGGAGCTTCGCCCAAAGGAACCTGGATCAGGCTCTATCATCCACATGTTGAAGGAAAACTGGTTAATGGGTACCAGGGTTTGGAGGTGGGGCATAAAATAAAAGTGCGACTGATAGAAATCGATGTTGAAGCGGGATTCATCGATTTTGAACGGGTTGGATGAACAGCCATTGTATAGTCAAATATGTGAATCATGTAATTCTTTGCCGAAATTGTGTAACAATTTCAGGCATTAAAAAAAACAACTTTGGAGAAAATATATTATTCACAATCAAAAAAAACAGAAAAACATAAAAAAAAAAACAATTTTAACAATGGCTGTAATTGCATTTATGGCAGCAACGGCATCAACATCTTACGGACAGAATATTGATAAAAAAGCTGAGAAAGCCAGAGAAAATATTCAGGAAGGCAAAAAAGATGTGACTGAGGCAAAAAAAGATTTAAAGGAAGCTAAAAAAGACTCTATCGCTGATTATCAGAAATTTAAAAAAGAGTCTGAAATGAAAATCACGAACAATAAAAAAATCATCGCTACCTTAAAAGTAAAGGTTTCGAAGGCTAAATTGAATGATAAAGCTGGATACGAAAAGAAACTTGGTATTTTAGAACAAAAAAATGCAAACCTTAAAAAACGTCTGGATGATTATAATGTTAAGGAACAACCCAAATGGTCAGCTTTCAAGACAAAATTCAACAACGATATGGATGAACTTGGGAAAGCGCTGAAGAATTTTACGGTCGGTAAAAAGAAGTAAACATTAGAAGCAATTACTCGAAGGCTGGTTTAACACCAGCCTTCAATTTTTATCAATTACGGTTTAATAATCAGTATTTTATGCCAATATATATATATGCTTTAATGAAAAAACTGATTGGTATTCTTTTGTTTATGTGTATTGTTTATGTGGGTTTTGCCCAGCAACCAGCGCTAAAGAAAGTCAGTGACGAAAAAGTTGACTCACTGGTGCAGAAATTTTACACCATTAATCACGAACCCTTATATTGGTTATCGACGCGAAAGATACGAAAAGGGCAACCGAATGGCTTGTTGCGATTGAGACAGCGAAAGAATCAGGCCTGGTTTCGAGAAAACTCATGACTGGTAGGGTTCGCACTGCAATGCTGACTAAAAATATCAGGAGCAAGATTTCGAAAGCTAATACCGATAAGCAGATTACCCGCCTGGTTTTAAGTTTCATTGAAGAGCTGCAGGAAGTTAGCGCTCCTTTTGAATATGATGAAGTAAGCAAACCCAGGCCTGATTCGGTTTACATTTATCAGTTGATGAATTCAAAAGACAAAGGCCCGGTTTCGAAAATAGTTTCCGAATTCGATTGTCACGATTCTGATTACCAGGTTTTGAAAAAATTCTTGAAAGATTCCATTACCGACAAAAATTCACTGAAATACAAGTCGTTGGTTCTGTCGATGAATTATCTGAAGTATATCTCGGCGAATCGTCAACCGGAATACATCGTGGCAAATATTCCGGAAACCAAAGTCCAGTATTACCTTGATAATCAATCGAAATTAAGCATGAAATCGGTAGTTGGCAAGAAGAAAAACCACACTCCTACGATTGCCTCATACATCACGGATATTGTGACCTTCCCATTCTGGAACGTACCCTTCTCCATTGCATCAAAAGAGCTATTGCCCAAAGTACAAAAGGATGAAAGTTACCTGGAACGAAATAACTTTGAGGTAGTTGATGCAAAAGGGAATGTTGTTGACGAGGCAGAAAGTAACTTTCCTGAAAGATATATACGGGCTAATTCAATAAGGATGAGCTGCAAATGATGAAGTCAGAGAAAATGACGATGTAACTTTTGACCTTCAGGAAGGTCGTAAAGGATTAAATGCCGTAAATGTAAAACTAGGAGCCTGTCGGACTTTGGCCTTTTACAGGCTTTTTCCCTAGCCCCCTATCTGAGGACAAAGTCAAATATGCAATTCTCAGGGGCTTAAAACGGTAACCCCGACAGGCTCCTAGAGTTTAAACTTTTGTGGATAACAATAAATTGCGAAATAATTTACTCCCACTCGATGGTTGCCGGTGGTTTTGAACTGATGTCGTAAACAACCCGGTTGATACCACGCACTTTGTTAATGATTTCGTTCGACATTTTTGCCAGAAATTCATAAGGCAGATGCACCCAATCGGCTGTCATTCCGTCGGTTGAAGCCACGGCACGCAGCGCAACCACATTTTCGTAGGTACGTTCGTCGCCCATTACGCCCACCGACTGGACCGGTAGCAACATCACACCCGCCTGCCAAACTTTGTCGTACAAGCCCCACTCTTTCAACCCGTTGACAAAAATGGCATCGGCTTCCTGAAGGATGCGAACTTTTTCAGGAGTCACATCGCTCAAAATGCGGATTCCCAGACCGGGGCCCGGAAACGGATGACGGCCCAACATTTCTGGTCTCATATCCAACGCCTTCCCCACCCTGCGAACTTCGTCTTTAAACAAAAGTTTCAGCGGTTCAACCACTTTCAGGTGCATTTTCTCCGGAAGCCCGCCCACGTTGTGGTGCGATTTGATGGTTGCCGAAGGGCCGTTTACCGAGACTGATTCAATCACATCGGGATAAATGGTTCCCTGGGCCAGCCATTTTACATCTTTTATCTTGTGCGCTTCCACATCAAAAACCTCGATGAAGTCGCGGCCAATAATTTTACGTTTTTTTTCCGGCTCAAAGACTCCGGCCAGATCGTCCCAAAATTTCTGCCGGGCATCGACACCAATTACGTTCAGTCCCATGTGCTGGTACGAGTCGAGTACCTGATTGAATTCGTCTTTCCGGAGCAAGCCGTTATCGACAAAAATACAGGTCAGGTTGCTGCCAATGGCGCGGTTCAGAAGCACTCCGGCAACAGACGAATCGACGCCTCCAGAAAGGCCCAGCACCACTTTATCGTTACCAAGTTTCGCTTTCAGCTCCTTCACCGTTGTTTCGATGAACGAATCGGGCGTCCAGTCCTGCTTGCAGCCACAAATACCGACCACGTAATTTCGTAGCAGTTCGGTGCCTTCGGTGGTATGATACACTTCAGGATGAAACTGAATGGCAAAGGTCGGTTCGTCGTTAATCTGATAGGCGGCATACTCCACATCGGCGGTGCTGGCAATAACCTGATAGTTTTCAGGAATACTGACGATTGTGTCGCCGTGCGACATCCAAACCTGTGTATGCTGACTGATATTTTTAAACAAAGGATTTGTTTCATCGACGTATCCCAGATTAGCACGCCCGTATTCACGCGAGTCGGACGGTTTTACTTCGCCGCCGAAAAAATGAGCCAGGTATTGTGCGCCGTAACAAACGCCGAGCAGTGGCATTTGCCCTTTGATCAAAGAAAGATCGGGTTTCGGGGCATTTTCATCACGGACAGAAAACGGGCTTCCTGACAAAATCACACCTTTAACGGTCTCATCGATAGCGGGATAATGGTTGTATGGATAAATTTCGCAATAAACGTTTAACTCTCTCACACGACGGCCAATCAACTGCGTGTATTGCGAACCAAAATCGAGAATAAGGATTTTTTCCTGCATGGGACATGTTTTTTGAATTGCCGCAAAGATAGACAAAAAACACAGCAGAGAAAGAAGTCGCCTTTCAGGGAAAAAAGAAGTAAGAAAATGGTAAACTGATATGATGATCGACCATGCCAAGAAAGAGATCAAAATTTCAATCGGAGAAAATGTTCACCCAAACCATTGGCCATTATCGGGAAAAACAAAAAGAAACTTTGGTTTATGCCTGAAATTGTTCGGGGTAAGCGGTCAGGTTTCAAAAACATGAAAACCCGATTGACAATATGCTGATTATAAGGCCTGAACAATCATGTAACGCTGAAATGACTAATGAACTTTCTGCACATCGATCACATCACCTTCCGACACGGCCCTGGTTTCAGGAAAAATAGCCTTCGCCTCATCAAGAATCTGCTGGTGGTCTTTGTACCTGGCCGAAAAATGTCCGATAATTAATTTCCCAACTTCAGCCTTAAATGCCACTACGGCGGCATCTTCACCCGTTGAGTGATAGGTGGTTTGTGCCAGTTCACTGTTGTCTTTGGCAAAAGTCGCCTCGTGGTAAAGTAAATCAACATTCCGGACTAAGTCGATGTAACGTTCATCGTATTTCGTATCGCTGCAAAAGGCGAACGAACGCGGAAAACGCTTGTTTGCCGTTAGTTCAGTATATGGAATCAGTCGTCCGTTATCGGATAAAAAATCGCCTCCTTCTTTTATGCGCTGCCGTTCGCGAATGGGGATCTGGTATTCCACGATCTTTTCGGGCAAAAGGTTTGGCAAGGCCGCTTTCTCTTCAAACCGAAAACCGCAGGTTGGTATCCGGTGGTTCAGCGGAAATGAAAAGATGCTGACCTTTTTATCTTCATAAATCAGTTGTTCCTTTTTGAAATTTAACGGATGATAGACGATTTTGAATGGAATGCCTTCAGGATAAAGGAATTGAATTTGTGCGGAAGTATAAGTTTGAAGTGGCGAATGGGAATAAATGTGTAAATCGTTGATTCGCCCGAGCAGAACCATGGTCGAGATTAATCCGATCAGTCCAAAAAAGTGGTCGCCGTGAAGGTGTGAAATGAGAATATGATTGATTTTTGAAAAACCGATTTTGTATTTCCTCATTTGGGTTTGCGTGCCTTCACCGCAGTCGATTAAAAAAAACCGCCCAAGTACATTCAGTACCTGGGCGGTTGGATATCTGTTTGAAGTAGGTAATGCAGAACTGGTTCCGAGTACAATTAGCTGAAAAGGCATTGCTTGTCCCGACATGGTCAGACTAAGCTTTTTCCTTTCTGCAAAGGATATCTACTGCTTCCGTAACGGTTTTGGTAATCACCAATACGGTGTGCAGCATCGAAATCCGGATGATCTGCTCAACATCAGGCTGGAGACCTGTCAGGATAAATGTTCCCATAGAATCTTCGCAAAGCCGGTTGGCTACCAAAATAGCGCTTAGGCCGGAAGAATCGCAATAGGTACAGTTACTGATATCCAGAACGATGTTTTTCTCTCCGTTTGAGTTCACTACAACCAGTTCTGATTTGAGGTCAGGTGCAATCAATGTATCAAGCCTCTCGTTCAGGACCTTAATGAGTGTACAGTCTGATATTTTAATTATATCGAAATCCATAGATGCAATTTAAGAAATTCTGATGGATTTGTAACAATATCTGACTAATTTTCTTTTTGTTCGTCGGCTTCCATCTGGGTCCTCAGGGCAGCCAGTTCAGAAATATCTCCAAGTGTGGTTTTTTCAGCATTGTTTTCCTTCACTTGTTTTACGGCTTTGGTGGTTGCTTTAGCCTGAGTTTTCCGTTTTGCTGTTTCTTCGGCTTTTTTCTCATCTTCAAATACCCGCGAATGAGAAAGGATAATCCGTTTGGCAGCTTTCGAGAATTCAATGACTTTGAATTCCAGTTTTTCTTCTAGCTGAGCCTGACTTCCGTCTTCTTTCACCAGGTGGCGTGGAGTAGCGAACCCTTCAACTCCGTATGGAAGTGCGATGGTTGCACCTTTGTCGAACAATTCAACAACTGTTCCTTCGTGAATGGAATCAACCGAGAAAATGGTTTCGAACACATCCCATGGATTTTCTTCCAATTGTTTGTGTCCAAGGCTTAAACGGCGGTTTTCCTTGTCAATGTCGAGTACAACAACATCGATTTCAGCACCGATAGAGGTGAATTCTGACGGGTGTTTGATTTTCTTGGTCCAGCTCAAATCAGAGATGTGAATTAAACCGTCAACGCCTTCCTGAATTTCAACAAATACGCCGAAGTTGGTAAAATTGCGAACGGTTGCTTTGTGTTTGGTCCCGACGCCGAATACGGTGTCGATTTCCTGCCAGGGATCAGATTTCAACTGTTTGATACCCAGCGACATTTTGCGTTCATCGCGGTCCAAAGTTAAGATCTGGGCATCCACTTCGTCGCCAACTTTCAGGAAGTCCTGAGCGCTACGCAGGTGCTGTGACCAGCTCATTTCTGAAACGTGGATCAGACCTTCAACTCCGGGGGCGATTTCAACAAATGCGCCGTAGTCAGCCATCACAACAACTTTACCCTTAACTGAGTCACCAACTTTGAGGTCAGCGCCAAGGCTGTCCCATGGGTGAGGAGTTAATTGTTTCAGGCCTAATGCAATACGTTTTTTGTCGTCATCGAAGTCGAGGATAACTACATTCAGTTTCTGATCGAGTTCAACAATTTCGTTCGGATGGGTGATGCGGCCCCAGGAAAGGTCGGTGATGTGAATCAAGCCGTCAACGCCGCCCAGGTCGATGAATACACCGTAAGAGGTGATATTTTTAACAGTACCTTCGAGTACCTGTCCTTTTTCGAGTTTCGAGATAATTTCTTTTTTCTGCATTTCGAGTTCAGCCTCGATCAATGCTTTGTGAGAAACTACTACGTTACGGAATTCGTGATTGATTTTAACCACTTTGAATTCCATGGTTTTGCCAACAAACATGTCGTAATCGCGGATGGGTTTCACATCGATCTGCGAACCCGGAAGGAATGCCTCGATTCCGAATACGTCAACGATCATACCACCTTTTGTGCGGCATTTGATGTATCCCTTAATAACTTCATCCCGGTCGAGCGCCTCGTTTACACGGTCCCATGAGCGCAATGCACGTGCTTTTTTGTGCGAAAGGATCATCTGGCCTTTTAAATCTTCCAGGCTTTCGATGTAAACTTCAACCAAATCTTTTGGTTTTAATTCAGGATTGTAACGGAATTCGTTTAAGCTGACAATGCCGTCTGATTTGTAGCCGATGTCAACAACAACTTCGCGTTTGTTCATGGAGATAACCCGTCCTTCAACCACTTCTTTTTCCTGAACGGTGGTCAGGGTTTTTTCATAAAGAGTTTCCAGGTCTTTTTTGGTTCTTCCGCTAAAACCTTTGTCTTCTTCTTCCAGGGCGTCCCAGTCGAAATCGGCAGTTTCGGCGAC
>JBBIHV010000056.1:11748-12839 GCA_037446835.1 Sunxiuqinia sp. | reverse complement strand
TCAACAGTTTCCTGTTGTTCGAGTTCTACCTTTGGTTCAAGGTCCTCTGTGTTGTTTTCTACCATTTAATAATCAATTAATTAATGAGTTAGACATTATATGAAATAAATGCGCCGCAAAATTAAGACTATTCCGATAGAAAACAAAAGCTTTCCGAAATTTTTCACGCCTGTATTCAATGGGCTGGCCTGATTTTCAGGGAATAAATTTAATTTATCCGATCGAAAAAGAACTAAGCCTGAAATTTATCACCTGAAATTGGTTCGTTTCTTGGCTTGGTTAACTTATAATCCTTATTTTTGATCAAATTAATCAAGCTGAGCATTTATGAAACGAATATGTTTTTACGACAATCACAAACACCAATGAGCAAAAACATTTGAGTTCCATCCGGCGGTGATGCAGCCAAAAAGTATGTTTATAATCAACTTGTATTCAGTTAATTAAAAATTTGTTTGAATGAAAATAGTAGTTGTTGGTACCGGTTACGTCGGGTTAGTTTCGGGAACTTGTTTCTCGCAAACCGGAATTGATGTTGTTTGTGTGGATGTTGATGAACGTAAAATTGACATGCTCAACAATGGAAAAATCCCAATTTACGAGCCTGGGTTGGAAGACATTTTTAAGTGGAACGTCGAAAAAGGGCGCCTGTCTTTTACCACCAGCCTGAAAGATAGTCTTGAAGACGTGGAAGCTGTTTTCATTGCGGTTGGCACTCCGCCAGATGAAGACGGGAGCGCCGATCTGAAATACGTTTTAGCGGTGGCCCGTGAAATTGGCCGCAACATCGACCATTACATGGTTGTCGTGACCAAAAGTACCGTTCCGGTCGGAACCTCCATGAAAGTGAAGGCCGCCATTCAGGAAGAACTGGAAAAACGCGGAGTGGATGTGCCGTTTGACGTGGCTTCCAATCCTGAATTCCTGAAAGAAGGCAGCGCGGTGGACGATTTCCTGAAACCCGACCGGATTGTGGTAGGCATTGAATCGGCTGAGGCTGAGAAAACCATGCGGAAATTGTACAAAGCTTTCCTCCTGAATGGCCACCCGATTTTATTCATGGATATTGCTTCGTCTGAAATGACCAAATA
>JBBIHV010000056.1:0-11648 GCA_037446835.1 Sunxiuqinia sp. | reverse complement strand
CTGATTGTAGTTACCGAGTGGCCTGAATTCAGGATGCCAAATTTCAGGGTAATCGCGAAACTGATGAAATCGAAAACAATTTTCGACGGACGAAATATTTATGAGCCTGAAGAAATGCAGGAACTGAAATTCAATTATTACAGCATTGGCCGCAAATCAATCATCAATTCAAAGTAAGTAGAATGAAACGAATATTGGTAACCGGAGGTGCGGGTTTTGTCGGATCGCATTTGTGCGAACGTCTGCTGAACGATGGCAACGAAGTGGTTTGCATGGATAATTATTTCACCGGAAAAAAACAAAAGATTGTCCATCTGCTTGATAATCCTTATTTTGAACTGATCAGGCACGATGTAACCATGCCTTACTACGTGGAGGTGGATGAAATATACAATCTGGCCTGTCCGGCTTCTCCGGTGCATTACCAGTACAATCCAATCAAGACCATCAAGACCTCGGTGATGGGCGCCATCAATATGCTTGGACTGGCGAAACGCATCAGGGCAAAGATTTTACAGGCCTCAACCAGCGAAGTTTACGGCGATCCGATTATTCATCCGCAAACCGAAGATTACTGGGGAAATGTCAATCCGATTGGTGTCCGGTCGTGTTACGACGAAGGAAAACGCTGTGCCGAATCGCTGTTTGTAAATTACCATGCCCAAAATAACGTCCGGATTAAAATTGTCCGGATTTTTAATACTTACGGCCCGAAAATGGAACCCGACGACGGACGGGTGGTTTCAAACTTCATTGTTCAGGCACTGCAAAATCAGGATATTACAATTTTTGGCGACGGTACTCAAACCCGCAGTTTTCAATATGTCTCAGATTTAGTTGAAGGAATGATTCGTATGATGGCTACCGGCGATGATTTTACAGGTCCGGTCAACATTGGCAATCCCGGCGAATTTACCATGCTCGATCTGGCTCAAAACATTATTGAGCTGACGAATTCGAAATCGAAAATTGTGTATTTTCCTTTGCCCGCCGACGATCCGACCCAACGACAGCCTGATATTTCACTGGCCAGGGAAAAACTTGGCGGATGGGAACCCAAAGTCCCATTGCGCGAAGGGCTGGTAAAAACAATTGAATACTTTGATCAGTTATTATCTGAATAAAACTAAAAAGACAGACATGAAAGGAATTATTTTAGCCGGTGGATCAGGTACGCGTTTGTATCCGATTACAAAAAGTATTTCGAAACAAATCATCCCGATTTACGACAAGCCGATGATCTATTATCCGCTGTCGGTACTGATGCTCGCCGGAATCCGCGAAATATTGATCATCTCAACGCCCAAGGACATTCATTTGTACCAGGATTTGCTGGAAGATGGCAGTCAATTGGGACTGAAACTTGAATATGCCATTCAGCCATCGCCCGACGGGCTGGCACAGGCATTTATCATTGGTGAGAAATTCATTGGCGACGATTCGGTTTGCATGGTTTTGGGCGATAATATTTTCTATGGATATAATTTTAGTACTATCCTCGAAGATGCTGCCAAACTGAAAGATGGCGCCATTGTTTTCGGCTACTATGTGAACGATCCGGAGCGATACGGAGTGGCAGAATTTGATGAATCCGGTAAAGTCCTTTCGATTGAAGAAAAACCGGAACAGCCCAAATCGAATTATGCGGTGACGGGTTTGTATTTTTATGGAAACGACGTCATTCAGAAAGCCATCAATTTAAAGCCGTCGAAACGCGGGGAATTGGAGATTACCGATCTGAACCGGCTGTACCTCGAAGAAGGCCGGTTGAGCTTGAAATTGCTCGGTCGTGGGTTTGCATGGCTCGACACCGGAACCCACGAAAGCCTGATGCAGGCCTCCAATTTTATCCATACCATTGAAGAACGCCAGGGATTAAAAGTTTCGTGCATCGAAGAAATTGCGTTTCTTCGTGGTTACATCAACAAAGAGCAACTGCTCAAACTGGCTGAACCACTCAGAAAAAATCAGTATGGCGAATACCTGATAAAACTGGCCCACCGGAAGGTTTTATCATTTTAAGAAACTCTGTAAAGCGTAAAAATGAAAATTATTGAAACTCCAATCCCGGGACTCTTAATTATAGAACCCCGGGTTTTTGCTGATGAAAGGGGATATTTTTTTGAAAGCTTCAGCGAAAAAAAGTTTACCGAAAGTGGGCTGATTTCCAGATATGTTCAGGATAACGAATCGAAATCGCACCAAGGTGTGATACGCGGCCTGCATTACCAGCTTGCGCCTTTTGCCCAGACCAAACTCATTCGCGTCGTCCGCGGAACGGTTTACGATGTAGCTGTCGATTTACGCGAAGGTTCGCCTACTTTCGGTCAGTGGTACGGATTGGAAGTGAGCGCCAGCAAAAAAAATCAGTTTTATATTCCGAAAGGATTTGCACACGGGTTTTCGGTGCTGAGCGAATATGCCATTTTTTCGTACAAGTGCGACGAATTGTACAATCCGGCCGCTGAACGTGGAATCCGGCTCGACGACCCAACCTTGAACATTGATTGGAAAGTACCGGTTCAGGAGGCTGTCATTTCTGAAAAAGATCTGAAAAATCCATTTTTTGCCGATGCTGAAATGAACTTTAAATATGAATCAAATGGTTAATGTTCTGGTAACCGGGGCCAACGGACAACTCGGCTCCGAAATCCGTGAAATTTCAGGATTGTTTCCTGAAATGGTTTTCAGTTTTACCGATGTGGCCGAACTTGACATCACCAACCCGGGAAAAGTCGCTGAATTTTTTGCCAACTTCAGGCCTGATTACCTGATTAATTGTGCCGCATACACAAACGTCGACAAAGCCGAAACCAACCTGGAAACAGCCACCCTGATTAACGCGACTGCGGTTGGAATCCTTGCTGCCGAATCAGCCAAAACGGGCTGCAAAATGATCCACATTTCAACCGATTATGTTTTCGATGGAAATGGCCCAAGGCCGTACCTGGAAGACCATCCGGTTAATCCGCAATCGGTGTACGGACGGACCAAACTCGACGGCGAACTTCTATGTCGGCAAAATAATCCGGACAGTCTGATCATCCGCACCTCGTGGTTGTATTCAATCTTCGGGAATAATTTTGTGAAAACCATGCTTCGTCTGGGAACCGAACGAACAGAAATTGGCGTCATTGCCGATCAGATTGGCACTCCCACCCATGCGGCTGATCTGGCTTCAGCAATTTTAACGATCATTTCATCTGTTTCCGAAGGCGAAAAGGCGTTTGTGCCCGGAATCTATCATTACTCCAACGAAGGCGTGGCCAGTTGGTACGATTTTACGAAAACCATTTTCGAAATTGCCCAAATCGAATGTTTTGTGAAACCGATTGCAAGCGAAGATTACCCGTCGCCCGTTCAGCGCCCCCCTTACAGCGTCATGAATAAATCGAAAATTAAAAGTATTTTTGGGCTGACAATTCCATATTGGAAAGACAGTTTAAGTGATTATTTCCAGATAAAAAAATAAAGATATGGCTACAGATCAGGAAGTTTTGACACAGGTTAAATTGAAAGCAGCCGAATGGCTGACCGATGTTTATGATGAAGCGACCAGAATGGAAGTACAGCGGATGCTCGATAATCCCGACACAACCGAGCTAATCGATTCGTTTTACCGCGATCTTGAATTTGGTACCGGCGGATTGCGTGGTATCATGGGCGCAGGCTCAAACCGGATGAATATTTATACCGTTGGTGCAGCTACACAGGGACTTAGCAATTACCTGAAAAAAGTTTTCGCCGGTTTGCCGCAAATTAAGGTGGCCATTGGTCACGATTGCCGAAACAACAGTCGGTTGTTTTCTGAAACCAGCGCCCGCATTTTTGCTGCCAACGGGATAAAAGTTTATCTGTTCGACGATTTGCGCCCAACGCCTGAATTGTCGTTCGCTGTGCGCGAACTGGGCTGCCAGAGCGGAATTATCCTGACTGCTTCGCACAACCCCAAAGAATATAACGGCTACAAAGCCTATTGGAACGATGGCTCTCAAATTGTTGAACCACACGATGTTAATATCATTGAAGAAGTTTCGAAAGTAAAGGCTGCCGATATTCAATTTAACGGCAATCCGGCCCTGATAACCAGCCTGGGAAGTGAAATGGACCAGCTTTTCCTCGAAAAAGTTAAAAGTGTGTCTATTTCTCCGGAAGTGGTTCAGAGGCAGAGAGATCTGAAGATTGTTTACACGCCCATTCATGGAACAGGCGTTCGGCTGATTCCAGCCGCTTTGCGCGCATTTGGATTTACAAACATCATCAATGTTCCTGAACAGGATGTGGTGGATGGTAATTTCCCAACCGTCGTTTCGCCCAATCCGGAAGAAACTGCGGCCCTCGAAATGGCCATTGCCAAAGCCGTGGAAGTGGATGCCGACGTGGTGCTTGCTTCCGATCCCGATGCCGATCGTATTGGTGTCGCAGTAAAAAACGACAAGGGAAAGTTTATTATCCTGAACGGAAATCAAACGGCTCTGGTTTTCATCTACTACATCATCAGCAAACGCAAAGAAAGCGGCAAACTTACCGGGAATGAGTTTATCGTGAAAACCATTGTAACCACCGAACTGATCGCAAAAATTGCCGAACGGAATAACGTTGATTTTTACGACGTTTTTACCGGTTTTAAATACATTGCCGAAGTGATTCGCGATTTGGAAGGCAAAAAAACTTACATTGGCGGCGGTGAAGAAAGTTTCGGTTTTATGCCGGCTGATTTTGTCCGCGATAAAGATGCCGTTTCATCCTGCGCGCTGATGGCCGAAATTGTAGCCTGGGCGAAAGATCAGGGCAAATCGCTGTACGACTTGCTGCTTGGCATTTATCTGGAATATGGTTTTTCGCGCGAAAAGATGAAATATGTTGTCCGGAAAGGAAAATCGGGTGCCGAAGAAATTGAGCAGATGATGGTAAATTTTCGTGCCAATCCACCCAAAATGCTCGGTGGTTCGAAACTGAAAATTGTGAAGGATTACGAAACGTTGAAGGCAACCAACATCCTGAACGGTGACGTGAGTGCGATCAATCAGAAAACCACCTCGAATGTATTGCAGTTCTTCACCGAAGACGGGACGAAAATTTCGGTCAGGCCTTCAGGAACAGAACCAAAAATAAAGTTTTACTTTGAAGTGGCCGGAACGCTTGCAAGCAAAGCTGATTTTGATTCAGCAGAAAAGCAAGCCGATGAAAAAATTGATGCCATCATGAAAGAACTGGATTTATAGTAGAAGTGAACGGATAAATTAACTTAAAACCAATTAAAATGAAACGTGTATTGTTATCAGCAGCAGGCCTTTTCGCTTTTTCTGCAATTTTCGCACAGGGAAGGACCGATTTTCCGATGAAACCGGAGATGACCGAAATCTGGGATCCGGAAATAACCGTTGTGACTCCGGGAGCCACTCCTCAGGATGCACCATCGGATGCCATCGTGCTTTTTGATGGGAAAGATTTAAAAAGCGAATGGACGAATGAAGCAGGCGCCGAACCGGGCTGGAATGTTGCCGATGGTTGTGTTACTGTTGTAAAAGGTTCTGGAATAATTCAGACCAAACGAAATTTCAACGATTTCCAGCTTCATATTGAATGGCGCACTCCGTCGGAAGTTGTTGGCGAGAGCCAGGGCCGAGGAAACAGCGGAATTTTCCTTCAGGGATTGTACGAACTTCAGGTACTCGACAATTACAACAACCGCACGTACCGCAACGGTCAGGCCGGAAGTTTTTACAAACAGTATCCACCTTTGGTAAATGTGTGTAAAGCGCCCGGTGTTTGGCAGGTTTACGACGTAATTTATACCGCTCCACGTTTTAATGCCAACGGAACTTATTTTACACCTCCAACAGTAACAGTATTGCAGAACGGCGTGCTGGTTCAAAACCACGTGGCGCTGCGTGGACCAACCGAATACATTGGTATTCCGGAGTATTTTGAAAAACCGCACGGACCGGGCCCGATCATCCTTCAGGACCATGGCAATCCGGTGAGCTACCGGAATATCTGGATTCGCGAACTGTAATCAAAAAAAGAAAAGCTTCCTGAAATTCAGGAAGCTTTTTTCTTAATTAAAACAATCAAAAACTGGATAACTTACCCAACCATTTCAGGAACAAGTTTATCTATTTTCTTTAGAGACCCGTTGATCAAACACAAATGGAATTGTACTGACGACTTTACAATCCTGGATGTCGGGATGAAGCGGGTTTAAGATGATGTTGAATTCATCAGGAATAATGACAGAAGGTACTTTAAGAGCCAGGTGTTCTTTTTTTTGCAAAAAAGAAGTACCGTAATCAATAGTTTCCAGTGCAAAAGGGAAACTGTCCCATCCCTTGACCAAAACCTTTTGAGGAACTGATTGAATCTCTATTCCATCAGGGATTTCAATTTTGACCAGTAACAGATTTTTAGGAAGTTTTTCAAAACTCGTCACATGGACAATCTTTTCCCATGCGGCCAAAGATGCATGTTCTGAGGTGTAGATCACCAAATTTCCTTTTTTATGCCACCTTCCGGGACCATACAATCCGCCCATCCCATCGAGGGCCGAATGTTCCTTTTTTGTAATCCTGTAAACGATCATCAGGCTGAGAATCCGTATTCAATAGCGTTTAATTCATCCAGGACAAGCTGTATCCCAGAGAATGTATCCAGATATGAAACAGGCTTTTCATTACCCATTACAGTGTTCTCGGAATTCAACCAACTATGGAATTTTTCTTTACTGCCGAAGATGTCAATCCCAGATTTGAAAAGTTTTGCTATGTACAATGCCCGTTCTGATGGACCGGGAGCAATAAGTTGAGATGGTTCCTTTTCTTGTATTGACCGTGTTGAAATCCGCAGGTAAGAACTAAGCTCCTTTAATGTCAAACCAGATTCTCTGGCAATTGACAAAAGCCGAGATTTTTGGATTCCTTTTCGGGCTCCAATCAGAAAATCCTTTTCCGAAATTTCAAGTGAATTCATATCAATGTGAATTTATTCGCTCAAAGATACGAATATTTTCTGTTTTTGGTTATATAAATTTAGCTTCGATTTGAAGCGATGAACTATTTCAGACACATGAACGGTTTTTTTGCACGGTTGGCCGAAGATAAGCGCATGTCATCTTATCACATCAGCCTGTATTTTGCCCTGTTCCAGCAGTGGAATGCAGACCGGTTTGGTGAACAGTTTGTCATTACCCGGGCTGAAACAATGGAAATGTCACGTCTGGGTTCGGTCAATACATACGCACGGTGTATGAAGGAACTTTCGCAGTGGGGATATATCCAATACATCCCTGCATCCAATATACATGCAGGTCGCCGTGTCTCATGTATCAGATTTGATACTGCAAGTGATATCGCAAGCAGTACAGCAACTGATACACCTTTTATAAACAGTTTAAACAAAAATAAACAAGAAGAAGAGTCAGTCAGAAGAAATCAAAATCAGATATTGATGAAAACGAAAAAAAAAACAAAAACGACTTCGAACGAAAAATTCCGAAAATCTTCCGGATGAGAAATCACAGGTTCCGGATTTATCCGAAGTCGAACAATTTTTTGAACAGAACCAGTTTTTGCGCAGCGAAGCGCAGAAGTTTTACGCCCACTACCAGTCGTCAGGCTGGAAGACAGTGCATCAGATGAAAATACTTTCCTGGCAGGCCGTTGCCCGGAAATGGATGAACAATACCCAAAGTTTTAAAACAGATGAACGAGAACCCAATCAAGTCGGGACCAGCAAACTTAGCGTCACCGTCAACAAAAATTACGCTGAACCCTTATGAGCAGATCGCTGATTACCACAGCGGAGTCTTTAATTTCAGTTTTCCGGCCAGCCTTCAATGGATGGAAGAACGGGGGAAGGTCCTTTTCGGGAGCCATTTTTCATTGGTCGAAACCGATTACGAGTTGATCTACAAACTGCTGGTTTATGCCATTGGAGATCAGGAAAATACAGCAAATCATGGGGTCAGTCTGAGAAAAGGAATCCTCCTGACAGGCCCAATAGGCTGCGGTAAGACCAGCCTGATGCAACTGGTCAGTTACTTCTTTCCACGAGAGACCCAATATCTGGTTAAACCAACCAGGGAGATCAGTTTTGAGTTCGAGAAAGACGGTTTTGCCGTAATCAACCATTACAGCAAAGGATCATTTGTCAAATATGCCAATATGCCTTTTCTGCCCAAAGTGTATTGTTTCGATGATTTGGGATTGGAACAAACCCCCAAATACTATGGCAACGAATGCAATGTAATGGCTGAGATCTTACTGAACCGTTACGATCTGTTCGTTTCCAAACGAATGATGACCCACATCACCACCAACCTTTCAGCTTCTGAATTGGAATTGATATATGGTAACAGAATCCGTAGCCGGATGCGAGGGATGTTCAATTTAGTGGCCTTTGATCGGGATGCAAAAGATAAGCGGGCATGAAGTTATCCCAATAGTAAGTTTTTGTATTTTCGTGAATCAAATCAGAAATCTCAATTGAACTCAGTATTTAAATCATTCAATATGACAAAGGAAGAATTGGATCTTATTTTGTAAAAAGGAGAAGGTTATAAAATTGAATTCAAAGAGAATGTGAATTCAGACCTTTCCAAGGAAATGGTTGCTTTTGCCAATTCTTCAGGTGGAAGGATTTTTATTGGTGTAAATGATAATTCACGGATTATTGGGCTGAAAAATCGAATGATTTTATTTCAAAAATTCAGGATATTGCACAGAACTGCGATCCTTCAATTCCTTTGCATATCAGTGACTTTGAGCATGTTGTTATCCTTGAAATACCTGAAGGTTTGAATAAACCCTACCGGAATTCTAAAGGTTTCTTTATTCGTAACGGAGCCAATTCACAAAAGATGACAACTGCTGAAATAAGAGCATTTTTACAGACAGAAGGAAAAGTACGCTTTGATGAGATTGTGCGTGAAGATGTTGATTTTGATGCAAATTTTGACCAAAATGCATTTTTTGAATTTATAAAGCTTTCATCTATTCCGGGGGTACTCGATCCGGAATCATTGCTTCAGAACTTAGATTCGATTGTTGTGACAAAGGATAAAAGTTTTTTTAATAATGCAGGATTACTCTTTTTTTCGAAAGATCCGATATCTCATTTATTCTATTGTTCAGTTGTTTGTGCCTTATGC
Organism: Sunxiuqinia sp.; assembly: GCA_037446835.1. Lineage (GTDB taxonomy): Bacteria > Bacteroidota > Bacteroidia > Bacteroidales > Prolixibacteraceae > Aquipluma. The sequence goes on along the minus strand of JBBIHV010000056.1, from coordinate 2,500 downwards.
CTTATATAAGGGAACAGAAAAGCTAACTGTTCTTGATAGAAAAGAATTACGAGGCAATCTCATTCAGAATGTAGATGATGCACTTTTATTCTTAAAAAAACATTTGAATTTGCGTTATGAAATTCATAGCACAAGGAGAAAGGAGATTCTTGAAATTCCGGAAGTTGCGCTTAGAGAAGCTGTTATTAATGCCATTTGCCACCGTGACTATTTTGAAAAAGGGGCACAGGTAATGGTTGAAATATTTGATGACAGGGTTGAAATATCTAATCCAGGGGGGTTGCCAAAAGGATTGACTCCGGATAAATTCGGAAAGCGTAGCATTGCACAAAACCCAATCATTGCCAATCTTTTTCAACATGCCAGGTTTATTGAAAAAATGGGAACCGGTATTAATCGGATACGTCAGGCTATGCATGAAGCAACGCTACCTGATCCAACTTTTGAATACGATGGCTATTTTGTGGTTACACTTGGTAAAAAATCTTTAATAGAAGGTGGTACAGAAAGTGTCTCCAACGTTAATGTTGAACTGAATATATCACTTAAGCAAAACGATGTATTGAACCTTATCCGGAAGAATAATCGGACAACTATTGATGAAGTAGCCCATGAACTTCGGATTAATAGGAGCGCTGCCCAAAAGCATTTTGAAGGCCTTAAAGAAAAAGGAATAATTGCAAGAAAAGGTCGCCGATCCGGTTATTGGGAGATTCTGGTCTAACCTTTTTCACTTTTCTGCTATCAGGATTTTCTTTCTGCGGCCCGTTCGCGCTGTTGCTCCGCAATAGTGCGAACAAGCCTCGAATCGCCATGAAAGAGTGGTCCAAGCCGGTTTAAAGCTCAATTCCGGGTATTTCATGCCAGAATTGATCTTTCCCGGACTTGTTCACACTTCCCATTTTTTTTTGGTTTTTGGGCTGTTTTAAGTTCTAAAAATTGCAAGGTGGTTATTCCTTCACACCCCAGTCCCTCCGGCACATTCGCTTCACTCGCTTTTTCGCTCCCTAATCCCGTTCATCCCTCACCGGAACCGGTCGCTCAATTTGCTCGCTGCACTCATAAGCCGGATTGATCCCACGGCAAGAGTGGTTCCTTACTTTGCGCTAACGCGATTTCCAATCCTAATTCCATTTCGCCTGCTCCGGCCTTTCTCCTACACACCAACCACACAAAAAGGCCGGGAACAAGCTTCAGTTCATCCCATCCAATCGCTTCATTCCAGTGCAGTCACCACACATGCCTTTTACCCACACACTTTTGTCAGGTAACAGCTATTTTTTGATAGCTAATACCCATAACTCCAAGACAAAAAAAGAAACTCAAAATTAGCCATTCTCCCTTCAAGACCAGCACACCATAAGAAATTAATTACAATTTTCATGATACAGCAATTAACAAAATTAAAAATCTGGTCTCGCAGACGATCTAAAATACCTCAATTTGCACTAAATAAAAAGTTCAAAAATGAGCCAAAAAGAGTCAAATAAAATGTTTTGAATCAATTCGTTGCGTGATTTTCCGCGACCAGAAAAAGTGTTTTTGAGTTTGGTCTCGATTTTGTCGCTTTTCCTTTGATATTTAAGGGTATTTGATGAAAATTTCCCTAAAATTAAAAGCGCTTAAATCATTGAATTAAGCGCTTTTGATCTAATTTGACTTCTACTTTGGTGCCCAGAACAAGACTCGAACTTGCACACCGGAACCGGCACCAGCCCCTCAAGCTGGCGTGTCTACCAATTTCACCATCTGGGCATTCAGTTTTGTGAGTGCAAAACTATAAAAATTCTTTGTATATGCCCATTCTTCACTTTAAATTATTTAAAAGTTCCCTTAACTTTGAGTTTCATATATTCTCAATATTCCTTAAAATTAAAGCAATGCAAATTTCAGACAAATTCAAAAGGATTTCAATGCTGGTTACCTTTTTGTTTTCGGTTTCGTATGGGTTTACACAATCAAATGCTGTGGAAGTTTCTCATTATCTGTTTCCTGAATTTACCAAAGGCGTTGTTTTAATGAGGTCCGGAATCAGGAACGATGCCTTGCTGAATTATAATGCGATTACAGAGGAGATGATTTTCGACACAAACGGGAAAAAATTGGCTTTGACTCAGCTAGAACTCGTTGATTCTGTTTATATTAATGGACGTAAGTTTATTCCGTTCAGGGGCAATTTTCTGGAAGTTATTTACCAATCGAAATATGAACTTTTAGCTGAACACAAATGCAGCGTAAAAGATACCGGAAAGCCGGCTGGGTATGGTGGTACATCACAAACATCAGCAACTTCAACCATTGCCTCTTATCTTAGTGGAAACCGCGTTTATGATATGAAATTGCCTGTCGGGTATGAAACAAAACCTTATGTCGAATATTGGCTCAAAAAAGATGGCGTTGAGAATAAATTTATAAATATCAGGCAATTGACAAAGTTATTTGATGACAAGGCCAGCATAGTGAAAAAATACATGAAGTCACATTCGGTAAAATACAACAA
>JBBIHV010000055.1:8149-22049 GCA_037446835.1 Sunxiuqinia sp. | reverse complement strand
CCAGGCTCTGTCGGAGATGGGCAGCATCGAATCGCCACTGAACTGAATTTCTCGGATGACTAAGAAAAGAATTGCGATTCCAAATTATAGTGTCGTTTATCCTCTGTTTTTTATCAAAACGAATATTTCACCGTGAAGGCAAAGTCGAACGGCTGAAGCTGGAAGAAATCTCTGCCAAAGAGATTGAAGTATGGTTTTACTTCGACCCCGAACACAATAGGAATCTCCGGGACGGTGTATTCCAAGGCTGCCAGCGCGTCGAGGCCGGCAATCGGGCCCGAACGGCGTTCGCTTGAAATAACCGTCGGATAATTTATGTCATAATAGCCATACCGATACCACGATTCGAAACCGGCATGCGCCCCCAACCCATAAACAAAGGATAATTCGGGCAAAAAACCAAAAGCATCCGGAACGTGAATTTCCTTCAGACCGGTAAGTTGAAGCCCTTGTTTCCGGAACGACAAAAGGACCTTGTAGGAAGTCTGTTCGCTTGAAAAAACACGGTATTCAAAGCCGGAAGACAATCCTGCACGAATGCCGATGGCTTTTTCCTGCGATTGCGAAAAGGAAACTACTGGTATGCAGAAAAGTAATATCAGGTAATAAAAAAATTTCATGTGTTTAGAATTTGATTTTTAATTGTCAGATAGCTTGTCCCGATCCAACGGGCAAACTCGCCATAATAATCATCCTGCTGTGCGCCTAAATTTTTGCCACGGCTCGTTCCAGATAGCTAATTGTTTGTACAAATTTATAAAGAAAATAATGATTTTTTGTACACCTGAAAATCCGGTAATTGTGGCGAAATCTACTGTTTCATCCAATTTAGCGAGTAATTTTAAATATTTTTGCCTGAAGGTTCCCGTTACAAACAGCAAGTTCGTTCAAATATAAACCGATAAAACCATACTCACATCATGTCAAACCGACGAATATTTATCAAAACCAGTGCTTTAACCGGGATAGGAATCCTGGCCGCCAGCAAAACAACTATTCTGGGAAATACTTTGTTCCCGGCCTATGAAAGCAAACGGCCACCGCTTGCCAAACGGAATTTCGTGAGCGATTCTGTCGATAAAACCATCTCCGAGGTGAAAGCCGCTATTTCTGACCCTGAATTGGCCTGGCTGTTCGAAAATTGTTTCCCCAATACGCTCGACACAACGGTAAAATATTCCGAAGAAAACGGGGTTCCTGATACGTTTGTCATTACCGGTGACATTGATGCCATGTGGCTGCGCGATTCGTCAGCCCAGGTTTGGCCATACCTGCCGCTCACCGCAAAAGATCAAAAGCTGAAACGCATGATCAACGGGGTAATCAACCGGCAGTCAAAATGTATTTTGCTCGATCCGTATGCCAATGCTTTTTTGCCCGGAAACCAGGAATCGGAATGGAAAAGCGACCTGACCCAGATGAAACCCGGCCTGCACGAACGGAAATGGGAAATCGATTCGTTGTGCTATCCAATCCGCTTGTCGTATCATTTCTGGAAAACTACTGGCGACACCACGAGTTTTGGCCCCGAATGGAAAGCTGCCATGCAAACCGTTGTAAAAACCTTTAAAGAACAACAGCGAAAAGATGGCAAAAGTCCGTATTCGTTCATGCGCGACTCGCCCATTTCAACCGACACCTGCCCGGGCCGCGGCTTCGGGAACCCAATAAAACCAGTCGGCCTGATCTGTTCAAACTTCCGCCCATCCGACGATTCAACCATTTTCCTGTTCCTGGTCCCATCCAATTATTTTGCGGTAGTTTCGTTGCGCCAATTGGCCGAGATGGGCAGCAAAATCCTGAAGGATGAGAAATTTTCCGCCGAATGCACCACTTTGGCCAATGAAGTGGAAACCGCACTGAAAAAATATGCGGTTGTTGATCATCCTGAATTTGGAAAAATTCTGCCTTTCGAGGTCGATGGTTTTGGCAACCGACTGCTGATTGACGATTCGAATGTTCCGAGTTTGCTGGCATTGCCATACCTGGGAGCTTTTGAAATCGAAAATCCGTTGTACCAGGCCACGCGCAAATTTGTGCTGGGCCCGTCGAACCCTTATTTCTTTAAAGGCAAAGCACTCGAAGGAATCGGGGGGCCACATGTGGGAATGGATTTTGTCTGGCCCATGTCAATTGTGATGCGCATTATGACCAGCTCCGACGAAAATGAAATTAAAACTGCCCTGAAAATGTTGAAAACCAGCCATGCCGGGACTGGTTTTATGCACGAAGGGATCAACAAGGACGATCCGAATAAGTTCACCCGCAAATGGTTTGCCTGGGCAAATACCTTGTTTGGCGAAATGATCCTGAAATTGTATCACGAACGCCCGCATTTGCTGAAATGAGAATTGTTCAGCAAGCGACTGCCTCATTATTTTGAAGCTAAATGAACATTCCGGCCTCTGTTTTAGTTTATGCCTATTATTCATCAGAATTAAGAAAACAAAAAATGATTAAACAGATCGTGTTAAAATCGAGACCAGTAGGAAAACCAACTCCTGAAAATTTTGAAACAAGGTATATTAAAAATCCTGAAGTTTCTGAAGGAGAAGTGAAACTGACTGCGCAAATATTTTCAGTCGATCCATATATGAGGGGCCGAATGAGCGATGCCAAATCGTATGTGGCCCCTTATCAGGTAGGCGAAGCAATTGAAGGTGGAATAGTTGCCCAGGTTGTTGAAAGTAAATCAGACAGGCTAAAGGTTGGCGACTTCGTCATGGAAAGGCTGCCCTGGCAGGAAGAAATGGTGGTTCAGGCAAGTAAATTACAGAAAGTGGATGAAAAAATGGCTCCGCTGAGTTACTATCTGGGCATACTTGGAATGCCAGGATTGACGGCCTATTTTGGATTGCTCGATATTGGCAAGCCAAAAAATGGCGAAACAGTGGTCGTTTCAGGAGCTGCAGGGGCAGTAGGAATAGTGGTCGGACAGATTGCCAAAATTCAGGGCTGCCGGGTAATTGGCATTGCCGGCGATGATGCAAAAAATGATTATTTATTGAAAGAACTAAACTTCGATGCTGTAATCAATTACAAAACGGTTGAAAATCTGGATGCCTCGCTTGCCTCGGCCTGCCCTTCCGGAGTTGATGTTTATTTCGACAATGTAGGTGGTGAAATTTCAGATGCGGTGATTGCTCAAATCAACAAAGGTGCCCGAATTATTATTTGCGGCCAAATTTCTCTGTACAATGCAACCAGTCAGCCAGTTGGGCCACGAATACAACCAACAATTTTGAAAAAAAGCGCTTTGATGCAAGGTTTTATCGTGAGCGACTTTGCTTCCCATTTTCCGGAAGGAGTCAGGCAATTGGCTAAATGGCTGGGTGAAGGCAAGTTAAAATATCAGCAAACGATTATAAAAGGGTTCGAACGCCTTCCGGAAGCGTTCATCGGACTTTTTGATGGAAAAAATACAGGTAAGTCTTTGGTTGAAATTTAAAAAACGGAACGTCGGACAGGGCTTCACTCCAGGTGAAACCCTGACTCTGTTTCAAATGTGGATTTGAAATCCGCATTCTGTAAGTACTTGATAATTTGCAGAAAGGTACTGTTGGAAATATAGTCATTGGTTAGCCTCATTCCCTATTTCACATTTCTTTTTGCTTACTCATTCCTAATTACCTATGACTTTTTCCTACTGACTATATTTCAAAAAACGCTTTATTGAAATTTACCAGGTACAAACGCTCAGTCGGTCGGGTAAACGCCGTGTAAAGCCAGCGTAAGAATTCTACATTCAGCATTTCTTCCGTCAGGTAACCCTGATCCACAAAAACAGCTTTCCACTGTCCGCCCTGCGCTTTGTGGCAAGTTACCGCGTAAGCAAATTTCACCTGAAGTGCATTAAAATATGGGTTCTCCTTTACCTTTTCCCAACGTTTCTTTTTATTTCGGATGTCGGCATAATCTTCAGAAACGGCATCGAATAATTTGCGGTTTTGTTCAGGGCTAAGTGCTGCTGATTCGATGCTTAACGCATCAATAATAATTTTGCAGTCAATCTCAATATCCGGATAGTCGAGCATGCGCAGGCTGACATTGGCGAAACGGAAGCCATAAAGTTCTTCATATTTAGATATGCCGACAATTTCGGCAATGTCGCCATTGGCTATAAAATCGATCTTTTCGTTTTCTTCGAGCCAGAAATAGTTGTTTTTAACGATCATCAGCAAATCGCCCACCGAAATTTCTGCCTCCTTATACAAAATAGTACTCCTGATTCCTTCGTTAAATTTGTTGGCCCGCTTGTTCGACCGGGTAACCACGATGGTCTCGAACAGGCCAAAATGATTGTAACAGGTCGATATTTCTTCGATCAGGTCAGCTCCCCCTATTCTCCTGACATCGCTAAAAGGTTCGCATTCCAGATGAAAATATCCTGAAAAATAGCTTCCTTCAACAATCAGGTTCCGGATGAAAGTGGCATTGTACAATATTCCTGAATTTTGATCCTGCCTGACCACATCGGTTAATTCATATTCGAAGACAAGCCTGTCGTACTGATCCAGTTCATTTTTCGACAAAGCAGGGCTGACATCCAGACCAACAGGTGGAAGTTGCGCGGTATCGCCTACCAAAAGCAAGCGGCAGTTCGATCCCGAATAAACATATTCAAGCAGGTCTTCAAGCAGTCGTCCGGAGCCAAAAATGGAATATTCGGCGCTGCTGTTTGAAATCATCGAGGCCTCATCGACAATGAAAAAGGTGTCCTTAAATAAATTTTTATCCAGGACAAAACGCCCTGTACCGTCGCTCGACGATTGCTGACGATAAATACTTTTATGGATGGTATATGCATTTTGTCCGGCATAACCCGCCAAAACTTTAGCAGCCCGACCAGTCGGGGCCAGCAAAACCGACCTGAGCTTAAACGAAGCCAAAGCTTTAACCAACGAGCTCAGCATGGTGGTTTTTCCGGTTCCGGCATAACCTTTTAATAAAAACAACACGTCAGGATTGGGCTCGAAAATGAATTCGGACAACATCTGTGAAAGCTTTTCCTGCCCCAGGGTAGGCGACTTTCCCAGATTTCTAAGGATTTCCGACTGGATGTGATTTTTGATCATGATCAGCTAAAATAAGACAAAACCAAAGATTCTAATCTATTTTTTAGCTAAATTTGCAATTAACCATAACCGGATTTCAGGAATAACTTTTCCTTATGCACGAAATAAACAGTATTGACGAATCATTCGATTTAGAATCAGCATCCGAATATCATCTGTCCATCCAGCTTGGCTTGGATGGATTTTCTTTTTGCATTCTGGATAAGCCCCGGAACAAATACGTCGTCATGCGCCATATCCCACTTATCGTAGGCAAAATACAATTTCTTTCGCGAAAAATTGAAACCATCTTCGAAGAAGAAGAAATCCTGAATGCCGCATTTAACTCCATATCAATTACTTACTCCACCAATAAAGCCACATTGGTTCCCAAAGCTTATTCAGCGCCATCATTTTCCCATCACCTGGCCGGATTGACCAGTAACCTTAGCCGGAACGAAGAAGTCGTTGCCAACAACCTGCCGGGCTTTAATTACCAGCTCATCTTCAGTTATCCCAAAGAACTTATGTCAACGTTTCACCAGAAATATACAGACTTCAGCTTCAGGCATAAATCCATTCCCTTGCTGGCTGCCGCTTTATCGCAGCGAAACGAAAAAAGAAACACCCTGCTGATTAATTTTGAGAAGAAATACATCCGGATGATTGCCCTGAAGGGTTCGGAAATTAGCCTTTACAACAGTTTTTATTACAAAAACGAGTCCGATTTTCTATACTATGCCCTGAATATTTGCCACACGCTTCAGATTGACCCCGAGCTTGATGAAATCCTGATTGGCGGATACATCGCCAGCGATTCGGCTTATGTCAGGCAATTGAAGAAATACCTTGGAAATGTCCAGTTCCTGAAACCTTCAGCCGATTACAACTACGGAAGCCTTTTCGAAAAAGTACAGAAACATCAGTTTGTAAGCTTGTTAAATTCATATCCATGCGAATAGTTGGCGGGAAATACAGGGGGCGTGTTTTTACACCCGGAAAAACTTTCAAAGCCCGGCCAACCACCGATATGGCCAAAGAAAGCCTTTTCAATGTCCTCCAGAATTCGGTCGATTTTGAAAGTATCCGGGCGCTCGACTTGTTTTCCGGAACGGGAAGCATCAGTTACGAACTGGCCTCGCGTGGCTGCACCAACGTTACCGCGGTAGAAATTAATGTTGCGCACGTTCAATTTATAAAAGAAGTGATTGAAAAACTGGGCGAAAAAAACATCCGGCTGGTCAAGTCAAATGTCTTCGTATTTGCTGCCCGTATAAAAGAGCAGTTCGACCTTATTTTTGCTGATCCACCATACGACCATCCGAAATTTGCCGAAGTTGCCGATCTGGTTTTCAAAAACAACCTTTTAAAACCTGATGGCCTGTTTATTCTTGAACATTCCGGACAGTTCGACTATTCGAACCATCCAAATTTCAGAGAATTACGGCGCTACGGCAGCGTACATTTCAGTCTTTTTGAAAGTAGCCTCCCCAAAATCACTTAGCGGCTCTTTATCCCTAACTTTTAGAAAAGAAAATGTCACGTTACGAAAATATAAACGTCCTGAAAGGACAACAAATACCAACCCAGGGCAAACGCAGGGTCGCCCTGGGTTGGTATGCCTGGAAAGAAAATGCCTGCACGGTAAAGTTCGCAAAAGAGAATTTTTTCTTTCGGACGAAAATGAGGGACCCTGTTTCCAGAGAAAAAATGTTCCGCAATTCCGTCCGATTGAAAGTATTGGCGTATTGCATCGAATTTTCGCGGACGGTTTCCCTCTGCATCCTTTACCCGGGGCGGCGTTTCGGTTCGTTCCTCCCTCAACTTTGCCCCGGGCTGGATTATTTGGGCCTTTCAGGCCGGGAAAATTATCGGCTCTAAGTCTAGAAATCCCTTAAGGAGGGACTTATAAAACAGTGTACCGAAGATTGTTACGAAAAAGCTTTTGTACACTTGTAATATTTGTTGGGCAAATCCAACTCATTAAGTTGTAAATTGTAAATTGTTTAATGGTAAATACTTATCATGGAAATTTTTCAGGCAAATAACATTGTAAAAGAATTCTCTGGATTTGTTGCACTCAACTCGGTCAGCATTTCTGTAAAGGAAGCGTCGATCTTTGGGCTGCTTGGTCCAAACGGCGCCGGAAAAACAACTTTAATCCGGATCATCAACCAGATTACCGCACCTGACAGTGGCGAACTGTATTTCGATGGCAGGCCCATTCAGGCAAACGACATCTACCAAATTGGCTATTTGCCTGAAGAACGCGGTTTATACAAAAAGATGAAAGTTGGCGAACAGGCGCTATACCTGGCCCAGTTAAAGGGAATGTCGAAACACGATGCGCTGAAAAGCCTGAAATACTGGTTCGAGAAATTCGAGATACAGGCCTGGTGGGGCAAAAAAGTGATGGAGCTTTCGAAAGGAATGGCCCAGAAAGTACAATTTGTCACCACAGTTATCCATCAGCCCCGACTGTTGATCTTTGATGAACCGTTCAGCGGGTTCGACCCGATCAACACAAACCTGATGAAAAATGAGATACTCGAATTGAAGAAAAATGGGACCACCATCATTTTCTCAACCCACAACATGTCTTCAGTCGAAGAAATCTGCGACCACATCGCCCTGATCAATCAATCAAGGAAAATCCTGGATGGCCAGATCGACCAGGTCAGGGAAAAATACAAGATGAACACCTTCGAAATTGTTTACCGCGGCGAAACACCAAACTGGCAAAATCAGCACGAATCAAATTTTAAAATACTCGAACACGATGAAACCGGGTTCCTGAAACAAATGAAAGTCCAGCTTCTGAACGGACATTCCAACAACGATTTCTTGAAATCGCTGATGGGACAGTTCGAAATTGTATCATTCAAGGAATTGATCCCCAGCATGAATGAAGTATTTATTCAAGTCGTTGAACAAAACAACCGCGAAATAAAACTCTAAGCCACAATGATGAAGCTGGCAATCGCAGCCTCTGTTGGCCCTTTTTTACCGATCACTGCGACTGAACACTGCGACTTTCAAAAATAATAATTAAAAAAAGTTATACGATGAACAAATCCATTCTCATCCTCAAACGCGAATACCTGACCCGGGTCAAGAAAAAATCATTCATTGTTATGACCCTTTTGATTCCGATCATGATGGCCGCACTGACCATTCTGCCCACCTATCTGGCTATGATGGACGATAAGGAAAGCCGTACCATTGCCGTTTATGACCCGACCGGTCTGGTATTGAACTTGCTCGAAAATACCGAATACACCAAATATCACTACATTCCTGAACCGGAGTTCAACAGCCTGAGAACGAACTTTAAATCGGATAAATATTACGCCATACTCTTCATTCCTGAAAACATACTGACCACCAACCGGGCCGAAATGATTTCAGACAAGCAGGTTACCTTTGACGTAAAAAGTCAGGTTACCCAACGGATTGAAAATATTATTGAAGGAGAAAAACGGAAACAGGTCATTGCTGAAATTGGGGTACCCGACCTGGAGAAAAAACTGGCTTCGATAAAAACGAACATTTCTGTTGAAACCATTAAAATTGGTGAAAAAGGCGTGGAAGTGAAGAGCTCAACCGAAATGGCCATGGCTATCGGATATGCCTCCGGATTCATCATTTACATGTTTGTCTTTATTTACGGGACAATGGTTATGCGCGGGGTTATGGAAGAAAAAACCAACCGCATCGTCGAGGTCATTATTTCGTCGGTCAAGCCATTCCAGCTTTTGTTCGGAAAAATTATCGGAATCGGACTGGTCGGGCTGACACAAATAGCCATCTGGATCATCCTTGGCATCGGGATAACCACTGGCCTAACTGCCTTTGTCGGGCATGGGTCGGCTGAAACAGTCCAGCATGCCCAGAATATTATGGCAAGCGGTGCCGTTAATCAAATGGCAGCCAGCACCCCCGCCCAACAAAATAAAGTGATCGAAATTCTCCAGATGGTTGGGAACCTGAACCTCCCGCTGATCATTTTTGCGCTATTCTTTTATTTCATCGGGGGATTCATACTGTATGCCTCACTCATGGGCGCAATCGGGTCGGCTGTCGATGCCGACGAAGATGCCCAGCAACTCATGCTTCCGGTTACCATGCCCCTGATCTTTTCAATCATCATTCTTTTTGCAGTGGCCAAAAATCCGGAGGGGCCGCTCGCCTTTTGGGCTTCCATCTTTCCGTTAACCGCCCCGGTAACCATGATGGTAAGGATTCCATTTGGCATTCCGGCCTGGGAAATTGTGTTATCGATGGTCTTGCTGGTTGCATCCATTTTTGGATCGATCTGGATGGCCGGAAAAATTTACCGTACCGGAATTTTAATGTACGGTAAAAAGGTGAATTTCAAGGAAATTGCCAAATGGTTGTTTTACAAAAATTAAAATAAAAGACAGCCCCGTATTTTATTAAAAATATTTGCTTATACTTGCAGGAATAATAATCAAAGAATGAAAGCAAACTTCTCAACCATGTATATGTGCTGCTGTACAAAACAGACAGGGGAAGGTATGTGTTCAATAAAAATTTGAAACAAGTAAAAGAGATGATATATCGAAGCCTTCCGAACACCGGGAGGCTTTTTTTGTTTATAACCCTAAAAATTACAATAAAATGAAAGTAAACAACATTTTGGAAACCATCGGCAACAGCCCTTTGGTACGGATCAACAACCTGTATCCTGAAGGATACGAAGTGTTTGTAAAAGTGGAAAAAACCAATCCCGGAGGCAGCATTAAAGACCGAATTGCCCTTGCAATGGTTGAAGATGCCGAGGCAAAAGGCATTTTAAGACCCGGAAGTGTTTTAATTGAACCTACCTCCGGAAATACCGGCATTGGCTTGGCGCTGGTTGCCGCTGTTAAAAATTACAAACTGATCCTGGTGATGCCTGAATCGATGAGCATCGAGCGCCGTAGAATCCTGACAGCTTATGGCGCCGAACTGGTTTTAACCCCACGAGAACTGGGCATGAAAGGTGCTATTGCCAAGGCCAACGAATTGGCTGCTGAAACTGTTGATTCATGGATACCGTCGCAATTCGACAATGAAGCAAATATTGAAGCACACAAGCTGAATACAGCGCAGGAAATTATCAGCGATTTTCCGGAAGGATTCGATTACCTGGTTACCGGCGTTGGCACCGGTGGGCACATTACCGGGGTGAGCGAAGTCCTGAAACAGCATTTTCCAGCGCTAAAAACCTTTGCCGTTGAACCGGAGCAGTCACCGGTAATCAGTGGCGGAAATCCGGGGCCACACCCAATCCAGGGAATTGGCGCTGGATTCATCCCGGCGAATTTGCACACCCCGACACTCGACGGCACCATTCAGGTTTCGAAAGACGAAGCCTTCGATTACGCCCGTCGCGCTGCCAAAGAAGAGGGCTTGTTTGTCGGAATCTCCTCCGGTGCATCGCTGGCCGCGGTAGCAAAAAAGATTGCAGAATTACCGGTTGGGACAAAAATACTCACCTTTGCCTACGATACCGGCGAACGGTACCTTTCGGTGGAAGGATTGTTCTGATAGCTTGATCACAATAAATCTATTAAAGGCTGGTTTTCACCGGCCTTTTGTTTTAAAAACAAATTGAATAACTTCGGTCCATCAAGAAACGACATCTTCACTTTTCTTAAAATTCCGTACTTGAATTCATGACCAAACGAATCGCCATCATCGACCTCGGGACCAATACCTGCAATTTGCTGATTGCTGAATATCAGGAGAAAAGCTTCCTGATTTTGCATCAAAGCAAAGAAGCTGTAAAACTCGGAAAGAATGGCATCGATAAAAACCTGCTGACTGAAGACGGCTTGCAACGGGCAGTTCAGGCTTTCCAAAAACATGCCGCTCGAACCAAACAGTTCGGCGTCTCCGAAACCGTTGCCCTGGCCACTTCGGCCATCCGCGAAGCAAAAAACCGGGACTGGTTTCAAACTGAAATTGAAAAAGCTACCGGAATTCAACTTCAGATCATTTCAGGAGAAAAGGAAGCCGACCTGATTTTTAAAGGCGTGAAACTGGCTTTTGAAAACCTCGCTGATTCGACGCTAATTCTGGATATTGGCGGCGGAAGCAACGAATTTATCCTGACAAAATCGAACGCCGCCTTCTGGAAACAAAGCTTCCCGCTGGGAATGGCACGAATCATCGAACAGATTCCACCTTCAAACCCGGTTACTCCCGAAGAAATAAGTCGGATAAGCAACTTTTTTGAAACCCGGCTGGATGATTTGTGGGACCAGACCAAAACCCTCGCGATTCCCGCACTGATCGGCTGCTCCGGCGCCTTCGACACGCTGGCCGACCTGATCGACCAAACCGATCCGGGGACCAAAATCAGGATTAGTCAGGAGATTGAAATACAAGACTTTGAGAAGATTTACGAAAAACTAATCCGTTCGACGACCGCGGAACGAATGCAAATGAAAGGCATGGAATCCATCCGGGTTGAGATGATTGTCCCATCGGTTATTTTCATCAAACTGATTGTCGAAAAGTTAAATATTCAAAAAATCGTCCAAACCGACTTTGCTTTGCGCGAAGGTGTTTTATACGAGCTAATTTTCAGTTAAATTCGGGCCTAAATTATCACTCCTGAAAAATGTCAAGAATCTTAGTTATTGATGACGAGCGCAGCATTCGCAACACCCTGAAGGACATTCTGGAATTCGAGAAATACCAGGTTGAACTGGCCGACGACGGCTTTAAAGCGCTTGAACTCCTGAAGAATAGCGATTTCGATGTGATCCTGTGCGACATTAAAATGCCTGGAATGGATGGGATCGAGGTTTTGCAGCAGGTTGAAGAAATTAAGCCCGACATCCCGGTGGTTATGATTTCGGGCCATGGCAACATCGACACGGCAGTTGAATCCATCAAGAAAGGCGCTTTCGACTTCATCGAAAAACCACTCGACCTGAACCGTCTGCTGATCACCCTGCGCAACGCGATGGACAAATCGACCCTGATTACCGAAACCAAAGTTTTGCGCAAAAAAGTAAACAAGCGGTTCGACATTGTTGGTGATTCACCCGCCATTCAGAAAGTAAAAGACATGGTTGACCGCGTGGCTGCCACCGACGCCCGCGTGCTGATTACCGGATCGAACGGAACAGGAAAAGAGCTGGTTGCCCGCCTGTTGCACGAAAAAAGTAACCGCGCCGAAGGACCGTTCATCGAAGTAAACTGCGCGGCAATCCCATCAGAACTTATTGAAAGTGAATTATTTGGTCACGAAAAGGGCGCTTTTACCTCAGCCATCAAGCAGCGAAAAGGCAAATTCGAACAGGCTTCGGGCGGGACTATTTTTCTGGACGAAATTGGCGACATGAGCCTTTCGGCACAAGCCAAGGTTTTGCGGGTACTTCAGGAAAATATCATCACCCGTGTTGGCGGCGATGCTCAAATAAAAGTTGATGTTCGGGTGGTGGCCGCCACCAATAAAAACCTGTCGCGCGAGATCGAACAAAACCACTTCAGGGAAGATTTGTACCACCGCCTGAGCGTAATCCTGATCCACGTTCCCGACCTCAACAACCGCCTTGAAGATATCCCGGTACTGACCGATTATTTTATTGACCTGATCTGCGCGGAATACAACATGCCGGCGAAAACAATTGATGAAGAAGCGATTGCAGAATTGCAGAAGTACCGTTGGACTGGCAATATTCGCGAATTCAGGAACGTGATTGAGCGCCTCATCATTTTGTGCGACCGCACCATTACCATCGATGACGTTTTAAACTATGCCGGCCCCCGGCAATAAACTTCCGAAAAACGCAACAATCAAACCGACCCGCAAAACAAGTCAGGATTTAAGTTGTTATTCTCTCAGGCTGGCCAAACCAGTCTTAGAAATAAACATAAACCCTGATTGCGGACAGTTTGCGTTAATGTCATGGCGTGCTGAATCCTGAACTTTGTTCCTGATTTTTCTATCCGTTAATCAGGGTTTTTGTTGGTTTAGTTTCCTATAAAATTTCTGTTTAATTTTTCCTCAGATTTCTCAAATCAAAAATCTTCACCGATTTAAACTCTCCTATTTTACTCTGGATAAAGGGTTTCAGATACTCTTTCCGGAGTAAGGTTGTATCGGTTACAACTAAATATTTTGCGCCTCGGGCAATGTATTTTCGGTAAAAATCTTCATTCTCGAAATTGGTCCCATAAGTTGACCATCCTTTCTGATCCATGAGGTATAAACTTGCATTGATGGTACCATCAGGAATACTAATAACCAAATCATCCCTCGTGATCCCTAGTTTCCGATCGTATTCTTTCATTGAACTTAAGTCCTTCATGTATTGATTGTAATAGTCCATGTAAGCTCCGTGATAGCGTTCATCCAATTTGCCTTTACAGTATAAAACATTGAATATCAGTAATACAAAAAATACTATTTTCCCCCATTTAAAGACAAACTGGTAGTTATTTTTCAAGAAATACACAAAGGAAACAACTGTGATCAACAACAAAATGAAGAGATTGATCCAGTAATAATCGTGACCGGCAATTACCTGGTAGAACAAAAGCAGGTATGAAACAACGCCGATGGCCAAAACAAGATTCAGGTAGTAAAAAATACGATTGTTCTTTTTCGGGGAAACAAGCATGATAATCCAAAAAAATACAACCATTAATTGAAAGTATCCTGGAAAATTGTGAAAAATCCAATGAGTTGCTACCTCATGAAATTTCATATTTATGTCGGCAAGGTTCATTTCCCAAATTGGCAAAATGCCGACTAAAAAGAAATCTCTGTTGTGTAAATTGTTGTATCGGGTTACATACATAAACCACACTGCAATTGTAACCAT
>JBBIHV010000055.1:0-8049 GCA_037446835.1 Sunxiuqinia sp. | reverse complement strand
CTACTGCTGTAATACGACAAAACCGGTGAAGTAAACAACATCAGGGAAACAAGAATTGCCCATATCCGGTCTTCAAAAAGTTTCACCAGTGTCTTATAAAGGAAAAACAATCCGGTAAAAAACAGTAGCAAAACAAGACCCCGGTAAATAAACTCATGTTGGCCCGTAACCTGCCAAATCTTACCAACAGTGAAGTAAATCAGCGGAAAATCACTAACTGTTTCACCATTACCAGAAACCCCGACAAAATTGATACTGGGCTCAAACAACCCGCGGTTTTCCTTGAAATAATTCAATGCAAACGACAGGCAATCCGACTGCCTCCACATGTGTACACTCTGTGGTTCAAGAAAAAGTATGCGATTAAAATCATAAATGTATGCCAGCACAAGCAACAATATGATGAAAATAATGCCTGAACTACGCGAAAGAATGGAATAAAAGTTCTTCATTTTTGCCATGAATTACTATTTTTGAAAAAATATTTCACAAAGATATAAAAATGTTAAACAATAAGAAGATCGCCGTTGTGCTTCCTGCCTACAACGCCGCAAAAACCCTCGAAATTACCTACCGCGAAATTGATTTTAACATTGTTGATGACGTCATTCTGGTTGACGACAACAGCAAGGACGAAACCATAAAAGAAGCACAGCGCCTGGGGATCAAACACATCGTGAGGCACGAAAAAAACAAAGGATACGGAGGAAACCAGAAATCGTGCTACAACAAAGCGCTCGAACTGAATGCCGACATTGTGATTATGCTCCACCCCGATTACCAATATACGCCAAAGCTGATTCCTTCGATGAGCCATTTGATTGCCAGCGGACTTTATAATGTCGTACTTGGTTCGCGAATTTTGGGGAAAGGCGCTCTGGCTGGCGGAATGCCCTGGTATAAATATGTCGCCAACCGCTTGCTGACCTTGTTCCAGAATATCCTGATGAATGCCAAACTTTCGGAATACCACACCGGTTACCGGGCCTTTTCGCGAGAAGTACTCGAAACAGTGAATTACAAGGCCAACTCCGACAATTTTGTGTTCGACAACCAGATGCTGGCCCAAATTTGGTATGCCGGTTACGAAATCGCCGAAATTACCTGCCCTACCAAATATTTCGACGACGCGTCGAGCATCAACATCAAAAACAGCTCGGTTTACGGGATGGGCGTCTTGAAAACGGCACTGCAGTTCAGGCTTCAAAAATGGGGATTGGGTAAGTTTGCGATCTTTAAAAATTCGATTCAATGAATTCAAAAAAGCTGCTCCTACTGCTTCTTGCCCCAATGGCCTATTTTTTCCTCGGAAGTTACGTCCATCAAGTCATCGGGCTTTATTCGCTCCGGTCGGCTGATCCCGAATACATCTATTTCATTAGCGGGCTGAGCATTGCCAATGGCAAGCTGATGCTCGGACATATCGACAACCCCGGCACTCCACTGCAATATTTGACTGCACTGGCCTTCCGGCTTGTTTATCTGCTGCGCGACCACCACGCTTCATTTAACGAAGATGTCCTGGGCAATGCCGACCTTTACCTGCGTGTACTCAACCTGGCGCTGACAGCCGTGGTTAGCATATTTATGTATTTTGCCGGAAAGGCAGCCTACCGCATTACCAACAGTCTCTCCCACTCCATCGTTTTGCAACTGGCTCCGCTTTTTACCAACATCATTTTCGGCAACATTGGCCGCATCACGCCTGAAAACCTGATGCCTTTGCCGGTCATGCTCCTTTCGCTGCTGTTACTGAAATTGATTTATCAGCCTGAAGATGAATATTCTGAAAGGCACTGGATTTGGTTCGGCCTGATCTCGGCTTTTGGCTTATCGATTAAACTCACGTATTTTCCATTGTGGATAATTCCTTTGATCGTGCTGAAAACCTGGAAGGACAAGCTTCGCTATTCGGCAGTTGCAGTGGTTTCCTTTTTTGCGATGGCGCTTCCGGTCACCCTGCAATTCCACATTTTTTGGGGATGGATCAAAGACCTGTTCCTGCACAGCGGCCACTACGGAAAAGGCGATAGCAACATTGTTAACTGGCAGACATTTGTTCCGAATTTCAACAACCTTTGGAACGAAAACCGCTACTTTTTCTACGTTGTCCTGACTCTTTTTTTCCTTTCAATCCTATTTTTCTTTTTCAGGAAAAATCAGGAGGCCCACAAAATTCAGCGTATTTCACTGGCTATTCTGGCTGCAGTGGCCATTTCCGTGGCCATTGTCTGCAAACAATTCGAGTCGAGGTATTTCATTCCGGCGCTCATGCTTTTCCCGGTATCGCTGCTTTTAATTTTAGAGTCCATCCGCCCGATGAATACATCGTTTTTCAGGTTTAAACTTCCTGAAATTGCCCTTGCACTGTTTGTTTCGTTTTATTTTGTGAAGCAGATGCCCGTGATGTATAGCCTTTCCGTTTACCTCAATCAGGAAAAAGAGCGAAAAATGCCCGCATTGCATTACATCGACTCGCTCGAAAAAGATGCAGTCAAATTCCTGATCCCTGAAGGCTACGGCTGCCCTTCTCCGGAATATGCGCTGATGTGCAGCTACGGTTGGTCTGGCCGGCAGAAAGATTTTTTCAAACCGGTGCTGGCCAAACTTTTTCCCGACACCTACATTTGGTATTCTTGGGACAAAACGTTTAATTTTTGGGGAAAGGAACCAGCCATCAAAGACACGGTCAGGCCAGTTTATTTTTATTTTGACGACAACAGCCTGAAAGACACATTTCTGGCAGAAAACAAAACGTACCTTCCGGAGAAGTATGAATTAAATCGCACTTATTTCAACCAGGAAACCAATCAAGCGGTCTATAAACTCAATATCATTCATTGATTTCCGGTTTTCAGGAACAATTTTGAATTTTATTGGCGTGGTGAACATTCAGCTTACAACTATTGCCTTTCCAGCCGTTTGGCTTCGTCCCAGATGACATCCATTTCGGCCAGACTCATCTTTTTCAGGTCTTTGCCTTTCTGCAAGGTCTCACTTTCGAGGTAATTGAAACGATTAATAAACTTCAGGTTGGTGCGCTCCAGCGCTGTCTCAGGATCAACGCCATACAAACGGGCAGCGTTTACCATGGCAAAAAACAGATCGCCAAATTCGCCTTCAATTTTATCTTTATCAACGGCATCAATCTCGACACTCAGTTCGTTGATTTCTTCCTTCACCTTGTCCCAAACCTGTTCTTTATATTCCCAGTCGAACCCTACCCCGCTGGCCTTTTCCTGAATGCGGTTGGCTTTGACCAAAGCGGGCATGGCGGCCGGAACACCTTCCAGAACGCGTTTATTTCCGCCTTTTTCTTTCAGTTTCAGGGTTTCCCAGTTTTGTTCCACCTCCCGGGCGTTGGCTACATTCACTTCGCCAAACACATGCGGATGGCGGTAAATCAGCTTTTCGTTGATGGAATTCAGCACATCGGCCATGTCGAAAGCGCCTTTTTCGGAACCGATTTTTGCGTAAAAGACGATGTGCAGCATCAGGTCGCCCAATTCCTTTTTAATCCCGGTCAGATCATTTTTCAGGATCGAATCGGCCAGTTCGTAGGTTTCTTCGATGGTCAGTTTCCGCAGCGATTCGAGGGTTTGCTCCCGGTCCCAGGGACATTTCTCGCGCAACTCGTCCATGATTTCCAGCAAGCGGGCAAAAGCAGTAAGTTTATCGTTCATTTATTTAATTTTTTCAGGCAATTAAAATGAAATGGTGCAAAGTTCTTCTCCCAATTGGTGTAAAGCCTTTTCAATTTTTTGAATCTGCTGTTTTCTTGGTTTTGACCGTCCGGCAGCATAATGCCCCAATTGAGTTTGGTTTATGCCGGTTATACGTTCCAGAGCCGCTTTGGTAAATATCCCTTTGTAATAGTCCATTAAGCTCTCAACCTCCCATTTATAGATTAACGAGTAATCCGATTCAAATACTTCAGGAATCGGGTCACCGTCTTCGCGTAACCCTTCAAGATGAAAATTAATACCCTCCGAGACCTCTTTTTTAAGTTCTTCAAAAGTGTCAGCAGTACACACAAAGCCGTCTAATCCTTCCACACAGGCTGCATAGTTGTTTTCAGTTCTGCCAATTCTTACAATTATTTCAGTTGCCATTTTTTTGTTTTAAAAGATTAATCCAGATTGATTCTCAATAGTCTTCAAAAGACTTCCACAAATGTCTGCCGAAGGCTTACCATTTACAGTTGTTTTTCCTTTTTTGTTGGGTGTTTATACTGGCGGTGGCTCGTGCCATTGTGCCGGTACAAATACCAACCATCCTGATCTAACTGTTTGATAATCTCACTAACCTTAACAACTTTCATCGCTAGTCTTAAATATTTGATCCTTCAAAAGTATCAAAAATCCTATTATAAACACAACAATAGTAGGGAAATTCCTATTATCCCAAATATACTATTTACTCTTTACCCAAAAATCTCCCTTAACTCTTTGTTGCTGAGTTTGCCAATCCAGTTTTCGCCCGTGGCAACGGTCATGTCGGCCAAATGTTTTTTCTTCTGGATCATTTCGTCGATCCGCTCCTCAAACGTGTTTTTAGTGATAAAACGGGACACCATCACATTTTTCTTTTGCCCGATACGGTAAGCACGGTCGGTTGCCTGATTCTCGACTGCCGGGTTCCACCAAAGGTCGTAATGGATTACGTGCGATGCGGCGGTGAGATTCAACCCGGTTCCGGCAGCTTTGAGCGACAACAGAAAAATTTTGTCGGCACGGTTATTCTGAAAACGGTTGACCATTTCCTCCCGCTGTTTAATACTACAACCGCCATGATAGAACATTGGTTTTTCGCCAAAACGCTCTTCAATAAAGCGTTCGAGCAATTCACCCATTTCACGGAACTGAGTAAAAATCAATACTTTTTCGCCACGATCAACAATACTTTCGAGCAATTCGAACAGCAATTCGGTTTTTCCTGAAAGCGAAGCATCGAACTTCCCGTTTTTCAGGAATTGGGTTGGGTGGTTACAAATTTGCTTTAAAGCCAGAATCATCTGAAGCACCAAACCTTGCCGTTTGAAAAGCGATTCGTGATCGGACGATGAAATTCCTTCTATCTCGTCCATAGCCAGTTGCATTGTTTTTTCGTAAAGAATGGCTTGTGGCTTGGTAAGTACCGAAAATTGGTTTTGTTCAATTTTATCAGGAAGGTCGGAAATAATGCTCTTGTCGTTTTTCATGCGGCGCATCATAAACGGTGCAGTGACTTTCCGAAAACGATTAACGACCTGTTCATCGTTAAAAACCTGAATAGGCTGCGCGTAATCGTCCTTGAATGTTTTGACCGTTCCCAAATAACCTTTGTTCGAGAAGTCCATGATCGACCAAAATTCGGAAAGGCGATTCTCGACCGGGGTTCCACTCATGGCAATCCGTATCTGCGATCCGATGCTTTTTACAGCTTTCGACTGCGCCGTATCGTGGTTTTTAATGTTTTGTGCTTCGTCGATAACCATGACCTGCCACTTGTGTTTTTTAAGTAAATCGGCATCGCTGCGCACCACGCCATAGGTAGTCAACATCACATCGGCATGAAACGCTTTCAGGTCGCGGCCAGTTCCGTGGTGGATGTGCGAACTGAGCGATGGCGCGAACTTTTGGATTTCGGCCTGCCAGTTGATGAGCATACCGGTCGGCACAACCACCAGCGCCTTGTGTTTATCGTTAATCGCTTTTTCTTCTTTAAACTTCAGGAGGATAGAAATGACCTGAAGCGTTTTACCCAAACCCATGTCGTCGGCAATGATACTCCCGAAACCGATGCGGCTGTTGCGGTACAACCACGAATATCCCCGCAACTGGTAAGGCCTCATCTGGGCATTCAAACCCTCCGGAAGCTGGATGTTTTCGCTGGAAGTGAGTTCCCTGATCATTATCCGGACTTCGTCGGAAAGAACAACTGGCGCGCCTTCGTACTCTTCGCACAACGCGGTCTGCAACATCTGATACGAATTTAGCGGCTTCGTCTGGGTGAAATGTTTGTGCAGTTTTTCAAGGTCAGCCTCATCAACATAAATATAGTTTTCCTTGAATTTGATCAGGCCAGCTGCGTTTTTAATCAGCTTTTTATATTCTTCGGGCGACATCACCTGGTCGCCAATGGCCACCTGCCAATCGAACGAAAGCAAATCATCTAAGCGAATAAATGCCTGTCCGTTTTCATTCTTTTTCAGTTTGACCGAAGCTTTTGGCCGTAACAGTTGCTGAAGCGATTTTGGGAGCATGGTTTTTATATCGAGCAAACGGATTGCCGGCAACATTTCCATCAGGAAAGGAGCAAACTCTTTGTTGTCGAAAAAAATTGGCCTCGCCCCCTGAAGGTTGATGCAATCGTCCAATCCACGAATGAACGGCGAGAGCAACGACAAGGGCTGCAAAATTTTGAACCGCTGTTTTTCGTATTGTTGCTGCGTGAGTATCCTGGTGAGCGGAACGGGCAATTGTTCACTGTGGGTGGTGTCTTCAATGCTGATTTCAACCTGAAAATTTCCCGTCAGTTCGGTAACCGTGATCACTGGCTTGTATGTTTCCGAAGTCAGGAAATAGCGGTCGAGCCAAACTTTAATGCCGCCACTCAGGGCAATTTCGCCCACGCCTTTAAATTCCTTCGGCCTATTCCTGAAAAATAATTCCTGAAACGAATCGTCTTCCCCAGGTTTGGCCAAAGCCTTCACCACCTCGGTAATCAAGATCGAAAGCAAGGGCGTTGCCTGGTTTGCGAGTGGAATAACCTGCTCTTTTTTGCGTACAACCTGATTGGCCGACAACAACCCCGGAGGGAGTATCTTTTCCAGTTTTTCGACCAGTTGTTTCACCCGGCCATCAATCATGGCTGGTAACCAGCGAACAGCAAAGCTTTTATTTTCAAGCTGAACAATTTGCGGAACTACGGCCCCATTCGACAACAGGTGAAGAGAAGAAAAAAGCGCCTTGTGCAAAGCCACCACCGAAGGTTGAAAATCGGGCAAATGGTCGGGGTTCAACTGAAAAAGCAATGGGATCAGATCGCAAATTTGCTTGCAGTTATGATTTTCACCTGAAAATTGTTTGCCATCGTTGCCATCGACCAGAATATCAAATGTCGATCTGACCGTTAGCGGGTTCAAATTCCTTTTCTGCGGAAAAACAGCTTCAGGAACAAGTTTTTTGGATAACAAACGTTGGGCTTCCCTTGAAATCCTCAAAAACTGGGTGGCATACTTTTCCTTAAAATTTCCACCGGGATAAAACGGCGGCGAGTCGGGCAGCAATTGGACAATCGGTTCGGCAATGTTCTGAAGATAAGAAAAATCAATACGCTGATAGGCCTGTTCGGAATCAAAATCCTCCTGATGGGCTTGCCCTTTCAACAAATCTGCAAATTGTACGATTTCGGCTTTCTTTTGGTCCGCAATAAATATTCCCCGTTTCTTCAGTTCTTCAATGAGATTCACTTTATGAATCTCGAATACCAGAAATGGGTTGTTGTCTATCTCGCGGCTAACCATGTAAATAACGGCGGCCAAATGTTTGCAAGGCACAGCCCAATCGGGACACGAACATTGCATCTTAAAATCAGTCCATTGTTTCGGGAAAACTTTCAGCCCAACCTGTTCAGCAATCGTCAAAATTTCGGGATCCAGCTCGCGGTTCAGGAGTTTGGAAATCAGCATTGGCCGGGCAATAATTTTATCCATCAACTGTTCCACCTGATCTTCGAAAAATGGAGGCACAATCAGGTTTACTTTGTAAGGCGAAGGCCGGCTCCCGGAGACTTTAGCGACAATCTGGTTTTCTTTGATCTTTACATCCAGCACATGTCCACTGCGAGCATACGAAGCCCCACGCGGTAAACGGTTGTCGTAATCGATATGATCCAGCGAACGAAGCCAATGCTCGCCCCACCATGTTTTTCCAAAATTATTCGCCATAACCCCACTGAAATTTGATGTTTTTTGAAATCACCTAAGGTTACAAAACTACTGATTTTGGGGAATTATTGGGTTCTGAAAATAAAACTTTTCAGAGAAATACGGGTGTCGCGATTTTT
>JBBIHV010000054.1:19575-22060 GCA_037446835.1 Sunxiuqinia sp. | reverse complement strand
ACGGATAAACATAAATTTTTCCGTTAAAAACATGTGCCGAAGGATCGGCGATATAAATGTCTTTCACCAGATAACGTGGTTTTTGCTTCGTTTGATTGCCACCAAAAGTAATTCCGGCAACAAACACGAATGCGGCTGCCAAACTTAGTTTTCCAATTCTATTCCTGTTCATTTGAATTTATATTTGTTTAGCGTGCAATTTAAACCTTTGTTTGGGATTGCCCCTGAAATTAATCGTGTGAAGAATAAAACATTTATTCCAACTTTACCAGATAAAGCTCATCCTGACCGGGGACAACATCAAATACCACAAATTTCCCGTTTCCGATCAGCGAAACTTCCGATTTTATTTGCTTTTTTCCGGCATAAACGTGCGCTGAATTCCAGCCTTCAGGTAATTTTCTCCGGATGGTAACCGGAACGTTGTAAATGGAAGGATCGAGGTTATCTTTTACCAGCAGTTTCAGCGAATCGGCATTGAGAACCGTTTCCGATATGGAAATCGCATTTCGCTCCTTGATGTATTTCACCACATTTCCAAACGTTGCCACCCAGTAATCTTTCGAGTGGTCGTTCATGAACTTCAGATGGGCGGCGAGTTCTGTTGAGGCAACCGGCGAATAACCTTTGTCGTCGTCAATGCCGTGAAGCAAGAATACACACCAACCGTTCGAAGCTTTGGCCAATTCAACTTTGCTGTTAAAATCCTGAACCAGCCTTACCGAGCTCTGCGAACCGGCTGCAATGGAACTGATGTTGTAAAAATCGGAAGGTGTTGAAGGTACAATGGCGCCGCTGCAAATCCTTCCGGCCAGGTAATATTTCTGAACAGTAGCCAGATCTCCCGTGACACAGTTCGGATATGCAATGGTCACGCACTTCTCGCCGGGAATATTGGAATCAATGACATGCTGAGATTGTTGCAGTTCTTTCTCCTGATTTTCAACGCTCAGCGTACTTAAAACCGGGTGCGAAACGGTATGGCTGCCAATCTCATGACCGTTTTCCGCAGCTTTTTTCAGGCCACTCCAATCGGAAACCCAATTGATGACCGGGAAAAGGGTCACTTTAAAATTGTACTGATCGAACAGCGGAATGGCCACTGGTAGCTGCTTCGGTGTATTGTCGTCGAAAGTGTAGCTAACGGCGGCAATTTTAAATTCGTGCCAGGTAGCAACTTCGTAATCTTTGGCAACCTGTCCGGAAACTGCCGAGAAAGAAAATAAAAGACTCAATTGAAGAATATTAATTACGCGCTTCATTTTTTGTTTTTTCGTTTAACACATTTACATCTGTTTTATTTTTCTCCTGTTAACCGGGCGCTTTCGGGCTCCCCTAAATAACTTGGTTTTTCAATTCCTTTAAGCAGAACAACACGCGTGATGCCTTCGCCGTTCACAGGGTCAATTCTTGTCACAGTTAAATTTTCGTCGGTATGCACCACGATTTTTTCAAGTACAACCCCGGGCGTAACCATCCACACCTTCAAGGTATGCCGCCCCGGCTTATCCACCCGATTGGCCGAAACCACCCTGATGATGTTTTCGCTGACCCATTTGTTCCAAACATTGCTGGCATCGTTCGTATTAAAAGCGATCGTTTTCGGTTCTTGGTCGTCAAACGAAACAGCTACTTTCAGCCCTTCGTCGTGGAAATAATTCAGGCTGGGCGCCAGATATAACGTCACATCGGCCCTTCCCGGCTGAAACAAATACAGGTCGTATTCCAGATGTGGATCATTTTTCCCCGGAACCTGCACCGGCGATTTCACCGGGAACGGGGCGACGGCAGATAAAGTGCGGCCCAATCCGGGAATAACCTTCCAGCTTATTCCGTTGGCTTCCACATTCCGCGAAAAATGTTCGGCTTCCATCGAAACAAAATTACGGCTTTCCACAAATCCTTTAAACGTTGAAAGATTTGGAATCTCCGGATGACTGACCACCGCTTTTACGGTCACTTCCTTTCCGCCTTTCTGCTGAATCTTCACATAAACCGTATCTTTTCCAACCGGGACCTTCGACCAGTCTGCCGAAAGCCAGATGCGGGTTTCCTTCACCACTTTCCCTGCTTCCGGAGTTGATTTCAGCCAGCTTCGGCTGGCGATAATTTGATATTCAAACGGCTGCTGCCCACGGTTAAACACATCGATATAAATTGGTTTCCGATTGAACGAATCCATCTCCGGAAGCGAAATTTTTGCGGTGCCATCTGTCCACGAGGTATCTGCACCCTCGATGGCGATCCCCATTTCTGCCGTTTCAGGCAAGGTGATTTCCTTCACGTCGGGCATTTTATTCACCGGCGGCTCTTGCCAATAGGTGTAACCAATGTGTGTCTGGCTCATCATGTGGTCCCACTTTCCGCCAGCCAGTTGCGTGTGATAATAATTGGTAATGTCGGCATCTTTCTGAAACAGCGCTTTTTCTGAGGCAGCCAAATCGTTGGCCGTCGCCCTGCCCTGACGCACCGCTTCGCGGTTTTT
>JBBIHV010000054.1:0-19475 GCA_037446835.1 Sunxiuqinia sp. | reverse complement strand
GCCCCAAACTGTTGAGCCGCCCATTGGACCGTGTATTCCGGAAGCCGTTCTACCGTCCACGCATCGGGGTTCCAGGCATAATCCAGAAAAAACGAAATGGGCAGTTCCATCGGTTTCAAATCGCCCACATTCACCAGCCAGATGCGGTCGACGCCATATTGACAGGCCATGTGCATTTGTTCCCAGATACGGGGCAGCGGACTGGTATTGAGCCATTTGTAGTTGCGCGGGCCGCCCACATAATCCACATGATAATAAATTCCGTAACCGCCTGCACGAGGTTTGGCATCGGGGCGCGGTAACTTGCGGATGTTTCCCCAGTTGTCGTCGCAAAGCAATAAGGTCACATCATCGGGAACCCGCATCCCCTTGTCGTAATAATCCTGAACTTCTTTGTACAAAGCCCACATCTGAGGTGTTTTTTCAGCAGGTTTGCCGGTCACATCGGCAATTATTTTCCGCTGATCGGCAATAATCTTTTCGAGCAAAGTAATGTTTGTGCCAGCACTCATGGCCATGTCGCCATCGCCACGCATTCCGATAGTCACCACACTTTCGCGGCTGCCCATCCGTTCAATTCCTTCTTTCCAAAACTTCCGGAGCTGTTCCGGATTGGTTTCGTAGTTCCAGTCTTTACCGCCAAACGGCTTCCACTCGGCATGCGCGCGCATCATGGGTTCGTGGTGCGAAGTGGCCATTACAATTCCCATTTCGTCGGCCAGAATCGGGTTGATGGTATCGTTGCTGTTGAAACTGGCCCACCACATGGCCGGCCACATATAATTCCCTTTCAGGCGCAGGATCAGTTCAAAAACTTTTTCGTAAAATTCATGGTTAAACCCGCCGTAATTTTTCACAGCCCAGCGGCCCAGCGCGGGTTCTTCGTCGTTCAGGAAAATACCGCGGTATTTCACCTTTGGTTCGCCCGACAAATACGGTCCGGCTTTGACATACAGCGAAGTTTGCCGCTGAACAGGAACATCGGACCACCAGTACCAGGGCGAAACGCCAATTTCGCGCGACAGGCCGAACAATCCGTAAATGGTTCCGCGTTTGTCGCTTCCGGCAATAACCAGCGCTTTTTTTATTCCCGGAAACGGATTTTCGACCACTTCGGTCAGCGTTGATTCCCATTTTCCCTGAATTTCAGAAACATTTATCTTCTTGTTTTTCACCAATTCATCAATCAACTGGCTTTTGCCCAAGGTTCCGGCAATAACAATTTCTCCCGAACCTGGAAGCTTTCCGGCTAGCAATTCCGGTTTTTTCCCGGTCACCTTCAGTAAATCTTCCTGAACATATCCGGCAATGCGGATGACACCCGGAAACTCTTCAGCGCCAACCACCAAAGGAGCAGTCCGACCCTGTTCGGAGAGCATGAAGCACCCCGGTGTTTTTGCAAAACTAACATATTTTGAGACCGGTAAAAGTTCAGGCTTCCGTTGCGCAAACAATTGACCAACAACAAGCAGTAAAATCAGTGCCGGCACCTTTTTCAGGATGCAGCCAGCCAATTTTTGTTGCGTCACTTTCAGTTTTCCGGAGGGTTGATTGGGAAACTCGGTTATCATTGCAGTTTGGTTTTAGTAGTTTGTTTGTCGTCACTGGGACAGACCAGCACAGACCCCTCCAAAATTATCAATTTTTATGGTAATCCTTACAGAAAGAAAAAATTCAGGACGTTTGTGCCTTTCTTCTGACCAGAAGTTACTCTGGTCGTTCCTGTTTCAGATCAGCCTGACAAATTAAAAAAGACCCCGGAGGATGTTGGTTGAGCATCTGCCGGGGCCAAATTTGCAATTCTCTATATTATCCGCAGGGAAACCTGAACCTACGGGCTTTTTTGGCATTGCTGAAATACGGAATTATCTTCGTTTTTTTAGCTCAATAGCTGAATCCATATCCGTCGATAACGCGTTGGCCTTAATATGCAAAATTCCCTTTTGATCAGCCGGATCGAAATACCAGCCGCATTTCAGTTTATCAAATTTTCCCTTGTTTTTGGCCATTTCCAACTTTTTCCCATTTAGGGTAATAACCGAAGGGATTTCGCACGTGTGGACTTCGAGCAGATAAGTTCGCGTTTTAAGCCGTCCGTTAAAATCCCCTACCGCAGCATGAAGCATTATTTTCACTGGATCGTTTCCAGGTGCTGGTGCCGAGACCTCAAATTTTGTGGTCGCAAAAATACCTTTCCGGTGATCGCGTGTCAGGCCGTCATCTTCATACATTGTGTATTCCGATTTTCCGGAGGGATAAATATGCAATGTCAGCGTGTCGGCCGGGCGCTCCCAGTTGTACCTCATTTGCTGGTACATCGGGAGGATGGCCCCGGAACGGACAAAAAGCGGCAGTTTATCGAGCGGCGCCGGATAATTCATCAGGGTGGCGTTTCCCTGATATTCGGTTCCGTCCCAGAAATCGATCCATTTCCCTTTGGGCAGATAAATGCTGTCGCGCCTGGCTTCCGACTTGAAAACCGGTGCAACCAGTAAATCTTTTCCGAGCAGGTACTCATATTTTGTAGCATTTCCCCAGGTTACCGGATCATCCGGATATTCAAGCACCAACCCCCTGACAGCGGGGACCCCGGTCTGATGGGCTTCGTTACAAAGCGTGTACATGTAAGGTGTCATGCGCTCCTTCAGCATCAGGTATTTGCGGTTGATGCTGGTAAAAGGCTCTCCAAACAACCACGGCTGTTTGTCTTTGATGTGATTTTTATTGTTGGTTGCCCAGCCCGACATGGTCATAAAAACGGGCGTGAAACATTTCCATTGCAAATCGCGCACATAAGTCGAATCGCTTCCGCCGAAAATACCGTCAACATCGCCGGTGGCGCAGTTCTGTGCCGAAAGGCCCGAACCAATCACTGTTGGAATGTGCCAGCGAATGTAGTTCCAGCTTCCGGCCTGATCGCCAGTCCACAGAACGGCATTGCGCTGCGAGCCGGTCCAGCCACAAACCTGCCACACAAAACCCCGTGCATCGCTGTTTTTTTCAATGCCTTCGTAAGCTGTTCGTGCGCCGTCGATGGCAAATTTAAAACCTGGCCCCACCCAGGCCACATCCAGCTTGCAAAGTCGTGAACCGTATCCGCCTACTTCTTTGGCTATTTTTTCCACTCCATTTTCGGTCCAGAGTCCGGTGTAAAAACCACGCTTGTGCAGTTCGCGTACCACCACGTCCAGATCGGTGTAGCCGCAGCCATAGCCGTCGTTGGGCAAAATCCATCCGGTTGGCATCTTGTTTTCGATGTATTTATCGGCAATCAACGGAATCACACTGGGTGTGAATCCTTCGAACCCGGTTGTTGTTGAACCATTCGTTTTTCCGGATTTGGCACCCCGGTTGTAGCAATTCGAATCGCCCATTCCCAGTGCCCAGCGCGGCATCAGGAAAGGTTTTCCGGTGAGGTCGGTGTAATCGCCCAAGGTTTTTTTCAAAGAAGGACTAACAAAATAATAGCAATCAAAACGGCTTTCGTCCTGTGCCAGTTTTACCGTGTCCATGAACGAATACCAGCCCGTTGCGTAGGTATTTCGAACTGCCCCATACCCGTTGCTGCTCATGTAAAAGGTAGCCGGGTTTGGGTTTCCTCCGTCTTCCCAGTTGTAATCAATGGTCATTTTGATGGTTTTGCCACGGTGCGAAAAACGCCCGTTTTGCATCCCTCCGCCAAAAAATTGCTCGGTTGCCCCACGTTTTAAATACTGAACCGTTTGCTTTCCGTATGTAATCCCTTTAGTTTCTTCCCAAACCAGTGTGGCATTATCGCCCCGGTACAGTGCAAACCGCAACGGTTTTTTATACGCACGGATAGCCAGTTCCGGGGTTGTGATCAGGTAATAGTTCCCTTCATCGCTCCAGCTATCCTCCACTTTTCCCGAAGGCGTGTTGATAATCAGATCCTTTCCTGCCGGATTGGTGAATTCGCCGTTGTAAGCCATCCAAATCCGGAACAAGTCGTTGCGGAGAAGTTGAACTTTTAACTGTGCCCGGTGGCACGAAATCAGGAATTCTTCCGGAGTGGCTTTGAAATCAGTCACATCGCCCAGTTCGCAGGCCTGTGAATAAAGTTCCATGGAAAGGGTGTCGTTCGACCGGCGCAAATCGTTTGCCTGACTGGTATAAAACTTCACATTGTGAACCCCGATGTCGGTCAGGTCGAGGTTCCTGAAAGACACCTTTGCCGTATCAATAATTCCGAAAGGTTTCGTTGCAGAAGCTGGAATTGTGATTTTCATCAAGGGGCGCTTGTCGAGCTGTAAATAACAATCGGTATTTGTTGGGACAGACTTGGCGCCCAGGTTGATGACCCGGAAAACCAGCGAGTCATTTTTGCTGAATGTATTTCCTTCGGCACGGTGCGAGGTCAGGTCGTAAGCCTGAAGGTCTGCATCGAAAGCTTCTGAAAGCGAAATATCGTCCACCATCCAGTACCACTGGTACATTTTCCGCCACCAAAAACGCAGGTAAACTGTTTTCTGACCGGCAGCCACCCGCGTCACATTTAATTCCACGTCCATCGGGTTCGGACAATCGGAAGTAGGTCCGATGCCGTTGTGCACATCGTATTCGGTCCAGTTTTTCGCGTCGTTGCTGACGGCCACGATTAGCCCGGATTTCTTTTCAGGAACTTCCCATTCGCCCCAGAAAAAATTTTGCTGAAACTTCAGGACCACCGATTTTTTTTCAGAACAATTGATTGCCGAAGTCTGGATATAAGCATTGGGCTGAATCCCTGCTTTCTTCCACTTTTTAAGATTTTTCCCGACACGCACCCCGGGAGCGATTTGCATGTGGTAGCCCCTACTTTCGGAAGCGATGGGCGGCGCCTGGTAATTTCGGCCATACGATCCCGGATAGGGCTGGTCGGTGAAAAACCAGGTTGAACTGCTGTCGTTCAGTGCCACCGATGTCCAGCCATCGGGCAATTTCCCGGAGGCAAAATCTTCTTTCCAGAAAACTTTGTCCGGCTTAGTCTGGGCAAAAACAACACAGGCCAACACGGTAAAAAGGGCGGAGAAAATTAGTTTTCTCATAAAGCAATGATTTTTTGATTTTGATTTTTTTACAACCGGCTCACCCACGGTTTCGCTTCGCTTATCCTTGCTCTTCTCTTCGCGAAGCGGGAGGCAAAGCCCAATACTTCGACTCGGGGTGAGTTGGTTTATGTTTATAAATTAAACCATCAGGTCAGGTAAACTAAAAAGTTCACCTTAGAATTCGTCATTGAACAAATAACATGAACAAAAAAAACTCAATTCTTTACCGCTAAGAGGCAAAAAAACCTCAAATGGCATTGACCAAAGTGATGGTATGAAGGAGGAGAAAAATTTTTCCTCCTCCTTTGATCAACTCTATATGGTTTTTACCAGTTCGGATTTTGATTTCCCTGCAAGGCGGCATTCGAATCGATGTCTTCCTGCGGGATTGGGAAATAATAATCACGGTCTTCCTTAAATACCCTGACATCGCCAACGGTGATGTGGTTCGGGCTCGAAAAAGTAACCTCACCGGTTGTCATATCAACGGTTCCGGGACGGACTCCATAAACCGGGCCATTCATCACCTGTCCGGCAATTTTCCAGCGTTTCATATCGTACCAGCGCAAGCCTTCGAAAGCCAGTTCTACCCGGCGCTCGTTGCGGACACGTGCGCGCAAACCAGCTTGATCTGTTTCAGTCACGGGGGGCATGTTCACCCTGGCACGTACTGTGTTGATGGCCGTTGCAGCTTCCGGCAAATTTGTGTTTTGCTCGATCAACGCTTCAGCATAGGTCAGTAAAACTTCAGCATAACGGATTACAATGAAGTTGACGCCCTGAACATCAGACGGATCGGGATGTGGCAAATCGACTAAGGGGGCGCAATATTTGCGAAGGCAGTAACCGGTCCTTGAACGGTTCCCTTTCGATGAATTGTAATATTCGTCGGGGCCAACGGGTTGCAGGCTGTTAAATATCCGGTCGTTCCAGGTCAGTCCGGGATAAATCACCGAGGCATAAAAACGCGGGTCCCTGTTTTCATAAGGCCGGTCTTGATTATAGGCTGGGTCGTTGGCAATCGACATCCCATTAACGGTTTCATAGGCATCCACCAGGCTTTGAGTGGGGTTCACTGAATTCCAACCACCTTCTTCCACGGTATATAAACCATCGAGCCACGAAGCCCAGGTCGGAGGGTTGTAGCAAACTTCAAGGAGCACTTCGCGGTTGCGGGCCGGATCAGCCTGGTTCTTTTCCCAAAACAGGCCTTCGTAATTGCTGTACAAATCGTAAATGCCCAGATCCATAACAGCTTTGGCATCTTTTGCGGCGTTGGCATAATCCTTTGCAAAAAGTTCGACCCTGGCTTTCAGGGCCAGCGCCGCACCTTTGGTAATGCGGCCGTACTCGTCAGCCGGACGTGTTAAAGGAAGTGCATCGGCTGCAGCAGCCAGTTCAGTGGTCACAAAAGCAGTGATTTCGGCCTCTGAGCTGCGCGGAATTTTGGTTTCATCGCCGTAGTTCAGCACGGTTTTAACCAGGGGGACACCACCAAAACACATCATTTTTCGGGCATAGTCGAAAGCCCTCAGAAAACGAACTTCGGCTTTCATTTCCGATTTTCGGGTATCGTCCATCACCACCTGATCGATATTTTCCAGAAAATAGTTGGCATTCCTGATGCCGATGTAATTGAAATATGTACGGTACAAGTCCACATATTTTCCGGTTAAGGAAGGAGTGGCCGTACCAAGCGCAATGAATGAAGTCATTTGGTTCGAGAACGGGCAATAGGCATTATCCGAAATGTCGTCCATGTAAATGGCATCGCCATCTTCGAAAAACCCGCTCATTTTGGTGTATTGGTACACCGAAGCCAGATTGGCCAGTGCGGCCTGTTCCGAAGTAAAAAATGTATTGGCAGAATAAGCATCGGTAGGGTTGCGCTCCAAATCGATACACGAAAATAGAGCCAGGGTTAAAATGCTGTATAGGATTATCTTTTTCATGTTTTTAAAATTTGTTTTTATTTGACAGATGCCTGTCCCGAAATACCGGGAGAACTTGCCATTCCAATCATCCCGTTGTGTTTGATATTTTCTCTTCATAACTCTTGATTTAAAAAGTAATATCCAAACCTAAACTGAATATCCTGACCAGCGGGTAGCCTGCTGTCGCGCTCCCGATTTCAGGATCGACCCCCAGTGCTTTTGGCAATGCCGATAAAGTAAAGAGGTTCTGTCCGGAGAAATAAATTTTTGCGTTGGCAATATCTCCCTTTTTCAGCAAGCCTGAAGGAAGGTTGTAGTAAAGTTGGATATTTTTTAGCCGCACGTAAGAACAACTGAACAGGAACAAATCGGAAGGATAGGTATTGTTGATGGAATTGGTTGTTGAAAGCCTTGGCAGGCGAGTGTTGTAATTGTTTTCGTCAACCAGCGGATTGTACGAATTGTTGATGGTCCATTGTGTGGTGCTGTAACCGCTGTTGAACCCGTAGCCTACGCTCCCTCCCAGATATTTGTAATATCCGGCAGCTCCCTGAAACATTCCGGCAATCCCGATACGTTTGTACGAAACATCGAAATTCAAGCCATAGAGCCATTTGGGCGTTGATGTTTTGTTGGTCATCACTTTGTCGGAAGCGTTGATCTTTCCGTCGGGCACACCGGCTGGGCCACTGATGTCTTTAATTTTCTGGTCACCGTATTTTTGCCCGTTCAAAAGCGTGTAGCTGGCATCCAAAAATTCGGTTTTGGTGAGCAGCCCGTCATTTTGATACAGGTAGTAGGCATTCAGCGGGTATCCAACCACATTACGGGTGACTCCTGAAGCAGCCAGGTCTTGACCACCCAGGTCCAGAATTTTGTTCGTCATGTACGACAGGTTCCCGTTGACCGAAATTGCAAAACCGCTTTGGGTTGTTTTGTTGAACCCAAGTTCAAGTTCGACTCCATCGTTGCGCATTTCTCCGATGTTGGCCACATAATCTTTTCCTCCGTGAACCGACGACACTTTTTTGGTCATCAGCATCCCGGTTGTTTTTTTGCTATAGTAGCCCAGACTGAAGGTGAGCAAGTTTTCCCATAAACTTCCTTCTACGGCCACATCGGTTAAAGCCGTCCGTTCCCAGGTAAAAGTTGTATTCGGGTCCTGAACAATGGTCATGGGGTTCATCAATGTACCGCCGAAAACATAGTAAAGAGGCCCCCAGTAGGCAGGATCATTGGCTGCGCCAACAATCGATTTATAGGAATAATACAAGGCATTGTTATCGGAGCCCGGTAAATTCTGGTTTCCCAACACACCATAACTCCCACGCAATTTCAGTTCCGAAACGACCGGTCTCAGCGCTTTCATAAACGGTTCTTCCGAGATGCGCCATCCGGTTGAGAATGAAGGGAAGAAATCCCAGTTCTTTCCAGGCGACAAACGTGAAGAACCATCTTCCCTGAAATTCAGTTCCAGCAAATATTTTTTATTGTAATCGTAATTGATGCGGCCAAAAACACCCATCAGGCCCCAGTCGTAATTGGTGCTGCTGTTGTCGAGCCCGTCAACCGAGCCAAGCTGCAAACTTCCGGAGCTGTTGTTAATAAAATTCTTCCGCGAAGCGATCAGGTAACCGTAGGTGTGGTATTCCTGTTGCCCGCCCAGGATTGCAGCAAAATTATGTTTCCCGAATGATTTCCTGTAATTGACATCCAACTGCTGTAAATAATGTATGTCGCGGTAAGTACTTTTTGTCGATGAATTTGGACCGGTTACGGTTCCGTTGTACCAGGCCAGTTGATTTTTAAAATCGTTGGTGCCACTTTCCAGATAATTGACCCCATTGGTGAATTTTACCGATAAACCTTTCATTATTTCGTAACCCACGTTTACATTGGCCAAAACATTGTACCGGTCGGTATTGCTTATCCCACCTTCGTAGGCTTGCCTGACCGGGTTACGGGTATCATTTGTGGCGGTAATGTTCCATTGGCCATCTGCTGTTTTAATGGGGTCAACCGGACGCTGCCTGTTAACGGCGCTGATCATTGCGCCAAGATTTCCAACCGCAGCCGAAGTTGGCTCCCCTGAATCGGAATAAGTTAAGCCGAGAGAGACACCAGTGGTGAATTTACCCCATTTTAATTCGGCATTGTCGCGAAGGCTGTAGCGTTTGTAATTCGTGTGCACCACATTCCCTTCCTGTTGCAGGAACCCGAATGAGGC
Source organism: Sunxiuqinia sp. (assembly GCA_037446835.1). Taxonomy (GTDB): domain Bacteria; phylum Bacteroidota; class Bacteroidia; order Bacteroidales; family Prolixibacteraceae; genus Aquipluma. The sequence continues at coordinate 10,266 of JBBIHV010000054.1, read as the reverse complement.
ATTGTTTTTCAAAGTCACATTATCCTGATTCAGTCCCCCGGAAATGTTGACCGAATGTGACTGGGTGAAACCGCTCTGGTCGAACAAAGCTTTCCTCCAGTTGGTTCCCGGCACCTTGCCCGATTGCCAGTCGTCGAGCTGTGCTGGCGTGAATACTTTTTTAGCTTCGTTAAACGTAGGATTGGCGCGGTTGATGGCATCGTACATCAAGGCTGAATTATAGGCATTGGCGTAGTTGTAGGCATCGGCTTCCTGAAAAAGTTCGGTTGGTTGCTGATATCCGGCATATCCGGAATAACTGACCGACATTTTGCCCAGTTTGCCCCGTTTGGTAGTCACCAGGATTACGCCATTTGCAGCACGGGCACCGTACAGCGAGCAGGCGGCAGCATCTTTCAGCACCGAAATCGATTCTACATCGTTCGGGCTGACCATGCTCAAAGTTCCGGGGATCCCGTCGATAATGACCAACGGATCGGTTCCGCTCTGCAACGAACCAACTCCACGGATTTTGATGCTTGCATTCTGTCCGGGCTGACCCGAACTTTGTGTGATATTTACACCGGCAACCTGTCCCTGCAGGGCTGACGCGATGTTGCCCACCGGACGGTTTTCCAGCACTTTCGATTCAACCTGTGTGACCGATGAAGTCATCGTACGTTTTTGCTGCGTTCCAAAAGCAACGGCCACCACCTCATCAATCCCAATGGCTTCATCCTCCATCACCATATTTAATTGAGACTGTTCTCCAACTTTTACCTCTTTGGTTTTCATCCCCACAAACGAAAATTGGATGCTGGCATCAGCCGGAATATTTGGCAGTGAATAGTTTCCGTTGGTATCGGTAATGGTTCCATGGGTCGTGCCTTTAACCACAATTGAAACTCCCGGTAGCGGCGAACCTCCCGAATCGATGACTTTCCCGGTTACCGATTTTTGCTGTTGCCCCCCGGTAACCGTTTTTTCCTGATCGAGGAGCAGGACAACCTGTCGCCCGTCAACTTTATAAACGACATTGGTCCCCCGGAACAAAATATCGAGCAAATCGTTAATTTTCACATTTTTAACCTGAATGTCAACGGTGCGGTCAACATCAACAATCGAACGGCTGTAAAGAAAATAAAAATCCGATTTATCTTCAATTTGCTGAAGGACCGTTTGGACGGATACGTTTTTCAGGTTGACCGATAAAGTCGTCGATTGAGAGTAGGAAACTCCTGCGAACGTTTGCAGAATTGTTGCCAGAAGGATCACGAAGGTCAGTTTCATGTACATCAACATTTTTTTTACTCCCGGAGAAATCTCCCAGGGAATAAACAGTTTAAACTTTTTTTCCATAAATTTAAGGCGATTAAATATTAACATTTAGTTGGGCTGTCAGCGAATCTGCGAAATTCCTGGCAGCCTTTTTTTATTTGTTTTTCATATAAATAGTTCGTTGAATTTCAGTTGGGCTTGTTTCTTTTTTAAACTCAAATTTCACCGGAAGGGCCAGTGAGATCAGTGCCAGGGTTTGGTCCAATTTTTCATCCTGAACCGTTCCGGTCAACAAATAATCGCTCAATTTCCGATCGGTCAGGATAATTTCAACATTGTACCAGCGGCCCAGTTTTTTGATGGCCGTGCCCAGTTTCTCATCTTTAAAGATCAGTTTCCCGTCGATCCATGCTGCCGCATTCTCCGGATTTACATTCTTCTGCTCAATCTTCTGGTTCCTGGCATCAATCTGTACCTGTTCGCCGGGTGTCATCGTCAGTTCTTCATTGTTTTTTTTCAGGCTTACTTTTCCTTCCAGCAGGGTTGCTTCAAAATATTGGTCAGCCGAATAGGCATTCAGGTTAAAATGGGTACCGGTAACCACAGTCGTCATCATCGGGTTGTCAACCACGAAAGGCTTTTCCGGATTGTGCGTTACTTCGAAATAGGCTTCCCCATCAACAAAAACTTCACGGTTTTTTCCTGAAAAGCGTTCCGGGTAACGTAACGTTGTCCCGTCGTTTAGCCAGACTTTGGTTCCATCCGACAGTTCAATTTTGGTGCGGATACCGGGTTTGGTATAAATTTCGCGCATTGAAACCGGCAAAAGCCCTTCTCTGTCGGGAACCGAACGTGAATAAAAATAAACGGTGAAAACGAGTAGCGGAATGATCAGTATGGCTGCTACTTTCGAAAATATCCGGTACAGGCGGTAGATCTTGCTGTCAGTTGCAATTGGCGGTACGACTGTATTTTCCTGTCGATGGATTTGGTTGTGAACCTGACTGAGCATCATCTCAAAATCAGGCGAACGACCATGAAGTTTGAGTTCAGAATTAGTCCAGATTTCGCCCAGTAATTTGCGCGATTCTTCTTCATGGCCCGGTTCTTTCAGCCAATTCCGTATTTGTAGCGATTCTTCTTCAGTCGTTTTTCCTTCGAGGTATTTTATTATTTTCTGGGTATTCATTTTGGGGGTATTCGTTCTTGAATTGTGTTTATTATACTACGAAATCAAAGGTAATAAACCCCTATTCCCCCATAAAAAAATCTGAATCGAACCTGGTCTATAACCACGAACCCGCAGAATTGATTGCTTAATAACGGAAAATCAAAAAATAAAACAGCAGCCCAAGAATGTCGTATTTATTTAAATTTTCGCGTAGGAACCGGAGCGCAGAAGTCATTTGGTTCTCAACTGTTTTTACTGAAATATTCAGATTTTCGGCTATTTCCTTGTTCGAAAAGCCTTGTTCGCGACTTAACCTGAATATTTCCTTTCGCTTTTCAGGCATCTCTTCGATCAGGCGATTGGCTAATCCTTCAAGGTTACGGAATTCAACCGACTGTTCCGTTTCATTGGTCTGTGCCCACGATTTATTTACAAATTCACTGATCCGCCTTTTTTCAGACTTTTCTTTCCGGAGCCACGAAATCGTTTCGTTGTATGTAATCGAAAACAGAAACGATTTAAACGAAAGGTGTTCGTTTATCTGATTGCGTTTTTCCCAGACTTTCAGGAAAACAAGCTGGGTGATTTCTTCGGCTGCGTAAGAATCGCGGGTAATGCAGAGGGCAAATGCATATAAACTTTCAGAATATTTACGGAACAAGGCATCGAAGGCAACAAAGTCATCCTTTTTTAAACATTCCACATATTCCTTGTCGGCTTTTACCTGCATGGCGATCGATCGAATTACCCACAAATTTAGAAAAATTTGGTTGCCTTCCTAAAACCCTATTTCTCCTGACCGAACGATGTCAGAAAAGGGTTATTGGGAAAAGAAAAAGGAAAAGAGGAGAAATTCATTGGTTATTGGTTCGCCATTTTTCTCTTTTCTCTTTCCTCTTTCAATGTCGTTTTGGTAATGTTTTTACAGTTTAACCGGTCGAAGCCTGCAACTAGCCAGGGTATTCAATCGCCCAGGCAGCGGTTAAAAACCCTGCCGATGGCTTACCTCAACTGATTAAATATTTGTTATTGGTCAGTCAGTCACCCGCTGAGTAAATTCGGGAGCAGAATTTTCCGCAACAAAAAAGGCTGCCTGTTAAAGCAGCCTTTTTTGTTATGTGATGCAAACATTATTTGCACCGTTCGTCTAAATCGGTAATCCCGGCTTTGCCCATAAACCAGCTCAATGGTTGCGACGATGGCCGTTCGATAGGAAGACCGTAAACACGGTCGAATACCAACGAGGCCAAGACTCCAAGCGAGCGCGAAACGCCAAACAGCACGGTGTAGAAACCGGCTTCGGTAATTCCGTAGTGATGTAACAAGGCACCGCTAAAAGCATCGACGTTTGGCCAGGGGTTTTTAATTTTTCCGGTCGCTTCCAGGATTGGCGGCGCAACCCGGTAAATGGCGTTAACCGTGTTGATCATCTTGTCGCTTACAATGTGTTTTTCGGCAAACTGCTGTTGTACCGTAAAACGTGGGTCGGTAATACGCAACACCGCATGTCCGTAACCGGGAACAACGCGGCCTTGAATCAAAGTTTTTTCGATGTAAGCTGCAATCTGCGCATCAGTCGGTTCGTCGGTTTCCAATTCAATGAGCATTTCTTCAATCCAGCTCATTACTTCCTGATTGGCAAATCCGTGCAAAGGACCTGCTAATCCAACCATACCGGCGGCAAACGAATAATACGCATTACTTAATGCCGACCCGACCAAATGGGTGGCATGAGCAGAAACATTGCCTCCTTCATGATCGGCATGAATGACCATATACAAACGCAGCAAATTTTTCACATCAATCGAATCGTATCCCATCATGTGGGCCAGATTGCCTGCCCAGTCGAGGTTTGGGTTCGGTTCAATGTGATTGCCATTGTGATATACCCTGCGGTAAATGTAAGCGGCAATACGCGGAAGCCGGGCAATCAGGGTCAACACATCTTCGTACATGAAGTCCCAGTAGAATTTTTTGTTTACCCCCGCACGATAAGCTTTTTGAAATACCGAATCGTAAGCCATTGAAAGGATTGCCGTACTGAACTGGGTCATCGGACGGCTGTTTTTCGGCAAAGCATCAATCACGTCGAAAACATGCTGAGGCACATGCGAACGCGTGGCCCAATCTTTAGAAATATTTTCCACATCCTCCAGAGTAGGTATTTCACCGATCATCATCAGGTAAAACAGGCCTTCGGGAAGTGGTTCGCCATCTTCGGTCAATTTTGGTAATTTCTGCTGAAGTTCGGGAAGTGAATAACCCCTGAACCGGATCCCTTCGTTGGGATCGAGTTTCGACGTTTCGGTTAGCAGGGCCGGAATACCTTTCATTCCTGAAAGTACCTGATCGATGGTTACCTGTCCCAACACCACATCGCCATGCTCTTTTCTTAACTGCTGAAATTCGGCCATGCACTTGCTGGCTTTTTCGTAGAACCTGTTTTTAATGTATTCCATATCCTTGGTTTTTTGGTTTTAGTTTAATATTAAGTCTTCTAAATTAATGAATATTTCGGATTATCTCGTCAGCGAACTGAGAAGTTGAGAGCAGGGTGGCAGCTTCCATCTGGCTGTGCAAATCTGAAGTAACCCTGCGTTTGGTAAACGTGTGGTCCAGAGCGTCATAAATGTGTTCGGCGGCTTCGTTCCAGCCCAGGTATTCGAGAAGCATGGCACCTGAGAGGATGAGCGAGCCCGGATTGGCCTTCCCGGTTCCAACAATATTGGGCGCTGTACCGTGCGTAGCTTCAAAAATGGCAAACCCACTGTTGTAGTTGATGTTTGCACCGGGCGAAATTCCGATCCCGCCAACCATGGCCGCCAACTGGTCTGAAATATAATCGCCGTTCAGGTTTAAAGTCGCAATCACCGAATGTTCATACGGATGCAGCAAACTTTCCTGAAGGAAGGCATCGGTTATCACATCTTTGATAATTACCTTTCCCAGCAATTTTGCCTTTTCAAGTTCCGCTTTTGCATCCGCCTGACCGCGCTGTTTTTCGATCTGCTGAAATTGGCGCCAGGTAAATGTTTGTAAAGCAAATTCCTTTTCAGCCAGATCGTAGCCCCAGTTTTTGAATGCGCCTTCGGTAAATTTCATGATATTCCCTTTGTGCACAATGGTTACAGAAGGCAATTCACGCTGAATGGCATATTGAATGGCGGCTCTGATCAGGCGTTCGGAACCATCTTTCGAAACAGGTTTCACGCCAAAGGAGCTACTTTCCGGGAAACGGATTTTGTCCACGCCCATTTCGTTGATCAGAAAATCGCGGAATTTATCGGCCGCGGCATCTCCGGTCATAAATTCAATTCCGGCATAAATGTCCTCGGTATTTTCCCTGAAAATGTGCATGTCAACCAATTCCGGGAAACGTACCGGCGAGGGTACGCCTTTGAACCAGCGGATCGGACGCAGGCAAACATACAGGTCGAGGGTTTGGCGCAGGGCAACGTTCAGCGAGCGGATTCCTCCGCCAACGGGCGTTTCCAGCGGTCCCTTGATCCCGACCAGGTATTGCTTGAACGCTTCGAGGGTTTCGTCGGGCAAATAAGTCCCGGTCTGTTCAAATGCTTTCTTTCCGGCCAGAACTTCTTTCCAGATAATTTTTCTCGAATTTCCATAGGCTGCGCGAACTGCCGCGTCGATAACCCGCTGACTTGGTTCGGTAATGTCTTTGCCTATTCCATCGCCTTCAATAAAAGGGATGATTGGTTCATTCGGTACGATTAGCTTGCCGTTCAGAAATTGAATTTGCTTGCTCATGTTTGTTGAATGGTTAATTTGAAAATCTGAAAATCTGACAAAGAGAAAAAGTGTCGCTCAAGTGCCGAATTGACAAATTATCGAATCGTCGGATTTTTACTTTAATTTTTTCTGAAGATTGGCATCCAGTGCATCCAGGAAGCCTTCGGTCGTCAGATAGTTTTCAGTTTTCAGGTCGTTTCCGTAAACAATCAGGGCTAAATCTTTGGTCATTTGGCCCGATTCAACCGTTTCGACACAAACCTTTTCAAGCGTTTCAGCAAAATTGATTAATTCCTGATTGTTGTCGAGTTTGCCACGGAAAGCGAGTCCTCGGGTCCAGGCGTAAATCGAAGCTATCGGATTGGTTGAAGTCGGTTTGCCTTGCTGGTGCATGCGGTAATGACGGGTCACAGTGCCGTGGGCCGCTTCGGCCTCCATGGTTTTTCCATCCGGGGTAATCAAAACGGAAGTCATTAACCCGAGCGAGCCAAATCCCTGGGCAACCGTATCCGACTGAACATCGCCGTCGTAATTCTTGCAGGCCCACACGTATCCGCCTTCCCATTTCATGGCAGCAGCTACCATGTCGTCGATCAGACGATGCTCGTAGGTAATTCCGGCTTCGACAAAAGCGGTTTTAAATTCGGTGTCGAATATTTCCTGAAAAATGTCTTTGAAACGTCCGTCGTATTTCTTCAGGATGGTATTTTTTGTTGACAGGTAGAGCGGCCATTTTTTTACCAGGGCCTGGTTCATACAGGCACGGGCGAAACCGGTGATCGATTCGTCGGTATTGTACATGGCCAGTGCAACGCCGTCGCCTGCAAAATCAAATACTTCGTGCGAAATTGTTTCGCTGCCGTCGTTCGGGGTAAAGGTAATGGTGAGCTTTCCTTTGCCCTTGGTAACAAAGTCGGTGGCGCGATACTGGTCGCCAAACGCGTGACGGCCAATGCAGATGGGTTGTTTCCAGCCGGGAACCAGCCGTGGCACGTTGCTCATGATAATTGGTTCGCGAAAAACAGTGCCATCCAGAATGTTACGAATAGTTCCGTTGGGAGATTTCCACATTTTTTTCAGGCCGAATTCCGTAACCCGGGCTTCGTCGGGTGTTATGGTGGCGCATTTAATGCCCACACCATATTTTTTAATGGCGTTTGCCGAATCAATGGTAACCTGATCGTTGGTTAAATCACGGTTTTCAATACCCAGATCGTAATATTTAATATCCAGATCGAGGTAAGGTACAATCAGTTTTTCTTTAATAAACGACCAGATAACCCGGGTCATTTCATCTCCATCCAACTCAACAACCGGGTTGAGAACTTTGATTTTTTCTTTCATTACTTTGTTAATTATGATTTATGGTTTTGTTTGCGAATTAAATCCAGGGCCGATCCTGCTTTAAACCAGTCGATTTGCTGCTTATTGTAGGTGTGGTTCAGCATGATGATGTCTTTCGTCTGATTGGCGTGTACCAGTTCAAGCGTCAATTGTTTCCCCGGTGCAAATTCGTTCAGGTCAACAAAATTGAAGAGGTCGTCCTCCTGAATTTTGTCGTAATCGGCTTCGTTGGCAAAAGTCAGCCCCAGCATTCCCTGTTTTTTCAGGTTGGTTTCGTGTATGCGGGCAAACGATTTTACAATCACTGCTTTTACACCCAGGTGGCGGGGTTCCATGGCGGCATGTTCGCGTGACGAACCTTCGCCGTAGTTTTGATCGCCGATCACAACCGAAGGAATTCCGGCAGCTTTGTAAGCGCGTTGCACAGCCGGAACTTCGCCGTATTCACCGGTCAGCTGGTTTTTCACCTTGTTGGATTCTTCGTTGAAGGCGTTGACTGCACCGATCAGCATGTTATTCGAAATGTTGTCGAGGTGTCCACGGAAACGCAACCATGGGCCGGCCATCGAAATGTGGTCGGTGGTACATTTTCCTTTGGCTTTGATGAGCAACCGGGCACCCATCAGGTTTTCGCCGTTCCAGGCTTCGAATGGCTGAAGCAACTGCAAACGCGATGAGGCCGGATCGACGGCGACAGTCACAGAAGCACCATTTTCGGCCGGAGCCTGATAACCGGCATCTTCAACAGCAAAACCTTTCGCCGGAAGTTCCATTCCTGAAGGAATTTCGAGCTTCACTTTTTCGCCGTTTTCATTGGTCAGATAATCGGTCAGTGGATTGAAGGTGAGGTCACCGGCAATGGCCAGCGCCGTAACAATTTCAGGAGAAGCTACAAACGCGTGTGTATTCGGATTCCCATCGGCTCGTTTCGAGAAGTTGCGGTTAAACGAATGGATGATGGTATTCTTTTCACCTTTTTCGGCTCCGGGACGCGACCACTGGCCGATGCACGGTCCGCAGGCATTGGCAAACACACTGGCGCCAATCTGATTGAATGTGTTGATAAAACCGTCGCGTTCGATGGTGTAGCGTACCAGTTCCGATCCGGGAGTGATGGTAAATCCGGCTTTCGATTTCAGTTTTTTATCGACTGCCTGCTGTGCCAGCGAGGCCGCACGCGAAATATCTTCGTACGACGAGTTGGTGCACGATCCAATTAAACCCACTTCAATTTTGGTTGGCCAGCCATTTTCGTTGGCTACTTTGGCCATTTCTGAAATTGGGGTGGCGCGGTCGGGCGTGAATGGCCCGTTGATGTATGGTTCCAGTTCATCGAGATTAATTTCAATCAACTGGTCGAAATATTTCTCCGGATTGGCGTAAACTTCCGGGTCGGCAGTCAGGTGTTCTTTTACCTGATTGGCCAGATCGGCAACTTCGGCACGGCCGGTTGCACGCAGGTAGCGTTCCATCGATTCGTCGTAGCCGAAAGTAGAAGTTGTGGCGCCAACTTCGGCGCCCATGTTGCAAATCGTACCTTTTCCGGTGCATGAAATTGATTTGGCTCCTTCGCCAAAATATTCGATGATTGCGCCGGTTCCACCTTTAACGGTAAGGATTCCGGCCACTTTCAGGATAATATCTTTTGGGGCTGTCCAGCCATTCAGTTTTCCGGTCAGTTTTACCCCAATCAGTTTCGGAAATTTCAGTTCCCAGGCCATTCCGGCCATCACATCCACGGCATCGGCACCTCCAACGCCAATGGCAATCATACCCAAACCACCTGCATTTACGGTGTGCGAGTCGGTTCCGATCATCATTCCGCCGGGGAAAGCATAATTTTCGAGCACAACCTGGTGGATGATTCCGGCGCCTGGTTTCCAGAACCCAATTCCATATTTATTGGAAACCGATTCAAGAAAATCATATACTTCTTTATTGATTTTGATGGCATCATTCAAGTCAGCCAATCCGTTTTTGCTGGCCTGAATCAAATGGTCGCAATGTACCGTTGAGGGAACGGCCGTTTTTCCTTTTCCGGAGTTCATAAACTGAAGCAGGGCCATCTGGGCCGTTGCGTCCTGCATGGCAACACGGTCGGGTGCAAAATCGACATAGTCGGCACCGCGTTTAAAATCGCCGATTTGTTGTTCGGTAAACAAATGGGCATATAGAATTTTTTCTGACAAGGTTAATGGCCGCTGCAAGTGCTTTTTGGCTTTTGAAATTTTAGCACTCAACGCTGCATAGTTTTTCTTAATCAAATCGAGATCAAACATATTTTTGGTTTTTTGTTTTTGACTTTAACCAGACTTTACAAAATCAGAATATTTAACAATGACAGGCCGGTTTTGTTCTTTGAAAGGCTCCGAAGATATTAAAAATATTAGATAAAATATGTAGATATGTACATAAACATACGTTCAATTAATCCTTAAAAGACAAGCGATGGCATGGAATTAGAAACCGAGCAAAATAGCCGCTTTCAAGTCAAAAAAAAATTAAAACTATTAACTTGTTGAAATAAAAAGAGCTACACTTTTTTGTGCAGCTCCGAATTTAAAAACGTAATCCGTTTACATATCCAACTGAATAATGGTGTCAACCGGTTTCTTCTTTGCTTCCGGAATATTCAGGATAATTCCATATTCGGTTTCCTTGAATTTTACCGGCGACTGATCGTCGTAAAACCGGGCCGATTTTAGCTTTTTGGGCAGCTTGCCAATAAAAAGATTTTCGTCGTT
>JBBIHV010000053.1:1453-22483 GCA_037446835.1 Sunxiuqinia sp. | reverse complement strand
CGGGCTTCAGAGTATTCCAGGTCAATCTGGCCATTTTCAACCAGGTCGTCGATTGCGGCAAAAGCAAGGTAGGGGTTCACCGAACTTGCACCGTAACCAAACAACAGGGCAAAATGGGTCACTTCGCGGGCTTCGGCGGTTTCGACAATCATACCGATCTGCATCCTTTTCTGGGTGCGGATCAGGTGGTGGTGAACAGCGGCCACGGCCAGCAGTGAAGGAATGGGCGCATATTCTTCGGAAACCTGACGGTCGGAAAGAATGATGAAATTCATTTGATCGTCAACGGCTTTTTCGGCCTGCAAGAGCAAGTCGTCGAGCGCTTTTTTGAAACCATCCGCTCCATCTTTCACCGGAAATATCATCGGGATGGTCGCGTGTGAAAACTTCTCGTGTTTCAGGTCCTTGATCTTTCCGAGGTCGGTGTTGGTTATGATCGGATCGTCGAACTTGATGAGTTTGGCATGTTCGGGCGATTCGTCGAGAATATTTGAATGCAGCGAACCGATGTAGTTCGTGAGCGACATCACCAATCCTTCGCGGATCGAGTCGATCGGCGGGTTGGTTACTTGAGCAAACACCTGGCGGAAATAACTGAACAAACGCTGTGGCTTTTCAGAGAAACAAGCCAGCGGCGTGTCGTTGCCCATCGAACTGGTTGGTTCGGCGCCTGAAACAGCCATCGGTTTGATGATCATTTCCATATCTTCTTTCGAATAGCCAAATATTTTTGAATAGGTATTGAACTCATAGCCCAACGAAGAAGAAACCCGTTGTTTCACTTCGATGTCGTCCATTACCAAACGGTTTTCCTTCAGCCAGTTGCCATAAGGAACCCGCGAACTCAACTGTGCCTTTACTTCTTTATCCGGAATAATAATTCCCAGTTTGGTATCAACCAGCAGGATTTTTCCGGGGCGCAGGCGGCCTTTTTCCTTCACTTCTTCCGGAGCAAAAGTTTGAACACCGACTTCGGAACCCATCACGATCAGGTCGTTTTTGGTGATGACGTAGCGGGAAGGGCGTAATCCGTTGCGGTCGAGTGTCCCACCGATGTAACGGCCATCGGAGAAAACCATGGAAGCCGGGCCATCCCAGGGTTCCATAATGGTTGAATGGTATTCGTAGAAAGCTTTCAGGCTATCCGGAATTGGATTTTTCGAGTTGAACGATTCGGGGATCATCATGCACAAAACATGCGGAACGGTACGCCCGGCCTGATGAAGGAATTCGAGGGTATTGTCGAATGAAGCGGAATCGGATTTATTGGGTTCGATAACCGGGAACAGTTTTTTCAGGTCGTCGCCGAAAACTTCAGATTTCAGCAGGGCTTCGCGGGCCTGCATCCACAGGCGGTTGCCTTTCACGGTATTAATTTCGCCGTTGTGGGCAATCATGCGGAAAGGTTGAGCCAAATCCCAGGTTGGGAACGTATTGGTACTGAAACGGGAATGTACCAGGGCAATGGCGCTGGTAAATTTCGGGTGCGAAAGATCTTTAAAATAACCCCGAAGTTGTTCTGGGGTAAGCATTCCCTTGTAAATAATCGTTTTTGACGACAAGCTCGGAACATAAAATGCCTGTCGGAACTCCAGTTTTGAGTCACGGATTTCCTTTTCGGCCTGTTTACGAACCAGGTACAGTTTTTTCTCCAGCGCTTCCTGTTCCAGGTCGGCCTTGACAAACACTTGTTTCACGTAAGGTTCGGTCAGTTTGGCAATTTCGCCGGGCGCCGAACTGTCAACCGCAACTTCAAGATAATCAATTAATTCGAGGCCTTCCTGTTTTATATATTTAGTCAGAATATCCTGGCATTGTGCTGCTTCCTTGCGATCCTGGGGCAAAAAGATCAAACCTGTCCCAAACTTGCCCGAAGCCGGGATGTTTACCTTGAGCACTTCGCGGATATACTGGTCGGGTATCTGCATTAGAATTCCGGCACCGTCGCCGGTTTTATTGTCAGCGCTGGTTGCCCCGCGGTGGTCCATATTTTCAAGCACCTCCAGACCACGCTCGATAATATCGTGCGATTTCTGGCCTTTGATGTGGGCCACAAACCCAATCCCGCAGTTATCGTGCTCATTGGCAGGATCGTACAACCCCTGCACCTGTGGCAATCCTAAATTTTTCATCGGTAATAAGTTTTATTTTGACGTCGCAAACATCCGACTCAAAGAATATAATTCATTTTACATCATTCCTCCCGAAAAACAAACAGATTATAAGTAAATCAATCATTTTTCTTACGAACTGAAAGCGAAAGTAGTGATTTTTACAGAAAACTCAAATTTCAGGAAGTATCCGAAAACATCAAAAAGACATCGCCCTTCCTGAAATAAAACGAATGGCTTTATTCAACAACCAATTATTCAACAAATTACAAAAGTCACCGCGGTTTGCCCTGATTATTTGTAAAATGTAAAAAATAACGATAAATTAACAGAAATAAAACTAGCCAAGCAGTTCCGCATAGGCCGTCTCAATCTGTTCAAATTCATAACCCTTCACTACCGCAGCCATTTTTTCAGCAATCTCGTCCAGGCATAAATTACCAATACTTCCGGAGTGGGTATGACTGACCTCGCGTGTGGGCTCATAAATTCCGGAATTGATCTGCCCGCCAACTTGTTTATAGGCATCGCGGAACGGTACGCCCCGCAGTACCAGCTTGTTCACATCTTCGACACTGAACACATATTTGTAGCGTTCATCGGCCAGAATGTTGGTATTCACGGTCATGTTGTCGATGGCAAAACCAGCAATGCCGATGCAATCTTTTAATTCCTGAAAAGCAGGAAGAAACACTTCCTTCAGGAGCTGAAGATCGCGGAAATATCCACTGGGAAGGTTATTCGTCATCATGCTGATTTGATATGGAATGGCTTGAATTTTATTGCAATGCGAACGGACGAGTTCAAAAACATCGGGATTTTTCTTGTGTGGCATGATGCTCGATCCGGTGGTCAGCTCGTCGGGCAACGAAACAAAACCAAAGTTCTGACTCATAAACAAACACACATCAAAAGCAAATTTCGAAACGGTTGCGGCGATTGACGACAGGGCAAAAGCGACCGTTTTTTCCATCTTTCCACGGCCCATCTGGGCATAAACCACGTTGTAATTCATCGATTCGAAACCGAGCAAACCGGTGGTCATTTGCCGATCGAGCGGAAAAGAAGAACCGTATCCGGCAGCCGAGCCCAGCGGGTTCTGGTTGGTTATTTTGTATGCAGCCTGAAGCAAAACCAGGTCGTCAACCAGACTTTCGGCATAGGCGCTGAACCAAAGTCCAAACGAAGAAGGCATGGCCACCTGCAAATGCGTGTAGCCTGGCATCAGGAATTGCTTGTTGACATCGGCTTTGGCCATCAGCTTTTCAAAAAGTTCATTCACAGCTTCAACAAGCGAATGGATTTCGGAGCGGGTAAACAGCTTCAGGTCGAGCAAAACCTGGTCGTTTCGCGAGCGTCCGCTGTGGATTTTCTTTCCGGTATCGCCCAGTTTTCGGGTCAGCATCAGCTCCACCTGCGAATGCACATCCTCCACACCATCTTCAATCCTGAATTCCCCGGCTTCAATTGTACGGTAAATTTCCACCAATCCGGCTTGAAGTTCGACTAGCTCACTTTCGGTAAGCAGATGAATGGATTTCAGCATTTTAGCATGGGCAATGGAACCCAGCACATCGAATTTTGCCAGGTACATGTCCATTTCACGGTCTTTTCCAACCGTAAAATTTTCGATGAGCGCGTTTACCGAAGTTCCTTTATCCCAGAGTTTCATTTGCACCTAATTTTTGAAAGCTCAAAGATAAATCAAAATAAGGGTTTATACATTTTCGCTGCATTTTTATTCAAATGGCCCCGATTTTTTAAACTTTAGTTTCATTTTGAACTGCAAAAGTGACCCAGCATTAAAAACCATCGTCATCAATCAAACAAACCAGGTTTTCGCATCGCGGATTAATTCAAAAATTTGTATCCCGGCAAAGTTCAAACCAATCTCGTTTGAGTATATTTGATCAATCGTTTAAAGCCATCTGAAAAGATGTCAAAGTTGAAATAGCTCCTGGTAATCACTAAAAATTTAAAATATGCCGGTAATAACATTTGATGGCCCTTTCCTTTCACCTGAAAAGAAAGAACAAATTGTGAAAGAATTCACTGAAATGGCATGTGAAATCACCAAAATCCCTAAAGAAGCCTTTGTTATTTTTATTAAAGAAAATCCATACGAAAATATGGGCCAGGGAGGGATTCTTATTTCAGAAAAACTTAAACATGTAAACAACCTTAATCCATGATTTTAAACGGAAAAATTGCACTCGTTACCGGTGCAAGCAGAGGAATAGGCGCTGCCACGGCAATCAAGCTTGCAGAACATGGCGCCACGGTAGCCGTAAATTACAACAATAGTGAAGAGAAAGCTCGAAAAATTGTTGAACAAATTTCGAACAACAATGGCGCTGCAATGGCTGTGAAAGCTAATATTTTCGATAAAACAGAATCGGAACAGATGGTTCGCGAAGTTGAAAATCAGCTTGGCAAAATTGACATTTTGGTATTAAACGCCGGAGCAAATTTTAAAGTGGCACCATTTATGGAACAAACCTGGGAAGATTTTGAAAACAAAATCCTTCGGGAAGTAAAAGGGAGCTACTGGACAATTAAAGCCGTTCTTCCGTCAATGATGTCGCGTAAATCAGGTTCAATAATTATCGTTTCAAGCGGATTGTCAAGAAGACCGGGGTTTGGGTTTTCAACCCACAGTACCGCAAAATCGGCCCTCGATGGATTTGCAAAATCGTTAGCGATGGAACTCGGCCCACTGGGGATACGGGTAAATGTTATCGCCCCGGGCCTGACTTTGACCGATGCGACAAGCTTTATGCAGCAAGCTCAAATTGATGCGGCTGCCAGTTTCATTCCTCTCAGAAGAGTTGGCCTGCCCGAAGATATTGCGGGAGCTATATTGTTTTATGCGTCAGACGAATCAAAGTATATTACCGGTAATTATCTGCCCGTTGGTGGTGGCCAAATTATGTTGTAATCAGGCTTATGACTAAAAATTTAAATCGGGGCACCTGTCGCCTAAACTAAACCGAAGCCCATGAAAAAAACCCTTTTATTACTGGCCCTGGCGCTGCTGTCGTCAGGCTTTTATCAATCAGCTCTGGCCCAAAACAAGATTACTGAGGCAAAAGAAGCTCCTGCGAAGCAAAGCGGTAAAAAAAACGGTGAGAAAATTTTCTTTAAACATGCCGATCAATGCCTGGCCTTAATCGAACAGGCCGCCCAAAAGATTTCGATTAAAGGTGTCGCAATTGTTGCCTTTATTCCGGGTGATGTTACATCCTCATGGATCTCGAAAATGAAGGTGGTGGGCAATTTAACCAGCGATAAAGCAAACCTGCTCGGGATTGCAAGTACCAAAGCTGCTGAAATGGCCGACACCCATCTGGACAGCGGAAGTGGTGTCCGCGAAATCTATTCCGGCGAACTGGGATACAAAGGCGGACTGATCAAAAAAGTCAAATCAGGATATCTTATCGCCGTTTTTTCGGGCGGAAAATCGGAACAGGATTTGGAAGTTTCAAAAATCGGACTCGACTGGCTCAGCAAATTTTATTAAAACCGGATTCGTTGCGGGATAGTCGTTCATTAAAAGCAAGTTACAAAGTACCACGAAACCAAAGTTCCTGAGTATTTTATTCCCAATTTGAGAAGATTCAGTTTCAATTTTTGGCCAGGCAATTTAACGCCGACCGGATCTTCAGACGCTGTGAGGATATTTTCAAGTTCCTGGCCTTTCAGCTTCGATAGACTGGGAAGCGCCAGGCAAAAAACACGATCAAACCGACGTTGGATAGTTTTTTTTACTTGCAATTAAAATCAATCATTTCCTGAATGGATTTGCTGCAAACCGGGCAAAATACATCGATGGTGTGCAGGTTGTTCATCAGGCAGTTGATCCATGGGCGGTAAACACCTTTCGAAACATACCCACCACCTTCGTAAACGCCTAATTTTTCAGCATTTTCAGGTTTATTCGGTGTCGGTATTGGAGTTCCTTCAGGCAACATGCTTTTCCATTTTTTGTCGAAATTAACCAGGGTAGTCAGGTTGGGTTCCCAGGGTTCGACACCTGCCGGGTAAAAATCGGAGTATTCGACACCGCCAACATATTCGTCGGCCAGGCCGGCAAACAGGTGGCCAAATTCATGAATATAAATCTTTCCGGTTTCGTTTACATGATGGGCCGCACTGATTCCGTAGAAATTATAGATGGCGCCACCGCCGTATTTGTCGGTATTGGCCAAAATATAAATGTAGTCGTATGGCGCATTTCCAGCCACATCGCGAACTCCCTGGAAATCTTTAACCATCAGGTAACGCTCCGAGCCAAACGTGTAGTACGAGGCGTTCAACCGGGTTTTGTGCCAGATGTTTTGTGCCGGAATATCAGGGCCTTCATCTTTCGACGGGGCCCACACACCCCGGATATTGAATTTATCTTTGTTCTCGGAATACGGTGAATACTTGAAAAACTGATCGGCAAAGTTGCGGCAATCGGTCATAAACAGATCTTTCTGGTTTTCGGTGTACCCTTCAGGAACCAGCACAATATCAACTTTGATGGCCGGATCGCCCGAGTTCACCACGTCGAAAACCGGAAGCTTTTCGCGTTCTTTATTGATGAAATAACTTTTCGGGTCAACCGTGTATTCAAAGCGTTTCACGAAGCTGCCATTTTTCAACCGGCTTGAAATGGAAACAACCACTTTTTCGAGCGGGAAGGGCATCACCACCGATTCAGGGTAGCAACAGTCGGTTGTTTGAGCTTCCGGGGTAGTCTGCCATTCGTCGAACAGCGTGCTGAAACCACGTGAAAAAATCAACTGGTTTGAGTCGGCTGCGCGGACTTCCAGCATTTGGTTCCCGTAGCCAAATGGATCAATCAGGTTTGTTTCCGATCCGGCCCAAAAAGGTTCCTGAACAAGTTTTCCGAAGTAGAATTTTTCGGTACCCGCATTTCCGCAGTGGTAATAATCGAGGCGCAAAGTCTTCGTTTCGAATAATTTACTGAACTGGGCTTCCGATCTTGAAAAAAACAATAAAGCGAACAGAACAATGGAAAAGAATTTCATGTGTTTATAATTTGATTTTTAATTGTCTGATAGCTTGTCCCGACCCAACGGGAGAACTCCCCAATAATCATTCTCCTGTGTGAGAAATAATTCTGATGGCTCGTTTCATGGTAAAAATTTATGCAATGAATTCTGACTGTCAAAAGGAACCGTTCCCTGAAACCAAATATAGCACAATAAAATTCCCAACAAAATGCGTGGCGACAGGATTGAGAAATGAATATTTCAGCATCGCCAATCACTTCAACCCGTTTTCCTGATCCCGTTTTCCAAAATTCATTCATTCCCTCCATGATTTTTGCTATTTTTGGATCCCGCTCGATTTAAGATTTAAAACCGTGATTAAACGCCTGAAACTTATTGTCTTTCTTGGAATTGCCTTGTTGTCATTTCCGGCGCAGGCCTTCCGGCCCTATAAACCGGTTTTAGCCAACCAGGTACTGGAAGCGTGGCGATGGACGGATTTTCCGGAGTACGACACCATCCGTGTTTCGTGCCTGGCCAAAGGAGCCGAAAGCGGGATGTGGCTGGGGATTGGGAACAAGGCCGTTTATTACGACGGTTACAAATCTACCGCGTATATTCCCGACAGCTCTGCCCTTTGCGCACTGGGGTTCGAAAAAGACAACAACCTGCTCGCCACAACAGAACATGGCCTGTACCGCTTCAAAGACGGCAGGTTCAGGCAAATCCTGAATTTCGGTTTTTCCAGCCAGCGCAATTTTTTGAGTGGTAGCAACGGCGATCTGTGGATTGGGTCCGACCACGGATTGATCCAAATTACCCCCAAATCAATCTTTTGCCTGAACCCGGAGGGCTATTTTGAAATTTCAGGAAACGGGGCCGTCGAAAATACGCTGCACCTGGAATCGGGCAATGATTACCGGATTACCTCGGTGAACGAAATCAGGTTCCCGGTTTACCACCTTTGCGCCGGGAGTGAACAAAACATTTGGATGGTAGCCAATTTGCCCGGGAAAAACCTGGCATCGGTAAACCTGAACAATCCTGCCGGGCCTTCCGCAAACTGGAAATATTTCAACGCGCCATCGGTTCCATACTGGGATATTTCAGGAATTTGCACGCGCGACAACTCGCTGTACGTGACCAGCAGCAATGCCAACATCATGTTGTTGCATTACCAGGTAAACACCGACCGGTGGGAAAGCGTGAACATGAAATCGCTGGGTGGCGACAATGTGCAGTCGTCGATTTTAAAAACTTCGGACGGAACGATCTGGATTGGCGGCCACAGCAAACTTTACGCCCTCACCGGGTCGGGCTGGCATGTTTATCAGTACCCCGAAGTTGCCCTGCCCCTTTCGTACATCCAGATTTACCACGACCTTCAGGATAATCTTTACATTTTTGGGGCCAACGGAAGTTTGATGAAACTCGACCTTTCAACAAAAAGGTTTTGTACTTATTTGGGCCTGAATTTTCAGTGCAACACGCCCGATGGCCGTTTCTGGTTCACTACCAACAAAGGCACGGTGGTGGTAAGCGATCCGGCAAAGGCCAGTTTTAAGGAATATACGGAAACCGACGGGCTGATGGACATGGCCATGGGCATGCACTACTCGGCAAAAAGTGGTTTATGGGCCTCCGGAAGCCACAAAGGCAAAGCAGCAGTGGCCAGGTTTCAGGAAAACCGCTGGAACCTGACCACTTTTCCAAACCTCTACCTCGGAATTGCCTACAACGGCATTTGCGAACTGGGCGATTCGGCAATCGCGTTTCCGGTAAACGGAATACTTGAACTGGACAATACCAGTTTTCGCGGCGGGTTTGTGGAATACAATTACCAAAAATCGAGCTGGAAAAGCTTTTCAAAAGAAACGGTTCCGCAACGCATACCGTCGATCGGGCAAACATCTGACGGACGGCTCTGGTTTTCGGGCAATTATCTAAACGTTTTCGATGGCCGCACAACCCGTCAGGTTGAACTTCCGGTGAAAACCCTGAACTGGACCGACGACATTGGCGTTTCGCCAACCAACCGCATTTGGGTTGCCCAGGGCGGTTCGGGGCTGTTTTATTTCGACGGAAAAAAATGGGCGCGGTTCACCACGTTTAACGGGCTGGCCAGCAACATGGTAACCAACCTGCTGGTGGTAAACGACAGCGCTGTTTACGTGGCTTCAGACAAAGGCATTTCGTTTTTCGACGGCAGGCAGTTCATTTCGCAGATTATCCATCCCGACCTGACCATACAACGTGAACGCGGCTTCCTCCGGAAATCGGCTGACGGCGATTTGTGGATTAACCAGGCCACCCGCGAATGGTACCTGTACGATTTTAAGAATTCGGATGAAAACCCTTTCCTGTTCAAAACAAGCTCGTACAAAAAAGGGGCGAACGCGCCAAAAACGACGATTTCGTTTTCGAACCGCGAAATATCTTCTTCCGGAAATTTGATTATCGCATACAGCGGGATTGATTACTGGAACCAAACGCCTTCCAAAAAAATTCAATTCTCGCACCGCCTGAACCGGGAAGCCTGGTCGCCGTTTTCGGAAGAAAAATCGAGCGTTTTCTTTGATCTTGGCGCAGGAAATTACACGCTGGAAGTCCGCTCGCGCAACCTCGACGGGAACATCGAACCTCAGCCCGCCCGAATTTCATTCAGCATTTTGCCTCCGGTTTACCGCCGGGCCTGGTTTATCCTCACCATTTTCAGCTTGCTCTCGATCATTGTATGGCTGCTCATCAGGCTGTATGCCCGGAACAGGCAGATCCACGAGCTCGATCAGATGAAACTGCGCCTGTTCACCGATATTTCGCACGAGCTGAAAACCCCGCTGACGCTCATCGCACTGCCCCTGCAAAAATTGCTGGATAAGCTGGGCAAACAGCACGACAACCGCGAAAGCCTGGAACTGATTTACACCAATGTCCAGCGCCTGACAAACCTGGTCAATCAGGTGGTCGATTTCAGGAGGCTGGAAGCCGGGAAGATCCAGCTCGAACTCAGTCCGGGCGATTTGGCCCTGCACCTGCGCAACATTGCAGGCTACTACACGCCGCTGGCGCACGAAAAAAACATCAGGTTTGCATTCAATTGCAACCTTCAGGAAATATGGGCAAAATACGATGCCGACAAGTTGGAAAAAATAGTGGTCAACCTGCTGTCAAATGCATTCAAGTACACTCCTGAAAACGAGAACGTGGAGCTTGTCGCACAAATCGAACCGCCTTTCACACAGCTTCAACTTTGGGTAAACGATTCGGGGCCGGGCATCCCGGAGGAAATGCAACAAAACATTTTCGACCGGTTTTACCGCCTGCGAAGCGAAAAATCGACGAAAATACCGGGGAGCGGCATCGGCTTGTCGCTTGTAAAAGAACTGGTTAACCTGCACCAGGGAACCATCGAAGTATTCAGCGATGGCCTCCATGGCAGCAGTTTCAAAGTAGTTTTGCCACTCGTTCAGGCTGAAAAAACCGAAGGACCAAAACTGCTGCCCAAAACCGACATTGATTTAAGTTCGTTCCAGACTCCGGAAAAAGCTTCGGTTTTGCTCATCGAAGACGAGGAACCGATGCTGCGGTTTGTTTCAGGCGAACTGAAAAATTATTTCAAAGTAACCGGGGCAAGTTCCGTTGAAAAAGCTTATGAACGCCTGAAGTTGGAAATGCCCGATTTAATCATTTCAGACGTGATGCTTCCGGGAACGAGCGGAACTGAATTTTGTGCCCGCCTGAAATCGGACCCGGCGACCAGCCATTTGCCGGTTATCCTGCTCACCGCCCGCGACTCGGAAGAAGACATTGTTAAAGGTTTGGAAACCGGTGCCGACGATTACATCACGAAACCCTTCCGAATGAACGAGCTGATTGCCAGATGTTTTAACCTGATTGAAAACCGCCGGCGCCTGAAAGACCGGTTCGCCAACGAGGAACAGCTTGACGCTGAAAGCTTCACCCAAAATCCGTCGGACCAAAAATTCCTGGATAAAGCCATCCGTGCTGTTTTTGAAAACCTGGATAACCCGGAATTCGACGTTCCACAGTTCTGTCAGGAAATGAACACGGGCAAAACGCTGCTGTATTCGAAACTGAAAGCGCTGACCGGACAATCGGCCACCGAATTTGTGCGGAACATCCGGTTGAAGGAAGCCCGGAAACTGCTGCTGAACAATGGCCATAGGCAAACCATTGCCGAGATCAGTTACCGGGTTGGCTTTAACGACCCGCTTTATTTTTCGCGGTGTTTCCGGAAATATTTCGGGATACCGCCTTCAGAAATTGGCAAAAAGGAATTAGCCGATTTCACTAAATCTGATGCGAAAAGAGTAGTTTTGTAAAATACAATTTGGTTAAAAAAAAATAAAACTCAAAGAATGAAACCAACACTATTAATCCTGGCTGCCGGGATGGGAAGCCGCTTCGGCGGGCTAAAACAAGTTGAACCCGTTGGGCCAAACGGTGAAACCATCCTCGAATATTCAATCTTTGATGCCATCCGTGCCGGGTTTGGCAAAGTTGTTTTCGTGATCCGCGAAAGTTTTGCCGAAGATTTTAAAGCCCGCTTCGAATCGAATTTAAAAGGAAAGATCGAAATCGAATACGTTTTTCAGGAGTTAAATAAATTGCCCGATGGCTTTCAATTGCCCGAAGGGCGCGAAAAACCCTGGGGAACCGGCCATGCCGTATTGATGGCAAAGGATGTTATCGGCGAGCCATTTGCCGCCATAAACGCCGACGATTTTTATGGCGCTGAAGCCTACCAGGTAATTGCCAGTTTTTTAAACCACTCGGTGACAACCAACAATTTTGCCATGATCGGATACCAACTGGATAAAACCTTGTCAGAATTCGGATCGGTTTCGCGGGGGATCTGCGTTGCCAACAACAACAACAAATTGACAAAAATTACCGAAACGCACAAAATACGGCAGGAAGGCAAAAAGCTTTTGTGTGAGTCGGAAAACAATCCTGACGTTGAATTAACCGGAAAAGAGACGGTTTCGATGAACTTTTGGGGGTTTCACCCTTCCATTTTCATGAACATTGAATCTCAATTTATTGATTTCCTGAACAAAAAAATTGACCAGCCAAAATCTGAATTTTACATTCCGTTCGTGGTTTTTGAAATGATCCAGAACGGCCAGGTTGAAGTTGAAGTTTTGAAAGCCGATTCGCCGTGGTTTGGTGTCACTTATAAAGACGACAAGCCTTTTGTGATTGAACAAATCAGGAAACTGACCAATCAGGGGGTTTATCCGGAAAAACTGTGGTAAAAACTATTTCAGGATTAATTTACTGCACGAAACATTTCGTCCGGTAAATGTTGCCGCATTCTTTTCAAAAACTTCAGGATTTTCGGTGGTGAAATAGCTGACTATACCTGATTTTGAGCAGTTTCGATCCATTTCCGGATGCCGCTTCAAGTATTCAACCAGCTTTGAACTCACGATCTTGCCCTGTTCGAGAATCTTGACCCCTTCAGGAACAAATTTGCGGATGACCGGCATGAGCAGCGGATAGTGCGTGCAACCCAAAATAATGGAATCAATTTCAGGATCGGCGACAAAAAGGTTGTGGATATTCTTTGCCACAAAATAGTCGGTCCCGGGCGTATCGAGTTCGTTGTTTTCAACCAGCGGCACCCAAATCGGGCAAGCTTCCTGGGTCGTTTTGACGACACTTCCGCCAGCCCATTTTTCCAGTTCAATCGGGTACGAATTTGAAAGTACCGTGCCGGTCGTGCCCAAAATCCCGACATGGCCATTCCGTGTAATTTCGCCGATGTATTCAACGGCGGGCCGGATGACGCCCAAAACACGCCGGTTCGGATCAATTTGGGGCAGGTTGTTTTGCTGAATATTGCGCAAAGCTTTGGCCGAGGCTGTGTTACAGGCCAGAATAACCAGTTGGCAACCCATTTCGAACAGTTTTACAACTGCCTGAAGGGTGTATTCATAAACCACGTCGAACGAGCGTGAACCGTAGGGGGCGCGGGCATTGTCGCCCAGGTAAATAAAATCGTACCCGGGCAAATCGTTCATAAATTCTTTCAGGATGGTTAAACCACCATATCCGGAATCGAAAACGCCAATGGGTTGAAATTTGCCAGCCATAAAATATGTTTTAACAAAAATAAAAAAGCCATCTCAATCAAGACGGCTTTTTCAATTATTTTAAACAAGTATCTTACTGAATACCCAGTTTTGCTTTCACAAAAGGCATGATATCCAGGCTTTCTTTCGAATTGTAGAGGATTGCGCGTGAGCTCATGTCGAAAACATAAATCAACCCTTTTTCGGCACCAACTTCTTTAATCGCGTTATTCGCCTTGTCAAACACAGGTTTCAACAATTCGCTCTGTTTTGTTTGAAGTTGCTGACTGGCACTGGTCTGGTAAGTTTGAATCCGTTCGTTCATGGCATTCAAATCGTCTTCTTTCATTTTCTTCAAGGTATCCGACAAAGAATCTTTTTTCGCGGCATATTCCACATATTTTGCCTGAAAATCTTTCTGCATAACACCAAGGTCATCTTCAAGTTGCTTTTGATATGCGTTAAATTGTTTTTCAGCAGTAGCCCGTTCAGGCATTGCCTGAATAAGAGCCTGTAAATCAATATGTCCGAATTTTGGAGTCTGAGCTTTTACAAATCCTGCAGAAAACAACAGTATTCCTAAAACACAAATTTTTAAAACACTTTTCATACTTTTCGAGATTTAATTTATTTTGACAAAAATAGAATATTATTTTTTATAACCAAGCTTGGCAAGTACCTGATCTGACAGATCAAACTTGGGGTTTGTGTAAATTAAAGTGACTCCGTTTGCCTTGTCAAAAATGACAGCGTAATTTCCCTCGGCAGCAATTCCCTGCATCGCATTAAAAATATCGTCCTGGATGGGTTTGATCAGGCCCTGACGCTTTTTAAACAAGTCGCCATCGCGACCAAAGTATTTGCGTTGCAGGTCTTTGTATTCTTTTTCCTTCGATACGATCACGTCTTCGCGTTTGCGTTTCATTTCTTCGGAAAGCAAAACACTTTCAGATTGGAAATCTTTATACATCTGCTCCAGTTCTGAATGCATCGATTCGAGTTCTTTTTGATACTGGGCCGACAACTGATCGAGTTGTTCCTGCGCAGCCTTGTACGACGGGATATTTTCCAGGATATACTCCGTGTCAACGTAGGCGAATTTTTGTGCGAATGTACTTGCTGTGGCCATCAGTACTATTCCTGTAATGATAAGAAGCTTTCTCATGATTTCGAGTATTAAATAGTTTTAAGCAGTTTAAGCAAATTCCAGACCAAATCAGTTTAGTTTAAAATTGTTGCCCAATCACAAAATGGAACTGGCTACCGGCCGCATCGCTCTGGCCGGCAACCGGATCGAATCCATAACCCCAATCAATACCCATTAGCCCGAACATGGGCAAAAAGATCCTGACCCCGACACCAGCCGAACGGTGCAGTTGGAATGGGTTATAATCGCTGAAATTACTCCAGGCATTACCAGCTTCAAGGAACGACAGCAAATAAATTGTTGACGATGGTTTCAGGATGACCGGGTACCGGAGTTCCATCGAAAGTTTATTGTACAGGTTCGATCCGTAGTAATTGCTCAAACTGTAATCTTTGTATCCGCGTAGCGAGACAATATCACTTCCATAAAGGTTATATCCTGACATTCCTGAACCCCCGACACGGAAACCTTCGAACGGAGACTGACGGTATTTGTTGTAATAACCCAGAAAGCCATATTCAAACTTCGTGTGCAAAACCAGGTTCCTGTTTTTTGAGAGTGGCGAATACCAGTCGCCCTTAAACAACCATTTATGATATTCGATCCATTTGTACCGTTGCTGGTTGGTAATCGAGGGATCGCTGTAATTAATTCCGTTGAGCAACGAATAAGGTGGCGTTAACTGAAGCGAAAGGACAAAATTGGAACCACTACGGGTGTAAAGCGGGTTATCCATCGAGTTTCGCCCAAATGCAGTCTTAAAACTAAAGTTGTTGAAACTTCCATTCCCATTATTGGTTCCGGTCCCATCGTTCAGAAAATAATAGTATCCGGCCATATTCTGCAGGTTATAATGCTCATAGGACAGCTCGTGATACATGGTGAAATAATCGTCAGGCCAGCTTAACCGATAACCATAACCGATTGCAGATGCAGTGGTTACCTGAATCTGGTCGCTTCCTGGGGTGGTGGTGGTATTTGTTCCTGTGGTAGTACCCGTACCATAGCCGTAGCCATAACCATAAGGCGAGTATCCGTAACCATAGGGCGAATAGCCACCATAACTGCTTCCATAAGGCGAATAGCCACCATAACTGCTGTATGGATTGCTGTAACTGTTGTAAGCATTGTTTGCCGAGTAGTTTACCTTTGAATAAGAGAACGAAAGCGTAAAAGAATTTGGTTTTTTGCCGCCCAGCCAGGGTTCGGTGAACGACACACTGTACGATTTATAGAATTTTCCGCTGGTTTGAGCTTTTAGGCTCAACGCCTGTCCATCGCCCGTTGGCAGTGGCCGCCAGGCTGATTTGTTCATAATGTTCCTGACCGAGAAATTCGAGAACTTCAGCCCAATTGTTCCGACAAACATGTTGGCGCCCCAGCCTCCTGAAAGTTCGATCTGGTCGTTTGCCTTTTCAACAAGTTGGTAGTTAATGTCAACGGTACCGTTTTCAGGATGAGGCCTGACATCCGGATTGATCGCTTCCGGGTCGAAATGCCCCAATTGCGACAACTCACGGACGGTCCGGATAATTTCAGCTTTGCTGAAAAGGTCGCCGGGCAGTGTCCTGATCTCGCGCCGGGCCACATGTTCATTGGTTTTGGTATTTCCGGTAATGATAATTTTGTCGATGGTTGCCTGTTTGCCTTCATAGATTCTCATTTCAAAGTCGATCGAGTCGCCCACAACACGCGTTTCGATGGGTGTCAGGTTAAAAAACAAGTATCCGTGATCGAGGTAAACGTTGCTAACTGCGTCTTCATCGTCTTTGGTCCGTTTATCCAGCAGCTTCTGGTCGAAAACTTCACCCTTTTTGATCCCCAGCACAGCGCTCAGGTATTCGCTCGGATAAACCGTGTTCCCCACCCATTTAATGTTCCTGAAATAGTATTTGTCGCCTTCCTGTACCCAGATATCGATCTTCACCCGGTTATTCGCAAGTTTGGTGATCGAATCTTTTAAAATGGTGGCATCGCGGTAGCCCTTTTCGTTGTATTTCTTGATTACGTTATTTTTATCATCAGCATACTTTTCGGCCAGAAATTTCTTTGAACTGAAGAAGTTCCTGATTTTTTTGGCCTTCGTTTTTTTCATGGCGCTTTCAAGAACCGACGATTTGAGATTTTTATTGCCGTGAAAAACAATCTTGCTAATCTTTACTTTTTCTTTCTTATCGACGATAATATCAAGGATCACGCTGTTGTTTTGGGTCGAGTCGTCACGCTGGATGATGGTCACGTCGGTATTTAAAAAACCTTTATCGAGGAAAATATTTTTAATCGCTTTTTTTGCCGAAGTCACCTGATCGTCAGTAACCTGACTGCCTTTCAGCAACAAAACTTTTTTGGTTATGTCATCTTTTTCAGATTTGGTGACCCCGCGGAAATTAACTTCGGCCAGCCGGGGGCGTTCCTGCAAAATAATTTTCAGCCAGATTTTATCGCCCGAAATTTTTTCGGCCACAATTTTCACATCCGAGAAGAGGCCGTGGCCCCAAAGTTTTTTAATCGAATTTGTAATGGCTTCGCCAGGAACCATAATTTTGTCGCCAACGTTTAATCCTGAAATCTGAAGCAAAACCTGGGTGTCCAGATATTTTATCCCCTGCACATCCAACCCCGCAATAACATATTCTTTGGGGCTCGAATAATAGATTGAAAAGTACGTGCTGTCAGCCGGTTCCTGAGAAAATGCCTTGAAGCTGATTAACAGCATGACAATAAACAGTTTTATTTTTTGCATTCTATTCGATATTGATTTTGCTTACTAATTGTTGACTCGTTTTTCCGAACCGTCTCTCTCTGTTCTGAAAGTCATAAATGGCCTCAAATAAGTCTTCCTTCCTAAAATCGGGCCACAATTTAGGTGTAAAATATAATTCGCTGTATGCAATTTGCCACAATAAAAAATTGCTGATCCTACATTCGCCACTGGTGCGTATTAGCAATTCAGGATCAGGCATTTCCGATGTATTCAGGAAACAGTCCATCATTTCGTAATTAATTTCCGACGGATCGAGTTTCCCCAATTTTACCTGCTCGGCAATTCGTTTGACTGCTTCAACAATTTCCCATTTCGAACTGTAACTTAGGGCAAGCACCAAGGTCAGCCCGGTGCAGGGATACAGTTTATTGATCGACCAGTCGAGTTTTTCCTGAACATTTTGGGGCAGGCTTTTTACATCGCCAATCACCCTGAGGCTCACGTTGCTTCGCTGCAATTCATCCGTTTCGTCGGAAATGGCCTGGACCAGTATTCCCATAAGAACATCAACTTCTTCTTTGGGCCTGGCCCAGTTTTCGGTCGAAAACGCATAAAGGGTTAAAAATTCGATCCCTATTTCGCTGGCGCCTTCAACAACCGAGCGAACAGATTCAACACCATGCTCGTGGCCAAAAGTCCGTTGGTTGCCAAACTGGGCAGCCCAGCGCCCATTCCCGTCCATGATGATGGCAACATGTTTTGGTATTTTATCTTTTATGAGTTTCTCTTTGAATAACATTTTCTTTCATTTAATCGCGCTCTTTCAAAATTTTTCAGGCTCAAAAGTATTCTAAAAAACGGAAGGTCATTCTTTTCTGATTTTATTCCAGATACCCCAGTCAATTACTTTCTTTCGGGGTGTATGCAAAACCCATTCCTGATTTCCGTATATCAACTTATAAACCAGACTGATGCCCATGTAGGCCGTCCAATCGTTGTTGTGCCATAGGTCGGTATATTTTATTTGAACCTTATTCGTATTTGTATAACTTAACGGGTCATCCAGGTTGTCAAGTTTATCCGAGAAGGTCTTTCGCATGCTTCCCTCGATTCCCAATCCCCATCGTTTGCTTAGGTTCACCTTTACTCCCAGTCCAAACGGAATTGTAGGAGTGATAACCGGCCCAGCGGGTGCAACATGATCCCAATAAGTCAATTCAGTAACTTGCTGCAGTACAGCATCATTATTCCGGTCGAAATTGTAGGTCTGCACACCAATCCCGCCAAAAATATAGGTTGACCAGGGGGTTTCCTTTTCACCAACAATGTATTTCAGAAAATTGAATTCGAAAAGGAGCGAGGCATCGAAGACATTCTTGCTAAAACTCCAGGGTTGGTAATCGTATTGGCCTGTTGCACCGATTGTTCCGTTTACCACATTAAGCCGAAGGCCATACCGCGGGTTAAAATTGTACCTGAGGAAACCGCCATAAGCGGGATTTAACGAACTCTTGAAATCAATTTTTGTCATGTCGCCAAAGTAAGTGCCTGCCCCCCCGTAAAAACCAATATCAACGCTCTGTTGCCCAAGCGCTTCAACTGTTAAAAATCCTATAAAAAAAATGATCAAAACGTGCTTCATCGAAATGCATTTTTGAAAGGGTTTTCTATGCTATAAATCATTCAGGCACTATCATTTACATTCTGAACATAACACCTTTCAAGTGCTACAAAAGTAATACAATTCTTAAATATTCATGCCCGACGCATATTATAAAACCCAAATAGAGGTTAAAAATTGTTAAGCTACTGAAGAATTTAATTCCGCTTATCGAGTCCCCACATGAGTTTGTTCCGTAGTGTCGAAAAGAAACTGTGATCTTTTAACCTGATGGTCTTTACTTTGAAGGATGCCTTGCGGATATTTAAACGGGCAGAAAAGTCAAGGGGTTCCGACTGGGAATCGGCTGAAGCCAGGAATTGAAGCCCCCGGCCTTCGAGCTGAAGGGTGATCGTATGATTATCAGGCACAACCAATGGCCTGACGGTCAGGTTGTGGGGAGCAATCGGGCTGATGACAAAATTTTCGGAATCGGGTGTCAGGATGGGCCCGCCAACACTCAGCGAATACGCGGTTGATCCGGTAGGCGTGGCGATTATCAACCCGTCGGCCCAATAGGAATTCAGGAATTCGCCGTTGACGTAGGCATGGATTTTAATCATCGACGAGGAGTGGAGCTTGGTAACGGTAACCTCATTCAGGGCATAAAAAAATTCAGACTGGTTGTTGTTCTCAATTTCAAGTTCCAGTACCGTTCGTTCATCAATAATGATGTTGCCTTCCAGAATGTTGTTCAATGCTTTTTCGATCTCTCCGCGCGAAATATCTGACAGGAAGCCCAGGCGCCCGGTATTGATACCGACCAAAGGAACCGAAAGGTTGTGCGCTGCGATAAAGGATTTCAGGAATGTGCCGTCGCCTCCCAAACTGAGCAGGAAAGAAACGTCATCGGGCAATTCAGCGCCAGTTTCAAACCAGCCTGAAAATTCAGGAAAAATCCGGCATTCGGTTTGAAGGTAGTTCAGGAAAGGACGATAAACAAAACTTTCAATCTGTTTTTCCCTGAACAGATCGAACAATTTGGCTATTTCGTCAAAAAAATCTGGATTTACAGAATGTCCATAGATTGCTATCTTCATGAATTTTTGCTTTGTACGGGATTTAAATATTCATAAACTTCATCAACTGGTCAAACCGGTCGTCGTAAACATTCTGGATCACCGATTCATCCATGTAAACTGCTTTGATGTTGTAATCGTACCGCACAAAAGTCTGAATTATTGCCGACAAATCAATAACATTAATTTTTAAAGTTACAGTCATCAGGGTCGATTCAGGTATATTTTCAATATATAGGCTAAGTATCTTGGCATCATTGCCTTCAATGATTTGCGCAATGCGGGGAAGCGAATAGTCGATGGTATTCATCTCCAGCACGATTACCGCTCCCGGTTCTTTAACCGCGATTAAATCGGCAAATTTCTGGGCCAAATCCATCAGGGTAATCACCCCACAATATTCGTGGTGCAGATCCAGAACCGGGATAGCGGTCAGTTTTAATACTGAAATGGCAGAGAAAACTTCGTAAATATGCTGGTTGGTGTGGATGTGTGGCGAAAGCAAATGATCGGCATAGTCGCCCACCGATTTATCAATGATGTTCAGGTCGTAAATGATTTTGTCGGAAATTAAGCCAACCAGACTTTTCCCTTCCACGACCGGAAGGTGCGAAATCCTGAATATTTCCATCCAGTTCAATGCTTTTTGACCACTTTCAGATGGCCTGATCGGTGGAACTACTTCAGAAATAAGGTCTTGAGCAATCATTTTTTTGAGTTTTCATTATTCCCTGAATCAAATCTTAATCGTAACTTGCGCTCCTAAAATTCAAATTATGACCAGACTAAGTGTAAATATAAATAAAATTGCAACATTAAGAAATTCGAGGGGTGGAAATACACCAAATGTTCTGGAAGCTGCCATTAATTGTCAAAAATTTGGTGCTCAGGGCATTACAGTACATCCACGGCCCGACGAACGGCACATTCGCCGCCACGATGTTTTTGATATCCGACCGCACATTACCACCGAATTTAATATTGAAGGTTATCCGAGCGAAGATTTCATTCAGCTCGTGATTGCCGCCAAAGCCCACCAGGTAACCCTGGTTCCCGACACCATTTCACAATTGACTTCCGACCACGGTTGGGACACCCACGCCAACCTGTCGTTCCTGAAAGAAGTGATTGCCCGGTTCAAAGCCGAAGGAATCCGGACCTCTATCTTTGTCGATCCTGACACATCGGCCATTGAAGGCGCCATGGAAACCGGCACGAACCGGATTGAATTATATACCGAACCATTTGCCAAAATTTACCCGGTCGATCCGCTGCGCGCCGTCGCGCCTTT
>JBBIHV010000053.1:0-1353 GCA_037446835.1 Sunxiuqinia sp. | reverse complement strand
AAAGCCATCCTGATGGGGCACAGCATGGGCGGGAAAACGGCCATGAGCTTCGCGGCCGATTATCCCGAACGCATTGAAAAACTGATTGTGGTTGACATTGCCCCCAAAGATTATTTTTTACTGAACGACGAAAGCCAGTATTACCTGCACAACAACATTTTGCGGGCCATGCTCGAACTGGATTTCAGCCGGATTGAATCCAGAAAGCAGGTCGAGAATTTCCTGCTCGAACGGATCGACAGCCACCAAATCGTTCAGTTTCTGCTGAAAAACCTGCACCGGCAGAAAGAATCGCACCGGTTTGAATGGCGCTTAAATGTTCGTGTTTTATACGATAATCTGGATGAAATTATCAGCGGGGTAAATGCCCACTGGTTCGACGACCGGTTGCCCATTACGAATTACCCGGTTTTGTTTATCAAAGGGGCCCATTCAAATTACATTCTTCCTGAAGATTTTCGGGCCATCCGGCGCATTTATCCTGAAGCCGAAATTGTTGAAATACCCGATGCCGGGCACTGGCTCCACGCCGAACAACCACAGGCGTTTATGGATGTGGTTTGGAGGTTTGTAAAGAAAAAGGTAGTGTAATATATCAAAATGTTATTCTACAGTCGGTTCAGAAAAAGTTTCTGCAATTTATCAATTGCCTGGCATATTTCCCCGGTTTAAGACCAATTTAATCCTAACTATTTATTATCTTTAGTAAAAGTCGCTTTTATTAAAAAACCAATACTCAAATCCGCTAAAAAAGCCGACAATGCAACTGAAATCTTACGTCTGCAAATTCCTGTTGTACTTATACTTATTCTCGGCTTTCTTTTTGCAGGCGCAGGAAAAATATCAACTGAAAACATTCACTACCGACAATGGTCTGCCACATGATTTCATCCAGAGTATTGTGCAGGACCAATTAGGTTTTATATGGATTGCAACCTGGGATGGATTAAGCCGTTTCGATGGATATGAATTTAAGAACTATTACCACAAACCCGGGGACACTACTTCTCTGCCATTTTTTAGCACCGATAAAGTATTGGTTGACAAACAAAA
The DNA here is from genome assembly GCA_037446835.1 of Sunxiuqinia sp. Classification (GTDB taxonomy): domain Bacteria; phylum Bacteroidota; class Bacteroidia; order Bacteroidales; family Prolixibacteraceae; genus Aquipluma. Next base: position 300 of record JBBIHV010000053.1, on the reverse strand, counting down.
TCAGGTTTGGCTTTTTTGTCAGGGACGTCCGGTTGTCTTCTTAAACAGGGCAAAAGACTGTTTCACACCATTTCAGAAAACTCCATTCCAACTTTCGCACCTAAGTGATATTGCTCTAGGCCCTGATCAAAACATGTGGTTAACTGATGGCGAATTTTTATATAAGTTGAATGTTGACGACTTTCTGATCTCCAAATTTTCAATAAAAAAAGACACAAATCAATTGACAGATAATGAAGGAAGTGTTCCACAAATTGCCTTTGACAATAAGGCCGGAATCTGGATTTATTGTTGGCACAA
>JBBIHV010000052.1:16043-23131 GCA_037446835.1 Sunxiuqinia sp. | reverse complement strand
GCCAGGTGGATTACACCGTCGAATTGCTTTTTCAGAAACAAGTTCAGGATAAATTCGGCGTCAACGATGTCGCCTTTCACAAATTCGTAATTCGGCAAATTCTCTACATCCGTCAGGTTGGCCAGGTTTCCGGCATAAGTCAACTTGTCGAGGTTAACTATTTTATATTCAGGATATTTATTAACAAACAAACGCACTACATGCGAACCAATAAATCCGGCACCACCGGTAATCAAAATCGTCTTCATTTTTTATAATTTTTCAGTATGAATCAAAAATACGGTTTTAGGCTTAAAAAATTGTGTGCTTCCGAAGATAAAAAAGGTCCGCCATGTCAGGCAGACCTTTTTGGGCTAGTCAATCTATTCAATTCCCCGCACTCGTTTTTCCCACAACCATGCCGAAAGCATGGTTTCTTCCAATTCCTTTTCAGCTTTCCAGCCCAATTCTTCGTTGGCATAAGTAGTGTCGGCCCAAATTTTTTCGATGTCGCCAGCCCGCCGCCCCACGATTTTGTAATTCAGCTTTACTCCTGTTGCTTTTTCGAAAGCTTTGACTGCTTCCAGAACCGAAACCCCGTTGCCTGTTCCAAGGTTAAAAACTTCGTATCCCGATTTATTTTTATGCTGAAGAAGCCGTTTAATGGCCACCACATGCGCTTTCGCCAGATCGACCACATTGATGTAATCGCGCACAGCCGAACCATCTGAAGTATCGTAGTCGTTTCCAAAAACCTTCAGTTCATCGCGCAGTCCGGCAGCCGTTTGTGTAATAAAAGGGACCAGATTCTGGGGAACTCCAAGCGGCAGCTCGCCAATGAGAGCCGAAGGGTGCGCCCCAATCGGGTTAAAATAGCGAAGGGCAATTCCTTTCAACTGCGGATTAGCCTGAATGGTGTCGTGCAAAATATCTTCGTTCACCCGTTTGGTATTTCCATAGGGCGATTCAGCATCTTTCCGCGGAGTTTTTTCAGTAACCGGCAACACCTCAGGCTGCCCGTAAACCGTGCATGACGATGAAAAAACAATGTTCGGGATGTTGTATTTTAACTGGGCATCGAGAATATTCATCAATGAATCTAAATTATTCCGGTAGTAGTTCAGGGGTTTTTGAACCGATTCGCCAACGGCTTTGAAGGCGGCAAAATGGATAATCGCCGCAATTTGCTGATTTCGCCCGAAAAAATGGTCGGTTTTGGCCGCGTCGGCCAGATTAAATTGCTCAAACAAGGGTCTCTGGCCTGTTATTTTTTCAATATTGTCGAGTACGTCAATACTTGAATTGGAAAGATCGTCAACCACAATAACCTCATATCCTGCATTTTGTAATTCAACCACCGTGTGCGAGCCAATGTATCCGGTACCCCCGGTAACTAAAATTTGTTCCATTTGATGACTTCGATTTAGGATGAGCCGCAAATTTAGGAATAATCTGGTTTGCAGTCACAATCTTTCTGTCGCAAGTTCATCTTATCATAAAAACTTCAGGTTTGTTGAAAACTTTGCCTTGAAACAAAGACATTTTTTTTTACTTTTGATTATTCAAACAAGTTTAGCGTGGAGATTAATCAATACATAAAAGAGCTGCTGTTGCTGAATGATTGTGTGATCATTCCTGAATTTGGCGGATTTGTAGCCAATTACAAACCTGCATCGGTCGGGAACAATCGGTTTTTGCCCCCAACAAAGGAAATCGCGTTCAACAACAAACTGATTTCGAACGATGGATTGTTGATTAATTACATCGCGGATAACCTGGGCGTCAGCTATTTTAGCGCCAAGCAAAAACTTGAAAATTTTGTGGAAGAAACCCTGCTGAACCTGGAGCGCAACCGCAATGTTTATTTCGAAGGGGTTGGTTATCTGCATTATGACTCGCGCGAGAACCTCCAATTCGAGCCTCAGTTAAAACAAAACCTGCTGGTTGAATCGTATGGGTTACAAGACTTCACCTACGAAAAACTCTATCAGCGGCAAATGCCAAAACCGGCCTTTAAAGTCGAGTACAAAGAACCCGTTCCGGTTATCTTCCAAAAACGCAAACTGCAAAAACTGGTTATTGCCGTTCCGCTGCTGATGGCCATGGCGCTCATCCCAATGAAAAACAACAAGGAATACATCTCGAAATCGGACATGGGTTTGTGGGAAGCTTTAACACAAAGCGCCCCAGCTACCCCGGTTCAGGCTCCAGTTCAAAATGTTGCCGAATACACTGCAAATACAACGGGTTCAGAAGCAGCGCATTACAAATATTTCATCATTGGCGGAAGTTTCAAAAGTGACGAAAATGCCAACAATTACATTCAGCAACTGAAAGCGCAAGGCTTCGACGGCAAAGATCTTGGCATTTTTAACGGCCTGCACCGGATTGCCATGAAAGGTTTTGCCACGATGGACGAAGCCCAGAAAGAATTGAATTCGATGCTGTACAAAAATCCACAATCGGGTGTTTGGATACACGTAAACGAATAAAATACAGAAGCTCCGGAAGGAGCTTTTTTTATGCCTGACGTTTACCAGGGAATCCAATCTTTGGTCACAAAACGTATCTTTACTGTTCCATTGCAAAAAAATTACCATGACCCAACTGCCAACCTTTTCGGATATTGAAAAAGCCCACAACCGCATTCGTCCATACATTCACCGCACACCGGTTTTCAGTTCGCAAAGCATCAATCAGATTGTGGGTGCTGAACTGTTTTTCAAATGTGAAAACCTGCAAAAAGTGGGTGCTTTCAAATTCCGGGGCGCCTGTAATTCGGTGTTTTCACTGACTCCGGAAGAGGCAAAAAACGGGGTCTGTACCCATTCCTCCGGAAACCATGCGGCCGCTTTGGCGCTGGCAGCCCGGATGCGAGGCATTCCGGCTTACATCGTGATGCCCGAAAACGCCCCGGAAATAAAGAAAATAGCCGTGGCTGGTTATGGCGCTCAGATTACCTTTTGCAAACCAACGCTGGAAGCCCGCGAATCGACCCTGAAATTGGTGGCCGGGCAAACCGGGGCTACCGAAATTCATCCGTACAATTATTTCAATGTGATATGCGGCCAGGGAACCGCTGCCAAAGAACTGATTGAAGAAATTGGGCTCCTGGATATTGTGATGGCTCCGGTTGGCGGTGGTGGCCTGCTCAGCGGAACAGCCATCTCGGCCAAAGCGATACTTCCTGGAGCACGAGTGATAGCAGCCGAACCCGCCGGCGCCGACGATGCTTTCCGGTCGTTTTACTCGAAATCGCTGGTTCCTTCTGTTGCGCCAAAAACGATAGCCGACGGTTTACTGACCTCGCTGGGCAGTCTGACTTTTCAGATTATTCTGAATGAAGTGGACCAGATCGCAACCGTTTCAGAAGAAAATATTGTTGCCGCCATGCGCATGATTTGGGAACGCATGAAAATCATCGTCGAACCTTCGTCGGCAGTTCCGCTGGCCGCCATTCTCGAAAATAAAGTAAATGTAAAAGGCCGGAAAGTCGGCATTATTCTAAGCGGTGGAAATGTTGACCTGGGGAAACTGCCATTTTAGAAGTTAGTCTTTCGCCGCCATGTCTCTTCGGCTACGATATAAAGTTAAAATCCAATTTGCTACTCGATGCGAAACGTGTAACTTCGCAGCATAACTTTAAATCAGAACATCATGTTTTCAGGAATAGTTGAAGAAGCCGGCAAAGTGATTGCCATTCAAAAAGATCAGGAAAATGTACATTTCACGCTAACCTGCTCGTTTACCGACGAATTGAAGATCGACCAAAGCCTTTCGCACAACGGTGTTTGCCTGACAGTCGTAAAGATCGATCGCGAAGCCAAAACCTATACCGTAACGGCCATCAAGGAAACTTTACTGAAAACTAACCTGGGCAAACTGGCGCCCGGAAGCAAGGTGAATCTCGAACGCAGCATGATGATGAACGGACGCCTGGATGGCCACATCGTACAGGGACATGTGGATCAGACTGCAACCTGCACCCGCGTTGAGGAAGCCGACGGAAGCTGGTATTTCACGTTCGAGTATCCGTTCGACAAGGAAATGGCGCAAAAAGGCTACATGACAGTTGAAAAGGGTTCGGTTACGGTAAACGGTGTCAGCCTGACGGTGGTGAACTCGAAAGACAATTCGTTTCAGGTGGCAGTCATTCCATACACCTACAACGAAACCAATTTTCATACCTTCGAAGTGGGGACAACGGTGAACCTTGAATTCGACATCATCGGGAAATATCTTAGTAAGTTGATGACTTTCAGCAAATAAACCAATCTTGAACAATTTACTCGACATCCTGCAGTTTCAGCAATTCGATAACCTCGAATTCATTTCCCGCGAAGTGGTTGAAGGATTTATCACCGGTTTGCACCGAAGTCCGTTCCACGGGTTTTCGGTTGAGTTTGCCGAACACCGGCTTTACAACACCGGCGAATCGACCAAGCACCTCGACTGGAAATTGTTTGCCCGCACCGACCGCCTGTTTGTGAAACAATACGAAGAAGAAACCAACCTGCGCTGTCAGCTGGTTATCGATACTTCCTCGTCGATGCTCTTTCCGTTCGAGAAAGGGAAACCTTCCAGGGCAAATAAACTCGCGTTTTCGGTTTATTCGGCGGCAGCCATCATTTACCTGCTCCGGAAACAGCGCGATGCCGTTGGACTTTCACTTTTTTCCGACGACATTGAATTTCATTCCGAAGCCCGCTTGTCGTCGGTACACATCGACCTGTTGTACAACCAGCTGGCCAACCTGCTCAACCAGGACCAGCCGCAACTGCACAAAAAAACCAACACCGTTGATGCCTTGCACTTAATTGCCGAGAACATTCACAAACGTTCGCTGGTCATCGTGTTCAGCGACCTGATGGAGCAGGAAAAAACCGACGAATTATTTGAAGCCCTTCAGCACCTGAAATACAATAAGCACGAGGTTTTGCTTTACCATGTGACCGATCACCTTCAGGAGCGCGAGTTTGAATTCCGAAACCAGCCTTACCGTTTTGTTGACCTGGAAACCGGAGAACACATCAAGTTTACCACGAACGACCTGAAAAGCAATTACCGGAAAGCGGTTTCAGAATATTTTGAAGAAATGCGGGTGCGCTGCGGACAATTTCACATCGACCTGGCCGAGGCCGACATCAACGAAGATTTCAAACACGTGCTTTTTACTTATCTCCTGAAACGGAAACGGTTGTATTAGCAGGTAATAGTGAGCGGGTGACTTCAAGTCACCCGCTCACTATTTTATAGTCCTGCAATCAATTCTTTCATAATCAGGGTCATGTTGGGCTCTGCCTTCATGGCCACTTCCTGAACCTCTTCGTGCGAAATTTCAACAATCTGTCCGGGGACGCCACTGTCGGTTACAATGGAGATTCCGAAAACAGTCATATCCTGATGGCGGGCCACAATCACTTCCGGAACGGTGGACATGCCCACTACGTCGGCGCCCAGATGCCGGAACATGAGGTATTCGGCGGGCGTTTCAAAGGTCGGGCCCGACACACCCACATAAATACCTTCTTTCACCGCAATGCCGTTTTTCAGGGCAATGGCTTTGGCTTTGTTGCGCAGGTGCGGATCGTAGGTTTTGCTCATGTCGGGAAACCGCGGTCCGAGTTCGTTCATGTTTTTGCCCCGCAAAGGATGTTCGGGAAACATGTTGATGTGGTCGGAAATCAGAATGACATCGCCAACCTTATACTCGGGATTCAGCCCTCCGGAAGCATTCGAAACAAACAGCGTGTTGATGCCCATCATTTTCATAACGCGCACGGGGAAAGTGACTTCCTTCATCGAATAACCTTCGTAATAATGAAAACGGCCTTGCATGGCCAGCACGGTTTTTCCGGCCAACTGGCCGATAATCAATTTTCCTGAATGTCCGTCAACAGTCGAAACCGGGAAATCGGGAATTTCGCTGTACGGAATGGTCAGCTCGATCTGAATTTCCTTCACCAGTCCGCCCAGTCCTGAACCCAGGATAATTCCGGCGTCAATTGGCTTTTTTACTTTTTCGTTTATGAAGGTCGCGGTTGCTTTTATTTTCTCTAACATAGGTCACAATTTTTTCGTCAAAGTTTTTTCCTTCGCTGTCGAGGAATTTTATTTTCAGCGGAATATAAAACAGATTTGCCTTCATCGATGGGGATAAATCCATGTCTTTCAGGCGCATCGAATCTTTTTCGGTGGTAATTATAATTTTGTTGGCGGCTTCGATTGCCGTAAATTTTTGCTCGATCTGTTGAATGTTTGAAGCATTAAAGTTGTGGTGGTCGGGATATTTCAGGTCGGTGATTTCTTCGGTAAAATTGCTCAGGTATTTGCGCAAATGCTCGGGGTTGGCAATCCCGGTTACAAGCAGCACGCTAACCTTGTCGGAGGCCAGCTTGGGCGTGTCAATCGCTTCTTCAGGAAAGACCGGCGTTAACGGCTGATAAACCATGGTGGTGAAAAACAGGTTCTGATAGGGCCTGAGGTAAACGTCTTTCATGATAATCCGGCGTGTGATGGGCGAAATTTCCTGCGGGCATTTGGTATAAATAATCACGTTTGCCCGGCGCATCTGCCAGCGGGCTTCGCGCAAACGGCCAACCGGCAGAAGGTAATCTTTGTCGATGGGCCGGTTAAAATCGATGAGCAAAATGTTGATCCCGGGGTTGACACTGCGGTGCTGGAACGCGTCGTCGAGCAAAATCACATCGGGCAAACTGGAAGGTTCCTGTTTCTGAATTTTTTTGATGGCATGAACCCGTTTTTCGTCCACCACAACCTGAACATCGCTGAACTTGGTTTTTATCTGCAACGGTTCGTCGCCAACGGATGAAGCCAGTGAACCGACTTCCACTTCCTGATAGCCTTTCGTTTTTCGTTTATAGCCGCGACTGATTGTTGTCACCAAGAATTGCCTGCGAAGCAGTTCAACCAGGTATTCGGTGTGCGGAGTTTTTCCTGTACCGCCAACGGTAATGTTCCCGATTGAGATGACCGGGATCTCGAACTCGGTTGACTTGAAGATTTTGTAGTCGTACAGCAGGTTCCGGATCGAAATAATCAATCCGTAAATGGCCGACAAAGGATAAAGGAACAGCTTGAACATGTTG
>JBBIHV010000052.1:0-15943 GCA_037446835.1 Sunxiuqinia sp. | reverse complement strand
ATTTCCTCCGGACGGGCTTTTTTGATTTCTTTCAGCAGGTGAATATAATACGTGTAGGCCAGGTAAACGCCAAAGCGGACCTGTTTTTTCAACTGCCTGATGCCTTCCATCGACTCCTGAAAATCCTGTTCAATCTCATCTTCCAGTTGTTTCTTTGTTTCTTCTGAAAAATGAGTGAAATCAATGTCTTTAAAATAGGTTCGGCCTTTTTTGTCAAAATCTTCGCGGGCATCGCGCAGGAAATTTACTTTCTGAAACGCTTCACCCAATTTCCGGGCGGGAGCAACCAGCCGGTCGTAAGTTTCGGGTTCGTTGAAATAGAAAACGCGCAGGCACATCAGGCCAACCACTTCGGCTGAGCCATAAATGTAGGTTTTCAGCAGTTCGGGCGAATAAATCTGGTTGTCGAGATCCATTTCCATGCTGAGCAGAAAAGCCTCGACCAGTTCAATATCAATTTTATATTTCCGGACGGCCATCTGGAAACTGTCGATAATCGGGTTGATGCTGAAGCCGCGCTCGATGGCTTTATAGGTTTCGTGCCTGAATTCGCTGAAGATAGTCCGCTGGTCCTGATCGAAAAAAGTGTCCACAATTTCGTCGGCATAGCGCACAAAACCGTAAATACTGTATATTCCTTCACGGTATTTCGGGCTCAGTACACGCACGCCCAGCGAAAACGAGGTGCTGTAGTTGCGCGTTGTGATCCGGCTGCAATCGAGGTTATTTTTACGATAGATTTCCATGGTCTTTCTGTATTCGTTCGGTTACCAGTCGCGAACTGATGACGGTCATTGGCAGACCGGTTCCGGGAACCGTTGAGGCGCCAACATAGTACAAATTTCCGAATTTCTCATCCTTGTTTTTTGGCCTGAAACCGCCTACCTGATTCAAATCGTGTGCCAGTCCAAGCCCGCTTCCCCGGTACAAACCAAACATTTTTTGCCAGTGTTCAGGATTTAAAACAACCTTCACTTCGGTATGTTTCCGAAAATCGAATCCGGTGCGCTCGCCCAGGTCCTGAATAATTCCGTCGGCAATTTCCTGATCGTCGCTCCAGTCGGGCTTAAAACGCAAATCGGGCACCGGACAAAGTATAAAAATACTTTCTTTTCCTGAAGGTGCATAATCCGGATTGTGCATCGACTGAATATTCACGTAATAATACGGTTTGTCGAGTTTTATCTTGTTGCTGAAAATCTTACCGGCATATTCCCTGAAATTTCTTCTCAGGAAATAATTGTGGTGGTACAGTTCCGGAACTTTGGTGTCGAGCCCGAGATAAATGGTCAGCGGCGCCAGGGTCCATTTTTTACGGTCGAGCTTTTCCTGCGAAAAAGCGGGCCGATTCAGAATCATTCCCCGGAAAGCGGCGGCATCAGCATTCACCACGTACAAATCAGCTTTCCACTCATTTCCTTCGCTGTCGGTAAACGAACTGATTTTTCCGCCTTCCGAAGAAATACCTGTAATTTCGGTATTGTAATGAATTTTTACATCCCGTTTTTCCAACTCCGGAAGCAACCCTTCCACAATTTTGTACATGCCGCCTTTCACATTGTAATAGCCATCGTGCATCAACTCGGTGTAATTCAGCAAGGTATAAACGGCAGGCGTATCGAACGGGGTGGCGCCGAGGAAAAACCCCACCAGCGAAAATATGACCTTCACCTCAAACGAATCGAAATTACGCTCCATCTCCCGCCACATCGAATAGAACATTTTTGGCGCATGCTTCAGCGGAACCGTGGTCAGCTTCAGCAAATAACCGGCCAGCGTATCGAAATTACTTCGGATCACAATGTTTTCGGTGTCGTGGAACAACTCGCCGGCAGCTTTCAGAAATTTGCGAACCTTTGTTTCAAAATCGGGTTCAATTTCCTGAAACTCAACCGCCAGCTTTTTCAGGTCTTTGTAAATCAGGTAACTTCGCTGATCGCCTTCAAAATGAACCGAGTAAAGCGGATCAAGTTCCACAAATTCGAACGGCATCGGAATGTTGCAGTCCTTAATTAACTCCTGAAATTCGTAGCTCATGCTGAAAAAGGTCGGAGCCATATCGAATTTGAAGCCGTCTTTTTCGAGCAGATTGAGGCGGCCTCCGGCGCGATGGTATTTCTCGACCATCTCAACCTGAAATCCTTTGCCCGATAAGCGCAGAGCCGTTGTCAATCCTCCCAGTCCGGTGCCGATAATTAGTACCCTCTTTTGCATCTGTTTAAAATATTCGACTAAGCATTAAACAAACTTAGCGTGAAATGTTTTAGTAAATTACGAAATTATTTTTGGAAACCTGGTTGTTTTGCATAAATTTAATGAACTATGACACGTGCTATCCTTATCGGTTCAGGAATTGGGGGAATTGCCGCGGCAATCAGGCTCGCCCGTTTGGGTATTGCAACAGAGGTTTTCGAGGCTTCCGAAAAACCCGGAGGTAAGATTTCGGAGCGTAACTTCGGAGGGTTCCGGTTCGATGCCGGTCCTTCGCTGCTAACCTTGCCTGAACTTTTACAGGATTTGCTCGACGACGATTTGCGGATTCCTATTAAAAAACTGGGAATCGTTACCAATTACTTTTATCCCGATGGCACCCGGCTGGCAGCGTACAGCGATGTTCAGAAGCTTTCCGGAGAAATTCAGGAAAAACTGAATGTTCCGGCGGAAAAGGTGACCGGCTACCTTCGGAAAGCAGCCAAAGTTTACGAACTGACATCCGGTCTGTTTATTTTCGGATCATTTCATCGCCTCCGGAATCTGATCAACCTGCAATCGCTGAAAACGCTGGTGAATTTCCGCAAACTTCAGGCGTTTAGCAGCCTGCACGATTTTAATCAGCGGCAGTTGGGCGAAAAACATCTGGTTCAGTTGTTCGACCGGTATGCCACGTACAACGGCAGCAATCCGTTCCAAACACCGGCCACGCTTAGCGTCATTTCGCACCTGGAGCACAACCTGGGCGCTTTTATTCCGGAGAAAGGCATGTTTCAGGTGACCGATTCGCTTTACCGGCAAGCTTTGCGGCTGGGCGTGAAAATTCATTTTAACCAGCCGGTCCGCAAAGTGGAAACCGGGCCCGATAAAGTTTCCGGAATATGGACAGACAACGGATTTCATGAGGCAGAAATAGTGGTCAGCGATGTGGACATTCATCGGTTTTATTCCTCGATCCTGCCCGATCCGCAACGGCTTAAAAAAATTGAAAAGGAAGAACGTTCATCGTCGGCCCTCATTTTTTATTGGGGAATGCAGGAAGTTTTTCCGGAGTTGGATGTTCACAACATTTTTTTTAGTGGCAATTATTCCGAAGAATTCAGACATTTATTTTCCCTGAAAGCTGTTTCCGACGATCCGACTGTTTATGTTTACATCAGCAGCAAATACAATCCGAAAGACGCACCTGACGGTTGCGAAAACTGGTTCGTGATGATAAACGCGCCCGCCGATGCCGGGCAAGATTGGACCGAACAAATCGCCTGCTCCCGCCGTACTGTTCTGGACAAACTGGAACGAATGCTGGGGAAAAAGCTGTCGGACAAAATCAGGAGCGAAGAAATTCTTTCGCCGCCCGAAATCGATCAACAGACCGGTTCGGTTGGCGGTTCTTTGTACGGAAGCAGCTCGAACAGCCGGTACGCTTCGTTTAACCGCCACGCCAACTTCCGGAGCGACATCCGGGGCCTGTTTTTCGTGGGTGGCAGCGTGCATCCGGGCGGCGGAATTCCGCTCTGTTTGTCGTCGGCCCGCATTGTGGAAGGATTGGTAAAAGAAGAATTTTTAAAACACAAAAAATGAAACGTTTAATGAGCGATAAAACGGCCCGGATCATTATCGCGCTCTGGTATTTGGTCGGAATTGCCGGGTTCATGATCCGGCCTTTGCGCCCGCTGTTTCAGGCACTCACACCTTTTGGGATGATTGCGGCGGCAGTTTTGCTGCTTTATTTTCACGAACCCAAAAACCGGAAAAGCGGGCTGATCTTTGCCGCGATTGTTTTGTTCGGATTTGTGGTTGAAGTGATTGGTGTGAACACGCAATTGCTCTTTGGAAACTATGCCTACGGACCGGCCCTCGGATATAAATTTCTGAACACCCCACTGTCCATTGGGTTTAACTGGCTGGTGCTGATTTACTGCGTGACTGCCATGTTGAAAAAAATGCTCAATAATTGGTATTTCCCGTTGGTTGGCGCTTCGATGATGGTTCTTTTCGACTGGTTGATGGAACCGGTTGCCTCGGCCACCGGAATGTGGAACTGGTGCTGCGAGGGAGTCACCCTGAAGAATTACATCGACTGGTTTCTGGTTTCCGGATTTTTATTCCTGATGATCCGGATCCTGAAAGTTGAAATCAGCAACCGGATTGCCGGAATACTTTTTTTGATGCAATTGGCTTTCTTCCTGATACTGAATCTTCTAATCCGAACCGCGATATGGGCTTATTGATTGCCTTGAGTGTTCTTTTCCTGTGGGTTGCCCATCTGGTTTATTTGCTGGCATTTGTTCAGGTGTCGTTCACTTCGCCCTGGATGCTGGTCCACATCGCCGTTCAGACTTATTTATACACCGGACTTTTCATTACGGCCCACGATGCCATGCACGGCCAGGTTTCGGAAAACCAAAATGTAAACAATGCTGTGGGGCATTTTTCCACCCGGCTTTTTGCCGCCCTTTCGTACTCGCGACTTTGCGCCAAACACCGGTTGCATCATCGGTTTCCGGGCGAAGTGGGCGACCCGGATTATTGCACGTATTCGCAAAATTTCTGGCGCTGGTGGTTTTCGTTCCTGAAGAATTATGTGAGCGTCTGGCAGTTCGTTATCCTGGCAATCGTTTTTAACATTTTGCAGATTTGGGTTAGTCAGCTCAACCTCATTCTCTTCTGGATTTTACCGTCGGTTCTGGCCACTTTCCAATTGTTTTACTTCGGAACCTACCGACCGCACCGGCTGCCGCATACCAAATCCATGATGCCACACCGCTCGCGCACGCAAAAAGGGCCGCACCTGTGGGCCATGCTTTCGTGCTACTTTTTCGGCTATCATTTCGAACACCACGAATCGCCGCGCACTCCCTGGTGGAGATTGTATCAAATCAAAAATCAACTGCGATGATCAAAGCGCAACACAATAAATTGTACATCTGGTTCTTCCGGAAATACTTCGGACTTTTGCGACGCGTTCATTTCCGTAAAACAACCGTTGTTTCCGAAATTTCAGTTCCTGAAAGCCAGGCGGTACTGCTTTTCCAGAACCATTTCAGCTGGTGGGACGGCTACTGGTCGGATTTATTGAGCAAGACTATCTTTCACCGGAAATTTCACGTGATGATGCTCGAAGAAAATCTCCGGAAACGCATATTCCTGAATCGTTGCGGGGTTTTTTCCATTCAGAAGAATAACCGCGATTTCCTGAATTCGCTGGCTTACACTTCTGAAATTTTGAGCGATCGCCGAAACCTGGTGACCATTTATCCGGCCGGAGAAATCTGGACCCAACACCGGCAAACCGTTCAGTTTCAATCCGGAATCGACCGGATTATTTCACATTCTCCTGAAAAATTTACACTTGTTTTTGCAGTTTTCCTGACCGATTATTTTGGATTTCCCCGTCCTGAAGTGCGAATTTATCTGGAAACCTATTCAGGAGAACGGAATGTGGTTGCGCTTGAAAAAGCCTACCACGAATTTTATCAAACCTGCATCACCAAACAAACCGAATGATGGAAGTCGTCGCTGGAATCATATTGGCTTTTCTGGCTCTCCGTATGTTCATTTCGTTGGTGAACTTCTTCTCGGGGCTGCACCTTCCGGACAAAAAACCGGCTGACTTCCCGAAAGTTTCGGTGCTGATTCCGGCGCGAAACGAGGAAGCGGTTATCGGAAAATTGCTGAGGTGCCTGCAAAAACTCGATTATCCCGACTTTGAAGTGATTGTTTGCGACGATCATTCGTCGGACAATACCGAAGAAATCCTGAACTGGTTTTCGGGCGAAGATGAGCGATTTCACAGTTTTTTAGGCCAAAAACTTCCGGACGACTGGCTTGGGAAAAATTTTGCCTGCCACCAGCTGGCCCAAAAAGCTTCCGGAAAATACCTGATTTTTCTGGATGCCGATGTGGAACTTTCGCCCGATGCCTTGACCAAATCGGTGGCTTTTTTTCAGCAAAAAAAGTTGTCGCTGTTATCCATCTTTCCGCAGCAGCGCATGGAAACGATCGCGGAATTATCGGTGGTTCCGGTAATGAACTGGATTCTGCAGAGTTTGCTGCCAATGATCCTGGTGCAAAAAACACGGTTCCCGTCGCTTTCTGCCGCCAACGGGCAATTAATGATGTTCGACAGCGCTGAATATCGAAAACAGCAGTGGCATTCGAAGGTCAGGGGTCAAAATGTGGAGGACATCCGGTTGGCCCGGCTGGTCAAATCCGAGGGTTTGAAAATGGCCGTGCTGCTGGGCGATCGGGATGTTTTTTGCCGGATGTACCGTTTTTGGGACGAGGCCATCCTCGGATTTTCGCGCAACATTCATGAATATTTTGGCGGCAGCCGGACGGTCCTGATTGGTTTTTTGTTCTTCGTTTTCTGGGGGCCGGTGATCGTTTGGACGGTGTTGGGACTGAATTTTCTGGGATTGTTCGTCATTCTGGTTGTGCTCAACCGTTTGCTGGTGGCGCTCGCCAGTCGTCAATCCGTATTTTGGTCACTCATGCTGCATCCGGCTCAAATGATTAGTTTCAGTGCAATTGTTTTTTACCATATTTACCGGCGATTTAAAAAAGCTACCGAATGGAAAGGACGGCGAATCCGATTTTGAGGCATGGGTGAAGAAAGTGTTCAGTCGCAGTATTCAGTTTCCAGAAAAAATTCCGGATGGATGAAAGTATGGTAGTATTCAATTGATTGGCAACCGAAATGAGTGCCGGGGGCACGACAGATAATCCTGGAATTAAGATGAGTTTAAAAAACATTATTCAGAAACAAAAATTAAAATGGTTTTCTATCGCGGTGGTGTTGTTCACCGCGTTGACAACCACTGCTCAGCCGAAAAACCTGGATTATTTCCGCTGCGTGTTTTTCGAAAGTTACCGGCAGGGAAACATGGCTCCCTGGCCCGGCCTGATTGCCGAAATGGAAAAGGCCAAATCGACCGATGTGGCCTGGCAAACGGAAATGGTAAAAGCCATGTACGGCCTGATCGGCTATGAGATTGGCGCAAAGAACAAAGATCTGGCGCGGGTTTACGTGGACAAAGCCGACGATTATCTGGATAAATTGCTGGATAAATACCCGGACAATGCGCAACTGCACGCCATCGATGGCGCCGTTTACGGGTATAAAATAGCGCTGTCTCCCTACAAAGCGCCGTTCCTCGGGCCAAAAAGCATGTGGCACATCGACAAGGCGATCGAACTTGACCCGAACGAACCGATGGGTTACATCGAAAAAGGGAATTCGCTGCAGTACAGGCCAGCTATTTTTGGCGGCGACAAAGAAGAAGCACTGAAATATTATCAAAAAGCGCTGAAGCTGATGGATGCGCGCAGCGATTTAAAGTGCGACTGGCAACAAATGTTGCTTCGGGCTTTTATCCTGAAATCGCTATACGAACTGAACCGAACCAAAGAGGCCGACGCTTTTCTGGAAAGCATGAAAAAAGACTACGGTTCGATGGACTGGATCAAAAAGTTCGTCGGGATGAAGTTTTTAGAGGGGAAATAAAATGTTCGAAACATCCGCATCTTTTTCAGAAATATTTTGTGAAATGAATTACGAAATGGATTGAATGTCTTAAATTTGAGAAAAGAGAGTATGTTTTGGAACTAAGTTTCCGAAGAAAAACATAGCCCTCATGGTGAAAGAAAGATTTTGTCGAATACCCTAAGCATTTTATACTCATGAAGAATTATCTAAACTTTTTATTGGGGATTATTTTCCTGTTTATTTGCACAAATATATTTGCACAACCAGTCGATATCAATACCGCACAGCAAATTGCAAAAACTCAAATAGTATTTTCTGCTGGCAAGATGCTAAAATCTGGTGCCACAAATCAAAAAAACGATGCAGTTTCTTTCTTTTCAGTTGTTTCTGAAAAAAGGGACACGCTTTTTTATGTCTTCAATGATACAGTAAATAAGAGCTTTATAATAATTTCGGCTGACAAACGTGTTTTTCCGATTTTAGCATATTCAACCAACGGAAACTTTATTGAAAATGAATTGCCTCCTTCTCTTTCAACTTGGATGAACAACACAAAAAAAGAAATTGCTTTTGCAATTGAAAATCACATTGGGCCTGGCCCTGCAATTGAAAAAAAATGGCAAAACTTAATTCTCGGAAATACCCCGACCGACTCTTCGTTTGTAGAGCCACTGACTCATTCGAAGTGGGACCAGAGTTGCTATTATAATAATTTCTGTCCGACCACCATTTCAACGGCGAATTGTAACCATACTCCTGCCGGTTGTTTGGCAATCTCAATGGCCCAATTAATGAAATATTGGAATTTTCCCCGGAAAGGAAATGGCAATATTGAATACACCAGCTCGACAGGCGGAAATTTAAGCGTCGATTTTGGGGCCACAACGTACAACTGGAATGAAATGCCTGACAAACTTGATTCCCAGAATGATGCTGTCGCTGAATTAGTTTACCATTGTGGTGCCGCAGTGAGAACTGATTATGGGCCGGATGGTTCAAATGCAGCTTTATCACCCACTTCAGCATTTAAAACCTACTTTAAATATTCAAATAAAGCTAAAGAAATCTACAAAGATGATTATGTCAATAAAATTAGTGAATGGACGAATATTATCAAGTCAGAAATAGATTCAGGCCGCCCGGTTTGGTATAGTGGTTCAGGAGTAAATAGCCACACTTTCATTCTTGATGGATATAAAGATTCTGTTTTATTTCACATTAATGTTGGCTGGGGAGGCTATTGGGATGGATATTACTTACTAGACAATGTAAATCCCGGAACAAAAGGCTATACTTATAATGATAACCAGTCGGCAATAATTAAATTGTTCCCATCCATACCATTGCCGACTGCTAACTCCGGAAAAGCACAAAACGTTGAAGAAGGACAATTGGTTGAATTAGACGGGACAGGCTCTTCTGACCCTGAAAACTTACCTCTGAATTATTTGTGGCATGTTCCAAAAGAAATCAGTTTAAGTTCGGATACTGATGCAAAACCAACATTTACAGCTCCTGAAGTAAAAAAAGATACGACACTTTATTTGTACCTCACGGTAAACAACGGTGAAGTTAATTCAATACCATCTCAGGTTAAGGTAATAGTTAAAAACAAAACAACAGATCAGGTCAATTCCATAACTACTAAAAATAATTCGGTTTATCCTAATCCAACATCCGGAATTGTTTCAATTGAAGGCTTGACTTCAACCAAATTGTCTGAGATTTCAGTTTATTCAAGCGATGGAAGGCTTCTCTTGCGCCAAAATGGTAAAGCGTCAAGCTATAAAATTGACATTAGTAAGCAATTGCCAGGCACTTTCCTTTTTTTAATAGATGGGAAAATTGTTAAGGTAATAAAGAAATAAAACAGGTTCCCCGACGAATTTATATCTTCAGCCTGACCATCATTTTTTACATCAGATCAGTATTTCCAACGATAATCAGCACATAAATCGTTAATTTTCAAAGCCTGATGATTCAGGGTTCCAAAATTACAGAAAGGGTGAATGCAAATTTACCTTTTCCCTCTGTATTGTTTTCCCTTGGCTTTGTCTTTTGGCAAATTGCGTTTTCCCTTTTTCTTCGCCAGCCCCGGAATTCTTTTCTTTTCGTGGAAGGCGCCTTTAAACGTTGGGTCGGCAGCCCGTTTCTGACGGTCGATTTCGCGTAACTGATCCTGATTTTCTTCTTTTTTTGTGGCAACCAGATCCAAATCCGCCGGAAGTTCAAGCAGGGGAATTTCCATCCGGATCAATTCCTGAATTTTCCGGAGAGCCAGTTCTTCTGCCGGATTAACCAGCGAAATGGCCGTTCCGGTGTTGTTTGCGCGGGCCGTTCGCCCGATGCGGTGGACGTAATCTTCGTAGTTTGACGGCAGGTCGAAATTAATGACGTGACTAATCTGCTCCACGTCAATCCCGCGCGACGAAATATCGGTGGTAATCAGAATTCGGACGACCCCGCTTTTAAAAGCGTTGATGGCATTCAGCCGGGTGCTTTGCCCTTTGTTCGAATGTAAAATCCGCTTTTCGCCCTCCGAGCGCCGTTTGATGATTTTAAAAACCATCTCGGCATTTTCTTTGGTCCCGACAAAAACAATCACCCTTGAATAGGTTTCTTCGTCGCGCAGTAGGTAATTAATCAGGTTTAGTTTCGTCTGGAAATTCGGTACCCGGTAATAAACCTGGTTGATCAGTTCGGCAGGCGTTGCCGATGGCGCCACCTCCACACGCTCCGGAAAATCCAGAAACTCGTGGCTCATCTCTTCCACCTTTTCGTTGAAAGTAGCCGAGAATAACAGATTCTGACGCTTCAGCGGAAGTACTTCCAGAAAATTCCGGATTTGTGGCATAAAACCCATGTCGAGCATCCGGTCGGCTTCGTCGATAACCAGTGTTTTTACTTTCCGGAGCGAGACAGCCTCTGCCCGGTACAAATCCCAGAGACGACCGGGTGTGGCAACCAGAATATCGACGCCGGGCCTGATCAGTTCTGCATGTTTGGTCCAGCCAATACCGCCATAAACCGTTGCCCGTCTGATGTTGGTGAATTTGCTGAGGTCTTCCAGGTCCTCGCCCACCTGAATGGCCAGTTCGCGCGTTGGAACCAGAATTACTGCACGCGGGTCGTTCCCTTCGGCCTTTACCAGCTTCATAAGCAGCGGAATGAGATACGCAGCCGTTTTTCCGGTACCGGTTTGGGCGATTCCCAACACATCGACCCCAGAACGAACCATCGGGATGGCCTTTTCCTGAATGGGCGTAGGTTCGGTAAAACCCAGCTCTTCAACCGCTTTTAGTATCGACTTGCTTATTTTTAAATCTTCGAATGTTGCCATTCCGCAAAGATAGTGGCTTATTTCCGAATTCCTAAAATGTGAGCGAGTGGTTGGATCGGCAGATTTAGTTAAGGAGTATATCAGCCGGAATTTTAAGTTCTTTATACAATGATTTTACCATTTTAAGAGTCAATTTTCGTTTCCTGCCCAGAACTTCACTCACCCTGCTCTGACTTCCTAAATATTTTGCCAAGTCTGTTTTGGTCATTCCCATTTGTTCCATTCTAAATAATATCGCATCAATGGGGTCTGGCGGTGCTATTGGAAAATGAGTCATTTCATATGACTCAACCAAGGTGCAAAGTAAATCGAATTCGTCGCCTTGAGGGGTGTCCTTTTTTGCCCCCCAAAGTTCTTCAATCCTTTTAATAGATTCAGTATAATCCTGCTCTGTTTTTATTGGTTTTATTTCCATGGCTAAATAGTTTTTGCATCAATTTTATCATACTCCTTGTGGGTTCCGATGAACCGGATAAAAATCACTTGAAATTCATAATCAATCGAAACAACAAGCCGGTATGTATTTCCTTTAATATTAAATACAACTCTATCGTTTCCAACAACACTTGCATTCCGATATTGTTGTTTTAGATCGTTTGAGTTTTTCCAATCTGATTTTTTTGCATCGTGATACCAGGAACGTAAGGAAGTTTCAGAATCAAGGTTCTCCGGTTTTTCCCAAAATTCGCGTAATGTCCTAAATGCAATTATTCTCATCATGCAAAGATATCAAATATTGGTTTACTTCCCAAATTGGGAAGTTTTTGTTCTCGCTTATTTCAACCGATACATTTTCCCTGGTAAACTAACAATCATCCCTTTAAATTCAAGCCCAAGCAGCAGGGCTGAAACTTTGCTCATTGGTAAATGAGTTTCGATGGTAATCTCGTCCACAAAGCGGTCGCCGCCTTTCAACAGGTCAACCAGTTTTTGTTCTTCCGGAGTGAGTTGAACAAACAATGAAGTTTGAACGGCTTTGGCGCTTGAAACTTTCACGTCCCAGTTCATAGCCTTTTCAATATCGGCCTGACTTTCAACAAGGGCCGCTTCATTGAACTTAATGAGTTTGTTGCAACCACGCGAATAAAGGTCCGAACTTCGGCCCGGAAAGGCAAACACATCGCGGTTGTACGAATTGGCAATGTCGGCCGTAACCAACGCGCCTCCTTTTTCTGCCGACTCAACAATGATGGTCGCATCGGCCAGTCCGGCGATGATGCGGTTCCGGCGCAGAAAATTGGGGCGTTCGATTTTGGTTTCACTGACAAAGTCGGTGAGCAGCCCGCCATTTTCAAGCATTTTAGCGGCAATCGGAGCATGAAGCGACGGATAAACGGTATCGAGTCCGTGAGCGAACACGCCAACAGTGGGGACATTGTATTTCAGGCAGGCTTTGTGCGCCTGAACGTCAATTCCGTAGGCAAGGCCTGAAACGACCAGCAGTTGATAGCCTTTTTCTGAGAATTTGCGAATCAGTTCGTCGCAAATTTCCTTGCCGTAGTTGGTTGCATTCCGCGTTCCGACTACTGAAATAATCCGTCGTTCGTTCAGGTTTGCATTTCCTTTGTAATACAGAATGATGGGTGAATCGCTGCAGTTCTTCAGGCGGACGGGATAGTTTTGGTCGAGATAAAAAAACGTTTGAATCCTGTTTTTCAGGATAAAATCCACTTCGTTTTTTGCACGTTCCAGCACATTCTGCCTGACAACCCTTTGGGCATTCACTTCTCCTACCCCGGGAATTTTCATCAGGTTTTTCTCTTTTTCCTGAAAAACTCCTTCCACGCTGCCCACATAAGCAATGAGGTTGCGGGCGGTCACAGCGCCAATTCCGGGAATGAGCGAAATGGCAATTTTATAAGCCAGATTATCGGGAATTTCCATAGTAAGGACTCTCAAAATAAATTTGCGGGATTGAAGATTTTTAACGTTTTATGATTTTTTGGTGGCATTCATTTTTCAGGAATTAGCCTTAATTATTTCAATAAGCGCTTGCCTGATTTGTTCGATTTCGGTTTTGCTGAGGGCAGCCAGGCTAATGGTGGGATATTCGGCAGCGCCGCGTTTGGTGCGGATGACAATGTCAAGATCTGCAAATCCCATTGCTTTCTCGATCCGGAAATTCACCAAGGCCTGATGGGCAAATTCAATCGAATCGTATTCTTTCTTCAGGAACGAAATCACCGGATAATACCGGATCACAACTTTGCCGTTTTCGGTACTGAAATACACGTAACACATGTTGGCATAGACCGAAATCCCGACATACAGCGCAAACACGCCAATGGAAATAAACATGGCTAGATCCATCTTCAGCCAAAGAAAAACGAGCCCGATAAAAATGATCAGGATCCCGGTCAGATTAAAGGTGCGCTTGATTTTTTTGCTTCTTTTTTGGTTCGAAAATTCCATGATTTCGGATAAAATTGTAAAAATTTCGGGCTTTTGGCTAACGAATTTAAACCTTTGGCAAAATAGCTTAACTTTGCGACTGGTTTAAATTTCTGCGTATGTCTGATTCAAAAGTACATTCAAATATCATCTTTTCACAGCATATCGAAGCCGAACTTCGAAAAATTGTGCAAAAATATCCGGCCGGAAAAGCGTTTTTGCTCTCTGACCAAGCGGCCTCCGGATTCTGTCTGCCGCTCATCCAGCCGGTTGTCGATGAGTTTTCGATTAAATGTGCAACCATTTCTTCCGGAGAGGAAAACAAAAATATCCAGTCGGTTATTCAGGTCTGGGACTTTCTGTGCAACAACGGCGCCGACCGGAAATCGCTGCTGATCAACATTGGCGGTGGAATGCTCACCGATTTGGGCGGTTTTGCAGCCTCGACTTTCAAGCGGGGACTGGATTTTGTGAACATTCCCACCACGCTGCTGGCGCAGGTTGACGCATCGCTGGGCGGAAAAACCGGATTCAATTTTAATGGCCTGAAAAACGAAATCGGTGTTTTTATGGAACCAAATTCGGTCATCATCAATACCAATTTCCTGAGAACGATTGATCGCGAAAACTTTCTTTCGGGTTACGCCGAGATGCTCAAACACGGACTGATCAGAAGCCGCGAACACTGGGATGAACTGTTGGCTTTTGACACGAAAAACATTGACTACAAAGCGCTTCAGGAAATAATTTCGCACTCGGTTGCAGTGAAAGAATGGCACGTGCTGAACGACCTCCGGGAACAAAACATCCGGAAAGCGTTGAATTTTGGGCATACCATCGGCCATGCCTTCGAAAGTTACGCGATGAAAACCGGCCATCCGATTTTGCACGGCCATGCCGTGGTTTATGGTATGATTGCCGAACTCTATCTTTCTGTAAAACAATGCGGACTGCGAATGGACGAGTTGAATGACATATCGTCGTGGCTGATTTCGAAATACGGCAAATTTGAAATTCAGGAAAGCGATTTCGAAGCGCTGTACCAACTGATGACCCACGACAAAAAGAACGAGGCCGGACGCATCAATTTCACACTGATTCCTGAAATCGGGAAAGTGGAAATTAATGTGGATTGCCCGAAAACGTTGATTATTGAAGCGCTGGAGTATTACCGAAAACTTATATAGTATCAGGTATCAAGATTCAAGTATCAGGATTTTTGCTTTGATACTCAATACTTTATAATTGTGTCTAAAATCTTTCATCTGAAATCTATAGCCTTTTCAAACATGAAATTCATCGTTTCCAAACCCGATACTATCCTGAAGGGGAGCATTGTTCTTCCTTCGTCGAAAAGCATTGCCAACCGGGCGCTCATTATTCATGCGCTGAGTTACAGCCCGTACCCGATCGAAAACTTGTCGGACAGCGACGATACCCGGGTGATGAGCGAGGTTTTTATTTCCAACGGCAATCATTTTGACATTGGCCACGCCGGAACAGCCATGCGTTTCCTGACAGCTTTCCTGTCGAAGATTGTCGGCGAATGGACACTAACCGGCTCCGATCGCATGAAACAGCGGCCAATCGGCATTTTGGTGGATGCGCTGAACAAACTTGGGGCGCGAATTGAATACCTCGAAAACGAAGGGTTTCCACCGTTGAAAATTTACGGGTCGCACCTGAAAGGTTGTGTGCTTGAACTCGACGGAAGCGTGAGCAGCCAGTACATTTCGGCCTTGCTGATGATTGCGCCGACCATTGAAGACGGACTGACTTTGCGCCTGAAGAACAAAATCATGTCGCGGCCATACATCGAGATGACGTTGAAACTGATGGAGCAATTTGGTGTGCATTCTGTTTGGAAAGGCAACGAAATCCGCATCGCCGAAAAAAGCTACAAAGCGCGGCCGTTCTCAGTAGAAGCCGACTGGTCGGGCGCATCGTACTGGTACGAAATGGCTGTGTTGGCCGACGAAGTTGATCTGGAACTGGTTGGTTTGACCACCGAAAGTTTGCAAGGTGATGCACAAATTGCCAAATGGTTCGAACAACTGGGCATTCAAACTTCGATTACCGAAAAAGGATCGCGACTAAGCAAAAACGGGGTACAACTACCCAAATTTCTTCAGCTTAACTTCATCGAAAACCCGGATGTGGCGCAGACTTTCGCTGTTTTGTGCGTACTGAAACAAATTCCGTTTCATTTTTCCGGTTTGGAAACTCTAAAAATCAAGGAAACCAATCGGATTGCTGCCCTTCAGGACGAACTGGCCAAATTTGGCGCTCAGATTACGGAACCGGCTCAGGGTGAATTAAAATGGGATGGCACCTTTCCACTCGAAAAACAGGCTGTTCCTGAAGTTGAAACCTATCACGATCACCGCATGGCGCTGGCTTTTGCTCCGGCTTGCCAGGTTTATGGTCCAGTGGCTATTCTCGATCCGATGGTGATTACCAAATCGTATCCCGGCTATTGGGATGATTTGAAAGAGGTGGGGTTTGAGGTGAAA
>JBBIHV010000051.1:0-23587 GCA_037446835.1 Sunxiuqinia sp. | reverse complement strand
CAGGTAACTGATTCTGAGAAATTTTAATTCAGAACTGAAACTGGCTTTTCATAATCGGCCATCTTTTTATTGGGTTTGTTCCCCATGAAAAATTCGATGATGCCGCCATTCACAATATCCTGATGGGTGATGTAATTCTTTTTGTAGGGTTTGCCGTTCAGGATTATTTTCTGAATGTAAATGTTGTCTTCCCCAACATTGTTGCCAATCATTTTAAACTGCTTCCCGTTTGGAAGGTTAATCGTGGCTTTTTCAAGCTGGGGCGATCCGAAACAATACACGCTGTTGGCCGGGTTCACCGGGTAAAATCCCATCGAACTGAACAGGTACCAGGCCGACATCTGGCCGCAATCTTCGTTTCCGGAGTAGCCCGATTGCTGGTCGTTGTACAACTCGCGCATGATTTTTGCGCTGTAATACTGCGCCTTCCAGGGCTCGCTGGTAAAATCGTACAGGTAAACAATGTGGTGACTGGGCTCATTGCCGTGCGCGTACTGGCCAATAAATCCTGAAGCATTTCCGTTCACATCGCCCGGTTTGGCATTGAGGGTGAAGAATGTGTCGAGTTTTTCGATGAATTTCCGGTCGCCGCCCATCAGGTCGATAAACGAATACACGTCTTGCGGAACGTACCACAAATACTGCCAGGCATTCCCTTCGGTGAACGGGAAGCCGCCGTTTCCACCGTATGCCAGCGGATCGAACGGATTGATCCACTCGCCCTGACTGTTTTTTGCCCTGAAAAATCCTGTCGCTTTGTCGAACAGGTTTTTATAATCTCCTGAACGGTTCAGGAAGAATTTATAATCGGCGTCGTGTCCGAGTTTTTTGGCCATTTGCGCTACGCACCAGTCGTCGTAAGCAATTTCGAGTGTCAGCGAAACCGACTGCGTCTGCCGATCTTCGGGAAAGTAGCCGTATTTGTCCAAAATATCGAAAGGTGCATTTTTGTGCGGGGTTGTTGACGAAGCTTTTACAGCTTGGTAGGCCAATTCGTAGTCAACTCCCGGAATTCCTTTGAAAAAAGCATCCGCGATAACCGGGATGGCGTGGTTGCCGATCATGCAGTAATTTTCGGTTCCCCACAGTTGCCAGATGGGCAGGTATCCGTAGGTTTTATACTGACGGAGCATGGAGTTGATAAAACCGGCAGTGCGTTCCTGCTGAACAATGGTATAAAACGGATGAGCTGCCCGGTAGGTGTCCCACAACGAAAAGGTGCTGTAATGTTTTTTGTCGGGGGCGTTCTGAATGCTGTTGTCGGTGGCCAGGTAATTGCCCGAAACATCGGCTATGTTATTGGGCTGAATAAACAGGTGGTACAGCCCGGTGTAATAAATGAATTTTTGCCGTGGCGTTCCTTCAACATCCATGCACGAGAGTTCTTTGTTCCAGGTTTTCTTGGCCTGAAAAGAAATACTGTCGAAATTGAAATCTTTGATTTCAGCTTCCAGGTTTTCTTTGGCACCTTCGGCAGAAACGGATGAAAGCCCAACTTTGACCACTAAAGGTTCGGCGTTATTTTTTGTAAAATTCATGACAATTTTCAGGTTCGAATCGTTGGCAACCGGAATGTTGGCAAACTCATTGGAGCCTGCTTTCATAACATGCGAATCGAATGGACGCGAAAACTCGGCCCTGAAATAAACCTTCCGGAGTTTGGCCCAGCCTGAAATAATGCGGTAGCCTTCTATGGTTTTGTTATCGACCACCCGCACCTGTGCCGAAATAATTTTGACGTATCGGTAAGGGCTGTTCCTGACCAGCGAATGGTCCAGATCGACCATCAGATGAACCGGATTTGGATTGGCAAACGTGTATCGGTGCATCCCGCAATGTTCGGTGGCTGTCAGCTCGGCGCGGATGTTGTAATCGTCGAGCACCACGCTGTAATAGCCGGGGTAAGCTTTTTCGGTCTCATGGCGAAAGGCCGAACGAAAGCCTTTTGTCTTGCCGTCGTCGCTGCCAGCCTTCCATTTGATATCGCCGCCATAAGGCATGAACAGGAAATCGTACAGGTCGGGACAGCCGGTTCCGTTCAGGTGAGTGTGACTAAACCCGACAATGGTTTTGTCTTTATAATCGTATCCGCTGCACGGATCGTCGGGATATTCGCGGGTGTCGGGGCTCAACTGCACCAGGCCAAAAGGCTGACAGGCCCCCGGGAAATTACTTCCCGATAAACTAATGGAATCAAGTGCCCCGGTTCCGATAAATACATTCACGAATTTGGTGTAATC
The DNA here is from genome assembly GCA_037446835.1 of Sunxiuqinia sp. Taxonomy (GTDB): domain Bacteria; phylum Bacteroidota; class Bacteroidia; order Bacteroidales; family Prolixibacteraceae; genus Aquipluma. The sequence continues at coordinate 21,347 of JBBIHV010000051.1, read as the reverse complement.
AACATTTGCAGAAAGGTTTTGGGCAATTGTGCTTTCCTGAAGCAGGAAGGTCATTCCGAGAATGGCAAGAAATATGCGTTTCATGGTTTTCGAAGATTTAGTGCTGCAAGATACCAAGCAATTTGTAGTTTTTGCAGTCAAAGCATCATTTTTTCATTCAGGAAAAAAATTATGACGGATTAATTTTGCCCGGGCTACGCCAAATCCGTTGACTCAGGTTCGTCGGTTCAGTAGTGGGTTCAAGCCTGCTTCCACCTCGTATTTTTCCATTTGTTTTGTTCTTCGGTGGTGAGGAATGTCCAGGCAACAATCCGGCTGGTTTTATTCCCCTGTCCCATCGGGATGGTCTCAACTCCTGAAGCTTTGGCTTGTTCCAGGGTTTTGTAAACACTTCGCAAATTCGATTCTTTCGAAATCAGGCTGGAAAAGCAAAAACAGTTGGCCGCGAATTTTCTGCTCTGCAAAATCATGTTCCTGACGAATTTTTCTTCGCCGCCGTCGCACCACAATTCATGGCCCTGGCCTCCGAAATTCAGGATTGGCCCCGGATTTTCGTTCAGGTTTAAGTTGTTCAGTTTACGTGATGTCCCTGTCTTTGCTTCCTGCGCAGAGGCATGGAACGGCGGGTTGCATACCGACAAATCAATGAGTTCGTCTTTCCGGATAATTCCGTAGAAAAAGTCTTTCGGGTTGGCTTGCAGTTTGCATCCTATTTCCCCGGCCAATGACGGATTTGATTCAATTATTTTGTTGGCCGACCGGACCGCGACCGGATCGATATCGGAACCCACAAACGACCAGCCATATTCCCGGTTTCCGATAATCGGATAAATGCAACTGGCGCCCACACCAATATCGAGGCATTTAATATTTGGGCCTGTCGGGATTTTGCCGTAGTTGTTCCGCCCCAATAAATCGGCGATGTGGTGGATGTAATCTGCCCTTCCCGGAATGGGAGGGCACAAATACTGCTCAGGAATATTCCAGTCCACAATTCCGTAATGATGTTGCAACAGCGCTTTATTCAAGGTTTTTACCGCTTCAGGATTGGCAAAATCGATCGATTCGTCGTTGTAAATATTTGGTTTGACGAACGGGGCCAATTCAGGGCAAACCGTGATCAGTTGTTTCAAATCGTAGCGTTCCCGATCTTTGTTCCGTGGGTGTAAACGCGATTTTTCTTTTGGGTGTTCTTTCTTTTCAGGCAGCATGCGCATATTTTCTCCGATTTTATGAGTGCAAATTTAGTCTTTAAACTACAGAAAGCATTGCCAGCTAAAAATGGTTGAATTGGGAGGTTGCAGGGCCAGACTTTCAGCAAATATTTCAAAAACTCCACGTCAGCCGTATTTCATATCGAATTCAACAAAAGAAGTACGAAGCTGTTCCTGATTTTTTTTTTCGTCGCAACGCATTAACAGTGAATGGGAAAAAGTATGAATTTTATAATAGCTTTTATGCTAAAAAAGATTTCGGAAGTGATACTTTCTGTTCAATTTTATTTTAACTTTATCAGGCGACGAACCGGATTGAAAATTTAAGTATGCAAATCAATACTGCCTGCGGCTTCTTCCTGTTTCGTTTTATTCTGAAAATTAAAATTGATTTCTTCTGATTTGACAAAATGAAAAGACATATTAAATATTGGAATAATTTCCAGCGCCTGATTTATGGCAAGTCAATTACCCGCTTTGAAGACAAGATACTGCTAATTGCAACGCTATCAGTCACGGTTATTCTGATTGTTGCTACCATTTTCAATTTTGGTCTCGGGTTGAAAATGTCACTGGTAATTTCAACACTCGTAGGTGTTTTTTTATATTTAAGTCTTTATTTATACGGAAGGTACATAAACAGAGAGAAAGCATTTTGTTGGTTTCTTGGTATTTTGTCGATTTTGTACACCGATTTGTTATGGTTTTTCAATTACGGCTCGAATGGTTCCATCATGTCACTGTTTATCGTGATCTATGCCTTCATGATCCTGGTATTCGAGAAGAAACATTTCATTCTGATTTCAATCCTGCTATATGCGAACCTTTTTTGTCTTTTTCTGGTCGAGAAGCGTTTTTATGAAGTGATCGGGTCTTATACCAATGTTGAATCCAGATTGATTGACAGTTATTTAGGGATTGTTTTTTGTTTGCTGGTTATCTACTCATTCATTACCGCGATTAAGAAAAACTATATTTTAGAATATGAACGGGCAAAAATGTCGGATCAATTAAAATCCTCTTTTTTGGCAAACATGTCGCACGAAATTCGCACTCCGTTAAATGCCATTGTCGGGTTCTCCTCGCTCATCTTCGATCCTGAAATGACCGATGAAGACAAGGTTGAGTTTAATATCCTGATCCAGCGTAACAGTGATTATTTATTAAGCCTGATTGAAGACATCATTGATGTTTCGAAGATAGAATCCAATCAGTTGACGATAAAAATCGAGGAAGTTGATGTGGTCCCGCTGATCGGGCATATCGTTCAGTCTTTTCAGCTAAATATATCTGATAATAAGCAGATTGAAATTATTTCTGATTTGTGTGAACCAAAAATTGTTGTAAAAACCGACGGATTAAGGCTGGAGCAAATCGTCCGCAATTTACTCTCGAACGCTGTGAAATATACAGAAAGAGGCCAGATTGAAATAGCTTGCCGTCAGGGGAAAGAATATTTAACTTTTTGGGTTAAAGATACCGGGATAGGCATTCATGCCGACCACCACCAGCAAATTTTCGAGCGGTTTTGGAAAATCGAAAATCAGAAAGAGCGTTTATACCGTGGAACCGGAATTGGTTTGTTCCTTTCAAAACAGCTTGTCGAAATGTTTGGCGGGAAAATATGGGTCGAGTCTGAAGTCGGGAAAGGATCGACATTTTATTTTACTGTTCCGGTTTAATTTACAAACCCTGAAGGATTTCTTTTCTGTCGGAATTCCGGTTAATAAAATGAATTGAAATTTCATTGAAAATGCCCGCCTGATCGAGGTTACAGCAATGCCCGCTGTTTTTAATAATTTCAAGTTTCGCGTTTACCTGCTTTTTTACCAAATCGGCCACCATGGGCAGAAACATGTGGTCGCCGTCGCCCATCAGGTATAAAACAGGGGCAGAAGGTTCCCTCCGGATAAATTCATTGAGGTTCGATTTAATTTCATGGGTCATCTTCATCCATTTCCTGAATTCTTTCTCGCCCAATTTAATCGCCTCCTGAATAAAAATATTTCTGGATTCGCGATGCCGCCGGTATGGCATCAGGATTAAGGCATTCAGTTTATACAGCCACATGTATGGCAAAACGGAATTCAGGATTTTGGCCATTCCAATCAGTACTTTAATGGTTTTATTGAATTGGATGATCGCACCGCCCAAAATAATCGATTCGGCCCTTTCGGGAGCCAGCTTGTCGATTGCCCGGATGACAACGCACCCCAGCGATATTCCGACCAGGTGTGCCTTTCGGATTTGGAGGTGATCCATGATCCCGATCACGTCAAGCGCAACTTCGTCGAACGAATATGCTGAGTCAAGCTCCTGAACTGTCGGTTTTGATTTGCCATGTCCGCGCAAATCGACCAAGAGAACATTGAAATGTTTCTTGAATTCTTTCAACTGGCGGAACCAGACGACATTGCTACCCCCGGCCCCGTGAACAAAAACGACCCAGGTTTTTGATTTGGCATGTATAAATTTGCGGTGATAGAGCATGGCAATTATTTAACAGTATCAAAATGAATTATAGGATGTCCAAAAGTAAAGATTTAAAAATCTTTTCACAATCTTTGTTTTATAATCTCACCTGTTGAAATATTTAGGTGTATGAAACCGTTTCCTGAAATGATAATGGGCTTGGGTGTTCTGGTCCTTCGTATGTTTTTGTAGTTCAGTTTTAAAGCCTTAATTAACATGTGCTCAAAAAGAACCGTTTTTTTCATCTTTTTTAATGTTGTTTTAATGCTGGGGCCGCTTGTTGCAAGTGCGGTGGCAGGCGATTTTCAGTATCAGAATGCCGTTTATCGTAACGAAATCAAATCAGTACAGATGTACCGTGATGGGAACGAGCTTTCAAATCCGGAGATCGAGCTGGGCGGCGATGCGCACCTGGTCTTAAAATTCGACGATCTGGCCGACGATCCGAAAAACTTTTCATACACGCTAATCCATTGCGATGCCGACTGGAACGAGTCTTTCGTCAGGCAAAACGAATATCTGGATGGGATGCCTGACAATCCGGTAACTGATTACGCAATGAGTTTCAATACAACCATGAAATATGTCAATTATCAGCTACTGATTCCCAATGACGATTGTAAGCCAAAACTGTCGGGCAATTATGCGCTGGTGGTTTTCGAGAACAACAACCGCGACAGCCTGGTACTGATCCAGCGTTTTTATGTGGTCGAACCGCTGGTCAGAATTGACGGACAAGTGAAAAAGGCAACTTTTGACCCGTTTAACGGCGCGAACCAGGAAGTAAATTTTAAAATATTTCTGGGCAACCTCAAGCCGATGAACCCGGTTGACGAAATTAAAGTTGTGCTGATGCAAAACCGAAGGTGGGACAACGCGGTCCGCGACTTAAAACCCAGTTTCCTTCAGGATAACGTACTTGAATATGACTACACCAGGGAAAATGTTTTTCCGGGGGGAAACGAGTTCAGGTATTTTGATCTCCGGACCACCCGTCATCCGGGAGAAAATGTGGATAATGTAAAATTCTTCAGGCCGTATTATCATGCCACCTTGTTGCCCGACGCAGTCAGGAGCAATAAAGATTACCGAAATTACAAAGACATGAATGGCAATTTTGTGATTGAAACTGAGGACCGGGTCACCGATTTTAACACGGAATGCGACTACGAATTTGTCCATTTTTTCTTGCCATTGCCAAGCCCGCTAATAGGTGGCTCGGTAAACGTGTTTGGTGCACTTACCGGCTGGAATGCGAATAAGTCGAACGAGATGACCTGGAATTTCGCTCATGCCGGCTATGAACTTACCCTGCTTTTGAAACAGGGCTATTACAATTACGAATACGTTTATGTTCCGGAAGGATCTAAAAAAGCTGACGCGGTTAACCTGGAAGGTTCATTTTTTGTTACCGAAAACGACTATCAGATTTTTGCTTATTACCGCGAACAAGCCGGACGATACGACCGTTTGGTGGGTTTTGTAAACATAAATTCGGCTGTGAAGTAAGTCAACCGATGGGGAAAAGATTGAATGGGGAATGCTCGTTTTGACTGGTCTTTGAACACCGTGATTGAACACTTTTTCTAGCGGACAATTTTCAACGGGCTTTCTTCCCGAGCATAAGGAATGTCGAAATAGAAGGTTGAGCCTTTGCCTGGTTTGGAGTTAACGTTCAGTTTTCCGCCCAGCAAGCGCACATAGTGTTGTGCTATCGACAATCCCAATCCGGTGCCTTCATAAGCGCGTATGGTTCGGTTGTCGAGTTGGTGGAATCGTTCGAAAATGCGTTCCTGGTCACGGTCGGCAATGCCAATCCCGGTGTCACGCACAAAAAATTCCAGTGAATTTGATTCCAAAATCCGGTACCCAAATTCAACTTCACCCTGTTCGGTAAATTTAATCCCATTGTCTATCAGTTTTTGTAAAACCGACTGAAGTAAGGTAGGATCGGTCTGAACGGTGAACTTTGGGTTCGAGTTTGCACAATTTACCTTTAACCGGATGTTTTCATGGTCTTCCAGGTCATAACCGAATTCTTTGTAAAGGTTTACCATCATGTCGTTTACACGGCAGGTCTGTATTTTAACAACCAGGGTATTGCTTTCAATTTTCGACAGGCTGATCATGTCGTTGATCATCGTCATCAGCAATTTCCCGTTTGTAATAATAATGTCAACAAATTTGCTTTTTTCTTCATCGTCGAAATCAGGCGAACCAATCATTTTCGAGAAGCCGATGATGGCATTCATTGGGGTACGGATTTCGTGTGAGATATTGGCCAGGAAAGCTGTTTTCAACTGGTCGGCTTCTTCTGCCAGGTTTTTTGCTTCTTCAAGCCTGATTTCGGCAAGTTTGCGCTGGGTAATGTCGCGGGCCAGCGAAATGACCGAATCATCGCTCAGCCTCACGATCCTCATTTCAAACATGGCGGTGGTCCCTTCTATCTCAAGGGCGTATTCAATGGTTTCAATGCTATCATTATCAATGCATTGTTGGATACACTGATAAATTTTGTTTGACATTTTTTCAGAAAATCCCACCTCAAAGATTGAATTTCCAATGATGTCGCTTGGCTTGATTTTTAAGGCATCTGAGGCTTTAAAAACAAAATCGACGTAAATTCCATCCCTGTCGATGATAAAGAACAAGTCGGGAATGGCTTCCAGCAGTACCTGATACCTGTGGCTGCTTTCCTCCAGCGATAAGATTTTGCTTTGTTTGGCGGTGATGTCGGTGAACAGGCTTACAATCTGATTTTCATTCAGTTTAAAGGTAAAAGCTTCAAAATATTTGTCAAGCCGGTCGAGGTAAAAATCGAAATTGTTTTTTTTCGAATTCAGGAATTGATTGTTCCAGTCGAATGCGTCCCTGAAGATTTTCGGAAAAACATCATCAGCCCGCTGGTCTTTCAGTTCGCGCGAAGTTATCCGGAACATGCGTTCAAAGGCCAGGTTTGTTTTGCGTACCTCCAAATGCGAAACGGAGCCAAATTCGTCATAGATAATTTCCTGGAGCATCAGCCCTTTCTGAAGGTTCCTGAAGGTTTGGCTGATCATTTTTTCAGTGTTTTCCCTTTGTGCCGTTAATTCTTTGACGATGCCCTGAAAGTTCCAGGCAATTAATAACGACACCAGATAAAAAACAGTCAGGGTTAAAAACGGATTTGCGATGGCCCTTTCCACCTGCCAGCTATAGGTAAAGATCAGGTCGGTTAAACCTGCAAGGAAAACATGGGCCAACAGGGTTAAAATCGAAAGGGCGAAATAGATGGTCAGGTTCCATATTTTATCATCAAAAATCAGGAACAGGATAAAAAATGGGATGAGTGTCCACAACGAATAGGTAATTGAAAGGTTGTTCTGAAATATTGAAAAAGAGCTGGAAATATAGAAAAAATAGGGGATAAACGGGACCAGAAAAAAAGATTGGATAGCCAGTTTAACCCGGTTTAAAAGCAGTGCATAAAGGGCAGCGCCAAAAACTACCAGGATAGAAATATCGCCTGGAAGGCACTCGTCGGGCGAAAAACCTAACAGGTCGCGAAAAAAAAGCGCGAAGCCTGAAACTAAGCCCAAAAGTATAACAATGTGAAGCCCAATGATTTTTAGGACATCATTCCTGAAATCAAGGTGGAAACGATTTTTTAATACGTTAATAATTGTTCCTGACATGAATTTTCCTAAGCAGATACCGATTTTAAAGGCAATAAATATAGCAAAATTTAATTTCCCATCGTTCTTTGGATATTCAATGCTGAAAAATGAAATGTGATATTTATTAGGAATTAAGCAATTCGTAAACCCTAGTTTTGCTGCAAGAAGATTTAGTTTTTCAAAATAAAGAAATCAATCATGTCAAAAGGATTTTTTAATATCCCGGTTGCCAAAAATGAACCCATAAAAAGCTACGCGCCGGGTTCGCCAGAAAGGGCTGAACTGAAAAAAATACTGAACGAATTACGGTCGGTCGAACTCGAATTGCCGATGATTATCGGTGGCAAGGAAATTACAACCGACCGCCGTATCCGGATTTCCCCTCCCCACGACATCAAACATACCCTGGGCTATTATTACCAGGGCGATGCTTCGCATGTGCAAATGGCCATTGATGCCGCCATGATGGCCCGTGAAAAATGGAATTCGATGGCATGGCACCACCGCGCAGCTGTTTTTCTGAAGGCGGCCGATCTGTTGGCCGGGCCTTACCGGGCAAAAATAAATGCTGCAACCATGCTTGGGCAATCGAAAAATGCCTTTCAGGCTGAAATTGATGCCGCCTGCGAATTGGCCGACTTTTTCAGGTATGGCGTACGTTGCATGACCGATATTTATAAAATGCAGCCCGAATCGGCTCCCGGAATCTGGAATTACAATGAATTCAGAGCGTTGGAAGGTTTTGTTTTTGCCCTGACCCCGTTTAACTTCACTTCCATTGCGGGCAACCTGCCAGCCGCCCCTGCCATGATGGGCAATGTGGTGGTGTGGAAACCCTCGAAAACCGCAGTGTATTCGGCTGCTGTGATCATGGAAATATTTCAGGAAGCCGGGTTGCCCGACGGTGTAATCAACCTCGTTTACGTGGGTGGCCCAACTGCCGCCGAGGTGGTTCTTCAGTCGCCCGATTTTGGCGGGATCCATTTTACCGGCTCAACCGGTGTGTTCCAGGGAATCTGGAAAACCGTAGGCGAAAATATTTATAAATACAAATCCTATCCGCGTATTGTTGGCGAAACCGGGGGCAAAGATTTCATTTTTGCTGATGCAACTGCCGATCCACAGGCGCTGGCCATTGCCATGGTGCGCGGGGCTTTCGAATATCAGGGGCAGAAATGTTCGGCAGCTTCCAGGGCCTATATTCCGCAAAGTATTTGGCCTGAAGTTTCTAAACGGCTTGGCAATGAGTTGGCTACTGTCAAAATGGGGCCGCCCGAAGATTTTACCAATTTTGTAAATGCCGTAATCGACGAACCATCGTTCGATAAATTGGAAAGGTTTATTCGCCGTGCCGAAACCGATGCCGATGCCGAAGTTCTTTTTGGTGGAAAATGTGATAAGTCTGTCGGCTATTTTATTGAGCCAACCGTTATCCTGGCCAAAAAACCGGATTACATCACAATGGTTGAAGAGCTATTCGGCCCGGTGTTGACCATTTATGTTTACGAAGATGATGAACTGGACCACACCCTCGATTTGCTCGACCTGACTTCAATTTACGCACTGACCGGCGCCGTGTTTTCGCAGGATCGTTACAACATCGAAAAAATTACCAAACGCCTCGAAAATGCTGCCGGTAACTTTTACATCAACGACAAGCCTACCGGCGCCGTGGTCGGGCAGCAACCGTTTGGCGGTGCCCGTGGATCAGGAACGAACGACAAAGCCGGCTCAATCTTCAATTTTCTGCGCTGGACTTCTATCCGGACGATCAAGGAAAATTTTGTTTCGCCAAAGGGTTATACCTATCCAAACTTTTTGCCCGATCAGGAATAAACGGATTTTTTATTCCGAAAGGGGATGAATTATTTCATCCCCTTTTTTTTTGTCAGGTAAATCTCTATTTTTGTTTAAAATCATTTCCATGAAAGCCAAAGATTTAATCCTGAAGGTACTGATATTTCCCATCAATAAATACGTGATTGCTCTGGTGGCATTTGTAGTCTGGATCATTTTTTTTGACGATAATAACCTGATGCAACACCGGCAAAACCTGAAGGACCTGGCTCTTCTTGAGGCTCAGGTTAACTTTTACAAGCAAAAAATTGTTACCGATAAACGTAAATTGTATGAATTGCAAACCAATGACGCGAATCTGGAAAAGTTTGCACGGGAACAATTTTTGATGAAAAAAGCTGACGAAGATGTTTTTGTTATTGTGGAAGAAAAATAAAGACCCGAATATCTTCTTTTGTACTTTATTATTCTTTCCGATGGCTTTCGCAGGAGATAATTTCACAAATTTCCCTAATCAATTCTTTATTAACCAAATTCATAGCTATTTTATCAAAAAAAAGAATTTAATTTTTTGATAAAACCAGTAGAATTGCTATATTTCTTCAGTAAAGTTCAGCCATGAAACTAAACACCAACATATTCAGGATCGAGACAAACCATGTTGCGCCCAAACAAGGGAGCGTTCTGATTGCAGAACCCTTTTTGGCCGGAAGTTATTTTAACCGTTCGATCATTCTTTTGGCCTCTTTCAACGAAAACGGCGCTGTTGGTTTTATCCTGAATAAAAAAGTTGAATTCCCGGTTGAAGATATTTTTGTTGACTTTCCTGATTTTGATTCTGAAATACACATTGGCGGGCCGGTAGGGACTGATTCCGTGTATTTTATCCATTCGCTCGGAAATAGTATTCCTGAAAGTATCCACATTCGCGAAAATTTATACTGGGGCGGCGATTTCGAAGCCCTGAAATTACAAATCAAGCTTGGCCTTGTTGATCAGCATCAGGTCAGGTTCTTTTTGGGATATTCCGGATGGGAACCCGGACAGCTCGAAGAAGAAATCAAAGAAAATTCGTGGCTTGTGGCTGACATTTCACAGGAAGAACTCATGTCAATCAACGAAAATGCCATGTGGGCCGAATCGGTAAAAGCCATGGGCGGAAAATATAAAATGTGGGAGAATTTTCCTGAAAACCCGTCATTGAACTAATTGCCGATTAAATAGTTCCGAGATCTTCCGGATTGTGTTGTTGAAAAACCGTTTGCCCTCAAACCCAACAATCCAGCGAATTCCTTCAATGGCATTAACCGTGAATATTTCTTCGGCATCTTTAACATCCTGAATAGTTATCCCTTCATTTTCAGAATATTCCAGGTTTAAATCTTTAAACAGATCAAGCATCAATGGAAATGTCGTGTCCATGAAGGCGCCCTGTTCAACGCTGGCGCCCCTGATCCGGGTGCCTTTTATCAGGTACACGTTCGATTCGGGAGTTTCAACAATCTGATCACTGGTATTCAGAATAAGAAAGCAATCGGGTTGGCCTTCGTACAGGTGGTGTTTTGAAATATTCCAGTACACTTCGGAACCTAAAGTTAAATTTGACAAGGCGGATGCCGGTTTCTGAATTTTATCGAAGACGCTGATATACAATCCTTTTTCATTCAGTTCGTAACCGGGGGTCGGAAATTTTTCGGAGCGGATGGTGTAATTCAGCTTTTCATTATAAAATGAAAAAGAGAGCGTCAGAACGGCGCCTAAAAATTGCTTGTTTTTGGTGAGCGCCCGTTCGAGTTGCCGTTTCAGGCCGGCGCCATCGTTTTCAGTAAATTCAGGAAACAACTGGTTGAAAATAAGCAACTTGAGTTTTATTAAATCAAGTGTTTCCCTGAAAAAAGGGAACGTTGTGCGCACTGCACGCATTTTTTCTGAAAACAACATTCCTTCCGATTCAGCAACGGTAATCCGGTAATCGTCGGCGTTCGCAAACGAACCGTTATTCAGGATGAATTTTCCGGCACTCATTGAAGTAAAAATGAAATGTGTGGATACATATTTTGATTGGGAATAATGCGGATTCCCCGGATCCCTGCATTCTTGGCCGCCTCCATGTCGGTTTCGCTGTCGCCGATGAAATACGAACCTTCCTTGCTGATGCCGTGTTTTGCAATCAATTTGTCGATCATCAGCGATCCCGGTTTCCGGCACAAACATTTCTCAACCTCCGGATGGTGCGGACAACAGGCGATTTCTGAAATTTCAACCTGGTTTTTCCTGAACGTTTCCGTGAGTTCTTGGTGTAGGTGCTGAATATCTTTTCTGGAATACAATCCCTTTGAAATTCCGCCCTGGTTGGTCACGATAAAGATTTGAAAGCCTTTCAGGACAAGCATTTGCAGATTTTCTGCAATTCCATCAACCAGATGCATCTGTTCGGTTTTCCAGATGTAATATTGCTCCCGATTGTTGATAATTACACCGTCGCGATCCAGAAAGATGGCCTTTTTCATTTAATCAGCCTGAAAAGTTTGTCCAGAAAATCTTCGAAGAGCAGTGGATTTAGCAAAATTGGAAAGACAAAACCAAACGCGGCGCCCAGAAAATGTGCATCGTGGGCCACATTGTCTTTTTGTTTGTTGCTCATTTGGTACGAATAAACCAGGTACAGCACGGCAAACACGATTCCGGGGAAAGGCAAAATGCCAAAGAAATATATCGGGTTCCAGGGATCGAAGAAAATCGCGGTAAAAAGCACGGCCGATACGGCCCCTGAAGCACCGACCGCATTGTAAAAGTAGTTTTTGTGGTGCTTGATCAGGGCGTAAAGATTGGAAAACAGGATTCCGCCCAGGTATAACAAGATGAAAAACAGGGTATGGTTGTTCCTGAAACTGATTTTAAAATATTCTTCCACCGCACTTCCAAACGAATACAAAACAATCATGTTCACAAGCAAATGTTCCCAACTGGCATGGACGAAGGCATGAGTGACCAGCCGGTGATACTCTTTTTTGTAATAGACCTTACTGGCGTTAAACTGAAGTTGCTCCATCAGCTTGGGCGATTTGAAAGCTGCGAAGGAAACTACTACGGTAATGAGGATTAAAATTATGGTCATGGCAAGTGCTTTAATGTAAAATGCGGTAAATCATTTCGCGCTGAAGGTCGGCAGGCGAAGCTGAAACATTGCCCCAGCCTTTCGATTTCATATCGAATTCGCGTAAAATACTGATGATTTCGACCAGTTTTTTTATGCTGAAATTTTTGGAGGCGGCCACGTAGTTTTTTACGAAAAACGGATATACCTGAAGACTGGCGGCCACATTGTTCTGCGATTTGTCTTCCAGAAAATGGTAATTCAGCAATTTCGAAAAATAGGAAAAGAGCCCGGATATGACCACTGGCGCCGAGTTTGACGATGGATTGGCCCCGAAGTAATTGATGATCCGGTTGGCTTTCAGTAAGTTTCGTTCGCCCAGTGCATTCTGAAGCTCAAAAATATTGAATTCCTTGCTGATGCCGATGTTTTTCTCGATGTGGTCGGGCGTAATCTGAGAGCCAACCGGCAGTGAAATGATGAGTTTGTCCAGTTCGTTGGCCACTTTGCCGAGGTCGGCCCCCAGGTATTCCGAAAGCATGACGGTGGCCTGCGGGGAAATGGTGTATTGCACTTCTTTCAGGTACGACGAAATCCAGGCCGGCAACTGGTTGTCGTAAATTTTTTTCGATTCGAAAAGCACCCCTTTTTGGTCAACCAGTTTGGTGAATGTCTTTCGTTTATCGAGTGTTTTGTATTTATAGTTGATCACCAGAATGGTTGAAGGCAGCGGATTTTTGATGTATGGTTCAAGGTCTTCAATTTTTTTGATGTTCTGTGCCTCCCGCACAATGATTACCTGGTGGTTGGCCATCATCGGGAACCGGCGTGCATTGCCGATAATGGTGCTTGGCTCCAGATCTTTTCCGTACAGCACCGTTTGGTTGAACCCTTTTTCGGCATCGGTTAAAACATGATCGGCAATGTAGTCGCTGATTTTGTCGATAAAATAGGTTTCCTCGCCCATCAGAAAATAAATGGGATGGTATATTTTTTTCTGAAGGTTGCCGATGATTTCTTCGTAGGTAATTGCCATGAGCGGTTTAAAATTTCAGGTGTTTCACCGATTCGCCATTGTTTTTAATCTCAAGAAGGGCATCAATCCCGGTTTCGAGATGTTCGCGCACAAAATTGTTCGAAACGACCTGATCGCTGGCCTCGGTTTTTACGCCGGTCGAAATCATCGGTTGATCGGACACGAGTAACAACGCTCCGGAAGGGATTTGGTTGTAAAACCCGACGGTAAAAATGGTTGCAGTTTCCATGTCAATCGCCATGGCCCGCGATTTTTCAAGGTATTTTTTGAAACGTTCGTCGTATTCCCACACGCGTTTGTTGGTGGTGTAAACCACGCCAGTCCAGTAATCGTGTTTGCGGTTTCGGATGGCGGTCGAAACGGCCCGTTGCAGGTTAAATGCCGGAAGGGCAGGTATTTCAGGAGGCAAATAGTCGTTCGAGGTTCCTTCGCTGCGGATTGCCGCGATGGGCAGAATGAAATCGCCCAACTGGTTTTTTTGCTTCAGGCCACCACATTTCCCCAAAAAAAGAACCGCTTTGGGGTGAATGGCGCTCAGCAAATCCATCATGGTAGCAGCGTTCGGGCTGCCCATTCCGAAGTTGATGATTGTAATTCCCTCGGCGCTGGCATTGGGCATGTTTTTATTTTCGCCCAGAATCGGGGCCCCAAATTTTTGCGCGAACATATCCACGTACATGTGGAAATTGGTCAGCAAAATCAGGTCGTCAAAGTCTTCCAGTGGCCTTCCGGTATAGCGTGGAAGCCAGTTTTCAACAATTTCTTCTTTCGTCTTCATAAGCTAGTGCCTAAAGTTATAAGTGCCTAAAGTGCCTAAAGTTAAAGCCTGTGTAAATACTTTAGGCACTCGGGACTTTAGGCACTCCGAACTTTTTCTCTATTTTTACAAAAATACAAACTTTGTTGGCTTCGTCATGCAAAAACTGAATTTGCCCGAATATTCTTTCCGGTTTAAAAATTCCGGGGAGAAAGTCTTTATTTTCGATCCACTCCGGAAAAAATTTGTGCGGCTTACCCCTGAAGAATGGGTCAGGCAGAACTTTTTACAATTTCTTGTTGCTGAAAAAAAATATTCACCATCCTTGCTTACGGTCGAAGCCGCGGTAAATATTAATGGCAATCCGCAGCGTGCCGACCTGGTTGTTTTTGACCGTCAGGGCAATCCTGTTTTAGTGGCCGAATTTAAGGCGCCGGAAGTAAAAATAAGCCAGCAAACGTTCGACCAGATTGCCCGCTACAACATGCCGCTGAAGGTCAGTTTTCTGATTGTCAGCAACGGAATGCAGCATTACTGCTGTCGGCTCAATTTTGTGGAAAATACCTATACTTTTCTTTCTGAAATACCTGATTTTGCTGAAATTTTGCCGGTCCCATAACTTTAATGTTATTGCCTGACGGGCTGTTTTTGGCTTAAATTTTTATGTTCCGGAATTATTCAGAGTAGTGGAGCAGTAGCCCCGGTACATCTCAAAAAAAAGAACGGTAATCCCAATGTTTGAAGGGTTTACCGTTCTAAAATTTACCTGAAATCAGCCGAAAATTTGTTTCTGTGACAGAACTACATATCAAAAGTTAAAATTTCGGGTTCAGTTCAATTTTGTAATGATCATCCTGATCTGGATTTGTAGGTTAATTAGCCAATTTCAACAAGAATATCGCCTTCCATAACGGCATCACCCTTTTTGAAATGAACAGAAACAACTTTGCCACTCTTGTCAGAATTGATAATGTTTTCCATTTTCATGGCTTCCAGTGTAATCAATTTATCGCCCGACCTCACGGTGTCGCCAACTGCGACATGAACATCCAGGATGGTTCCCGGAAGGGGCGATTTGACAAAGCCTGCCCCTTTCGGGCCGGCCGGTGAACTTGTTTTTTGTTCGGAAAGGGTAATGTCGGTTGATGGAACTACGGCGTTCCGAACTAATTTTGGCGTTTTTGTTGTTTCGATAACCCGGTCGAATTCAACAGAATAGGTAAATCCATTGACTTCAACTTCAGCAACATTGTCATCGACGTTTTTTACGTCAACATCGTATTTGTTACCATTTATTTTGAATGAAAATTTATTCATCTGTTTATAATTGTTTTTTAATTGTCAGATGGAACTCGCCAAGAATCATTCTCCTGTGTGAGAAGTAATTCTCATGGCTCGTTTCGTGTGTTTTAAAATCTGGGATTTTGACGTAATGTGTAAATCTTTGAGCTCCAGGGAGAATATATCCTTGAAACCTTCTTTAAAGTAATTGTAAAGCTCTCCATGTCGTGCAGGTCTCTTTTATACATGTTTATTGCCAGTGCTATTGCGGCAGCTTCTTCGTTGGTTAACGAATTCCCTTCTTTCCTGTTTTGTGCCACCTGTATTTCCTTCACCAGCGGCTGGTTTTTCGCTGCAATCAGTTTATTTGTCCGGATTAAAAGGAAGATGAACAGGGCAACCAGCAGCATGATAATACCCCAAAATAAGAATAGCTGAAACACCGAGAGGGAACCAGTCAGGCTTGTGCCAAATTGTAGAATATAGCGTATGTTCATGGTTACAATGGAAGATTGGAGTGTTTCTTTGGCAGGTTGAGCACCTTTTTCGTAGTCAGGCTTTGCAACGCCCTGATAATCCTGAAACGGGTATTTCGTGGTTCAATTATATCATCGATATATCCATACCTGGCTGCATTATATGGATTTGCAAACTTTTCTTTGTAATCTTTTTCTGCTCTCAAAATGAATTCATTTCGTTCGGCTTCATTTTCAATGGCTGCAATTTTCTTCGATTGGAGTACTTCGATGGCCCCCTTTGGCCCCATTACGGCAATCTCTCCGGTAGGCCATGAATAATTGACGTCGCCGCGCAAATGTTTCGAACTCATTACACAATACGCACCACCATAAGCTTTCCGCAGGATTACCGTAACTTTTGGGACAGTTGCCTCGCCATAGGCATAAAGTAGCTTCGCTCCGTGAGTAATAATTCCGCCGTATTCCTGGGTTGTTCCCGGCAAGAATCCCGGAACATCGACCAAGGTCACAATCGGGATATTGAACGCGTCGCAGAAACGAACGAAACGGGCAGCCTTGCGTGAAGCATTAATATCGAGCACCCCAGCCAGATAATTTGGCTGATTCGCCACAATTCCTGTTGAAACGCCATCGAAACGCGCAAAACCTACCACAATATTCTGTGCATAGTTGCGGTGAACTTCCAAAAATTCATTGTTGTCAACAATGGCATGAATGACGTCCTTCACGTCGTAAGGTTTGTTAGGATTTTCGGGGATTACCGTATTTAGCGAATCTTCCACACGGTTAATCGGATCTTTACATGGGAATAAAAGCGGATCTTCGAGGTTGTTCTGAGGCAAGTAGCTCAATAGTTTGCGAATTAACAGAATGCCTTCATTTTCATTTTCAGCAATAAAATGGGTGACACCCGACTTTGAACCGTGAACAGATGCGCCTCCCAATTGCTCGTCGCTCACCATTTCGCCTGTTACAGTTTTGACTACTTTTGGCCCGGTGACGAACATGTACGAGGTATCTTTCGTCATCAGAATGAAGTCGGTTAATGCTGGCGAATAAACCGCACCCCCGGCACATGGACCAAAAATGGCCGATATCTGCGGAACAACTCCCGAAGCCATGATATTGCGCTGGAAAATTTCGGAATAACCTGCCAATGCGGTAACACCTTCCTGAATTCGGGCGCCACCTGAGTCGTTAATCCCGATGATTGGTGCGCCAACTTTCATGGCCATATCCATTACTTTACAGATTTTAAGTGCGTACGATTCGGAAAGCGAGCCACCAAATACGGTAAAATCCTGGGCATAAACGTAAACAACCCGGCCGTCAATGGTTCCCTGGCCTGTTACAACGCCATCGCCTAAAAATTTGGTTTTTTCGATGCCGAAGTTATCACAGCGGTGAGTAACAAACATATCGTACTCTTCAAAACTTCCTTCGTCCAGCAAAAGTGAAATGCGTTCACGTGCAGTCATTTTGCCTTTTTGGTGCTGTGCTTCAATCCTTTTTTCACCACCCCCGAGTTTTGCTTCAACGCGCAGGTCAATGAGTTTTGTTATTTTATCCTGATTATTCATTTTGTTTTTTATAGGTAGTTTGGTCTGATTTATTTGTCGGAACAGAGTTCGGTTAGCACACCCAGTGTTGATTTGGGGTGAAGGAACCCGATGTTCAATCCTTCCGCTCCTTTCCTGCTGGCTTTGTCAATCAGTTGAACGCCTTTGGCCGCAACATCATTAAGCGCTTCGTTCACATTTTCAACGGCGAAAGCCAGATGGTGAACGCCTGGCCCTTTCTTTTCCAAAAATTTTCCGATTGGCCCTTCCGGATCGGTTGACTCCAGCAGTTCGATTTTGGTTTGGCCTACTTTGAAGAATGCCGTTTTAACTTTTTGGTCGGCAACTTCTTCCACGGCATAACATTTCAGGCCTAAAATGTTTTCATAATAAGGAATGGCGTCTTCCAGGCTGGTAACTGCAATTCCAATGTGTTCAATATGAGTTATTTCCATTTTGTGAAAAATTTAATTTGATAAGGAAAATAGTGTTTTCAATAGATATTTTTGCACTGCAAAGGTACGTTCAGAATAAATCTTTTTTAACAAAATGCTCAGTTATTCGAATTTTTAGACGCGTGTTTTGCAGCAGAATTGGTTTTTATGTCTTGAAAGAAATTTATTGAAAGCTGTTTGAGATTGGTATTTACGTGGATCTTTAGAAACAGCCCATTTTAATTTGAATAAATTGTAAGAAAAAAGGCAGATTTTGAGCCTGCCTTTTTGTATGAGTTATTTATTGGTTGACATAATTACTAACAAAATGAAAATGTGGGCCAAAACGCTCAAAAGCAGCTTTTTCCAATGATTCCCGGTGTGCCGGATGTGCAATTGAAGTCAGCAGCCTGGCCCGTTCCTGCATGGTTTTCCCGTACAGGTTAACAGCTCCGTACTCGGTAACAACCCAATGGATATTGGCGCGTGTGCTTACAATTCCAGAGCCTTCAATCAGGGTTGGACAAATCTTTGAAACACCTTTTGTGGTCACCGAAGGTAAAGCGATAATGGGTTTTCCCCCTTTTGAATGGCCTGCACCACGGATGAAGTCGATCTGTCCGCCAACTCCGGAATAATGTTTAATGCCAATCGAGTCAGCACAAACCTGACCGGTGATGTCGATGGCAAGGGCGGAATTGATGGCGGTAACGTTGTCGAGTTTGCGGATGACCGCTACATTGTTGGTATGCGCCACATCCATCATGGCAACGCGTGGATTGTCGTCAACAAAATCATAAAGGGCTTTCGATCCCATCAGGAAACAGGCAACCATTTTTCCTTTGTCGATATTTTTATATTTCCCGGTTACAATCCCTTTTTCAACGAGTGGCAAAATTCCATCGGAGAACATTTCTGAATGTACGCCCAGGTCTTTGTGATTACCCAACTGGGCCAGCACGGCATTCGGAATGCCGCCAATACCCATTTGCAAACAGGCCCGGTCGTCAACCAATGCTGCAACATTTTTACCAATGGAAGTCTCAACATCAGTCAGTGGGGCAAAACCGTGGGCATACAGCGGGATATCATCTTCCACAAAAATGTCAATCTGGTCGATATGTATCATTGCATCGCCCCAGCATCGCGGAACGTTTGGATTTACGGCTGCAATAACCACATCGGCACATTCAACTGCCGCCAGTGAGGCATCAACCGAAGTACCCAACGAAACAAAACCATGCTTGTCGGGAGGTGAAACCATGACCATGGCCACGTTCACATGAAGATAGCCTTCGCGGATTAGTTTTTGCGTTTCGCTCAGGAAAACCGGAATATAGTCGGCATAACCAGCCTGGGTTTGCTTGCGCATATTCCCGGCGACAAAAAATTGTTCGCCCTGAAAAATTCCTTCAAATTCGATGTTGGCATAGTCCACTTGTCCTTCAATGTGAATGTGCTGAATTTTTACATCGTACAATTCACCATTTCTTCCGCGCTCGACCAAAGGTTTGATCAGTGTATGCGGCGTTACCGCTACCGAGCTCAGGTGCACCCTGTCGCCCGATTTAATAACTTTTACTGCTTCTTGAGGAGATACGTATTTGATTTGTTTCATAATGTGATTTTGAAAGGATTATCCTAAATTTTGGCCGCAAATATATAGATTAAATTTTCGAACCACCTTGAACAAAAGTTTATTTAAATGGATCAGCACAAATCAATCAGATATGTGAAATTTGTGTTAAGAAAATTGTTAGTGGCTGAAATACAAATACATATATAGAAATATAGATACGTTTGTTTTGATGTTTTTTGGTTCGCGATTTTGAATTTAATTCATTCTGATCTGAAATTTGGTCTTTATTATTATGTTCAAACAAATATTTTCAATTTTATCCGGAAAAAATTTGGTTATTCGACAGTCAGGGCAGACAGTTTTACCCTATTGTTAACTCTATTCCCTTCACCATTTTTTTAACCGGGTTAATCCTGAAATATTTATCTTTGTCGCATTCATTTTCCAGTTGATTGCAAGTCAAAATATTACAATTAAATATTCCGAAATGATTCTATTCTTCAAAACTCCGCAAGACACCATAATTGCTTTAAATTCACTGCAAAAACTTAATCCTGAAGATATTCCGAAACTAATCTGGTTGTTTGGCGAGGCCGAAAAACTCGATCAGGAGATATTATCCGGATGGTTTGTCGGTCCACGAAAGGAAATGCTGACTCCCTGGAGTACCAATGCGGTTGAAATTACCCAGAACATGGGCATTTCAGGAATCCTGCGTATTGAAGAATATGTGGAAGTTTCCGGGCCTGAAGCTGGTTTCGACCCCATGCTGAAATCGCTTTATCACAACCTCGACCAAACTATTTTCACCATCAACAAACAGCCCGAGCCAATTCTGGAAATTGCCAATATTGCTGCTTACAATGAGCAGGAAGGTTTGGCCTTAAGTCAGGAAGAAATAACTTACCTGAATTCGGTTTCAGAAAAACTGGGCCGAAAATTAACCGATGGCGAGGTGTTTGGTTTCTCACAGGTGAATTCAGAACATTGCCGCCACAAAATTTTCAATGGAACTTTTATCATCGATGGGGTAGAGCAGGAGATGTCGCTTTTCCAGCTCATCAAAAAAACCTCGCAGCAAAATCCCAATTTCATCATTTCAGCATACAAAGACAATTGCTCGTTTGTTCAAGGCCCCGTTGTTGAACAATTTGCTCCAAAAACGCAGGATAAACCCGACTTTTTTGAAGTTACGGATATTGAAACCGTGCTTTCGCTGAAAGCCGAAACCCATAATTTCCCGACTACAGTTGAGCCATTCAATGGCGCGGCAACTGGTACGGGTGGCGAGATCCGCGACCGTATTGCCGGTGGAAAAGGCAGTTTGCCTATTGCCGGAACAGCTGTTTACATGACTTCGTATCCAAGAAATAAAACGGCAAGCCCCCTAAACCCCCCGAAGGGGGACTTAAACAACCAGGTTGTCGAAAACCAAGTTAACAATGCGGGTTTTGAAGCCTCCCCTTCGGGGAGGTTTGGTGGGGCTCGGTGGGAAAATGCAATTCCTGAACGCGACTGGTTGTATCAGACTCCGGAAGAAATTCTGATCAAAGCTTCGAACGGGGCCAGCGATTTCGGAAATAAATTCGGTCAACCCATTATTTCTGGTTCTGTCCTGACTTTCGAGCATTTTGAAAACGGACGCAAATATGGTTTCGACAAAGTGATCATGCTGGCCGGTGGAATTGGATTCGGCGCTAAAAAAGATAGCCTGAAAGACGAACCAACCCAAGGCGACAAAGTGGTGCTTTTGGGTGGCGACAATTACCGCATCGGGATGGGCGGTGGCGCGGTTTCGTCAGTGGCAACCGGTGAATTTGAAAATCACATTGAGTTAAATGCTGTTCAGCGCGCCAATCCTGAAATGCAGAAACGTGTTTACAATGCCATCCGCGCATTAGCTGAATCTTCTGAAAATCCAATAATTACCGTGCACGACCATGGCGCTGGAGGCCATCTCAATTGCCTATCGGAATTGGTTGAAGC
>JBBIHV010000050.1:0-23799 GCA_037446835.1 Sunxiuqinia sp. | reverse complement strand
GATGAATTATTTGGCGCATTTGTATTTATCAGGTGATTCGGACGAGATTAAGCTCGGGAACTTTATCGGCGATTTTGTGAAAGGAAACAAACATCAGAACTATCCGGAACAAGTGGCCTACGGAATCCTTCTGCACCGCAAAATTGATTTATTTACCGATCAGCATGCTGATGTAAAAGAATTTATGAAATTCCTGAAGCCCGGATATGGCCGGTATGCCGGAATTGTAACGGATGTGTTTTTCGATCATTTTTTGGCTGCTAACTGGCATGAATATTCGGTTGATACCTTGCATCAGTTTGCGAAACATGCCCATGCGGTGATGCTTTCAAATTTTGCGCTTCTTCCTTTCCGGGTCAAACAGTTTCTTCCGTTCCTGATCCGGCACAAACGGCTGGAATCGTATGCCCATCGCGATAATTTGTTCCAGGTACTGGAAATCATGTCACGCCGCACTTCGTTGCCAACGCAAAGCCAATGGGCCATTCAGGTCCTGAATACGGAATATCAGCAGTTTGAAGATTTGTTTCGCAGTTTTTTTGCTGAATTGATCAACTATGTGGAGACTGATTTTGGAATTAAAATTGACAAACCTGAGAAAGGCTCCTAACTCCGGTGGAGTTAAATATTAATCACCTCCGGTTGTAACCGGAGGAAAAGGAAACACCGGAAAGGAGCGCTGCCCGGAACGGGTTGAATAATTCATTCATCCATCCGTTAGAAGCTCAACTGTTCGAACCGGCTGGCGTCGAGCCTGACGAAAACAAACAACAACAGTGTAAACGACCAGAGCGACGAGCCTCCGTAGCTAAAAAAGGGCAGAGGTATCCCAATCACCGGTGCCAGCCCGATGGTCATTCCAATGTTGACCGCGAAATGAAAAAACAGGATAACCACCACACAATATCCATAAACACGGCTAAATCTTGAATGGTTTCTTTCGGCCAGGTATATCAGGCGCATCATCAGGCCCATAAAAAGCCCGATTACCAACGTGGTCCCTAAAAATCCCCATTCCTCGCCAACGGTACAAAAAATGAAATCGGTACTCTGTTCAGGAACAAATTCGTACTTCGTCTGGGTCCCCTGGAGGAAACCTTTTCCAATTAACCCGCCTGAGCCAATCGCAATTTTTGATTGGTTTACGTTGTACCCTGTGCCCAGGATGTCTGACTGAATGCCCAGTAATTCGTTGATCCGGTCGCGCTGATGTTGTTCCATGATGTTGTGGAAAACGTAATCAACCGAAACCGAAAACAAAACAGTGCCGAGGTAAATGCCAATCAAAATGGCCAGGCTATGTTTTCGGAGCATCATGGCCCAGATGAAGAAAAGGGCTGCCGAAATTACTGCGGCGGTGAAAATGAAATACAATGGATCAACCGTTCCCTGAAGGAGGTAATTGATGAACCAAAGGATGAAAAATATGGAAGAGAATACGCCGATCCCGATCAGGTTACGTTTTACTTTTTTCCGGAGCAGGTAATTGATCAGGAATGCGGCAACCGTTAAAATGAGGATGGTTATAAACGGATCGAAAATCATGGTCAGGATAAAAACCAGTGCGATCAGGAAGCTGAAGAACAAAACAATCCCGTTGAGGCCTTCGCGGTACAGCACAAGCAGGAAAACCCCGAAAACAATGGCAGAGCCGGTGTCGTTCTGCAAAAAAATCAGTCCAACAGGAAGTAAAATGATTCCGGCCAGAGTTAAAAGCGACTTGTAGCTGTGCATTTTAAAATTGTACGAACTGATATACCGCGCAAGGGCCAGCGAAGTGGCCATTTTCATAAATTCGGAGGGCTGGATCGAAAGATTGCCAATCTCAATCCACGACTTGGCCCCTTTTATTTCTGAACCGATCACGAGTGTCGATAACAAGATCAGTAGGACCAGGATGTAGATGGGGAAGGCGAACGTGACGAAAAATTTGGAGTCGGTATTAATCATCAGGACGGCAATGAAAATGGCCGCAACAATCCAGATCAGTTGTTTGCCATACTGTTGGCTGAAATCGAAAATGCTTTTGTGGCCTTCGTTGTAAACAGCGGAGTAAATATTCATCCAGCCGATGAGCATCATGGCCAGATAAATGGAAACTGTGACCCAGTCGATATTTGCCCAAACATTGTTGCGATTTGGCACGTCGTTTATTTTTTAACTTGAATTACGTTCCTTAAATCCGTTTCAATCAACCGTTGTTCCAGTTCTTTCCGGCTCGGCGTGATTGAATCGGTCAAATATTTTTCGATGAGTAACCCGGCGATTGGCGCTGCATAAGTTGCACCAAAACCCGAATTCTCGATGTAAACAGCAATGGCAATCTGGGGATTGTCGCGCGGGGCAAAGCCTATAAAAACAGAGTTGTCGGCCCCGTGAGGGTTTTGAACTGTCCCGGTTTTTCCGCAGATTGTAACATTGTCGAGATGGACCGTCATTTTCAATTTTGTTTCATCGACAACGGCCTGCATCCCTTCAATGACCACGGCGTAATATTGCTGGTCGAAATCTAAAACTTTCTTGTCGTATTTCAACTCCTGAAAAACCCGGTTTGTGTCCTGAATGGCCTTGACCAGGTGCGGGGTGATGTAATATCCCCGGTTGGCCAGGATCGCAGCCTCGTTGGCCATTTGAAGCGGGGTTGCCATTATTTCGCCCTGTCCGATGGCCAGTGAACGGATTGTCAGGGCATTCCAATGGTTTACCCCGAAATATTTATTGTAGTACGACGACTCCGGAATGCTTCCCTTTACTTCGGAAGACAATTCGGTGCCCAGTTTCTGGTTGAACCCAAAGGTCAACACCTGTTTTCGCCAGGCCTCATAGCCTTCTTCCGGGGTTGAAGCGTGGTTAATAATGGCCCGGAACACATTCCAGAAGTACGAGTTGCACGATTCGCGGATGCCTTCGCGCATGGCCAGTGGCGTCACATGGTTGTG
This sequence comes from Sunxiuqinia sp., assembly GCA_037446835.1. Lineage (GTDB taxonomy): Bacteria > Bacteroidota > Bacteroidia > Bacteroidales > Prolixibacteraceae > Aquipluma. The sequence continues at coordinate 20,860 of JBBIHV010000050.1, read as the reverse complement.
TGTGCATTTAATTGGCGTTGATGCCGGCCCTGAACAGGAGAACCGTTCGAAAGGGGTGACGGCATGTTCCTGAAGGGCAATCAGCGCATTCACGGGTTTGAAGGTTGACCCAGGTGGATACTGGCCGATAATGGCGCGGTTCCACATGGGTTTGTTAATTGAATCGCGTTCGAGGATGGCGTAATTGGTTCCCCGTTGGCGGCCAACGAGCAAATTCGGGTCATACGACGGCGCGCTCACCATCAGTATAATTTCGCCGGTTGCCGGTTCGATGGCTACAATTGCACCTCTTTTATTGGTCATCAGCAATTCGGCATAAGCCTCCAGCGAAGCGTCCATGCCGGTGAGCAGGTTTTTTCCCAAAACGGCGGTGGTATCTTCGGCCCCTTCGTTGTATTTGCCTTTCACCCGGTTGTGTACATCAACCATTGATTTGGTCACCCCTTTGATGCCGCGCAGCTCTTTTTCATAAGCTTTTTCGAGCCCGCTGACTCCAACGAAATCGCCCGGGCGGTAATAACTATCGCCGTCAATAATCCGCTGGTTAACTTCGCCCACATAGCCCAATACCTGTGCCGCGCTTTTGTTCGGGTATTCGCGCAGGGTTCTCGACTGGACAAAGAATCCGGGGTATTTGTATAGTTTTTCTTCAAGTGGGGCATAAATTTCAGGAGAAATTTGCCCGGCAACCATCGAAGGTTTGTAATAAGAGTACTGCTTGGCTTTTTTGATCGCGTTCCGTAAATCCTGCCGTTCGAGCTGGACGATCTGGCACAATTCGGTGGTGTCGAACGATTTAACTTCCCGCGGGATAATCATCAGGTCGTAAGCCGCTTTGTTATAAACCATCAGGTTGTTTTTCCTGTCGTAAATCAGGCCGCGTGCGGGGAAGGTAATTATTTTCCGGAGTACATTTCGTGTGGCAAATTGCTTGTAGGTTTTGTTTGTAATCTGGATGGTGAACAGACGGATCACAAAAATTATCCCGATGCCAAGAATGATACCGGCAATAATGAACCTGCGCTTTGAAAAAGTATCCACCTCGGTTTAGTTTTTAAAAACGATGAATTGGCTGCCCAAAATGATCACGATCGAAAAAATGCTGCTCAGTATGGTGCGCAGTAAGGTCTCGAAAAAACCGGTAAACGAGAACGACTCGGCATAAAAAAGAAAAAAGTGGTGGATTAAAACAGCAATGGCGACATATTTCAGGAAACTGGCAAAACCGATCTGCTTCATGCTGGGCATGTTTCCTTTCTCGATAAATTCGCGGGAAGTGACCAATCGCGCAAGCCCCGGGCGCACAAACCCCAGCAGGACACTCGCTCCGGCATGGATGCCTGGTGTGTTGCAGAAAATGTCAACCGAAATGCCGATCAGGAACGATAGCCCCAGCAGTATATATCCTGGGGTAGCGAAAGGCAACAGAAGGATAAATAAAATGTAAACGTACGGATTAATCAGCCCGCTAAACTGAATGTTGTTCAGGATAAGCACCTGGACCAACACCAGGACGATGAACATGATGGCATATTTCGTCAGGTCTTTAATCATAGGTGTTGTTTGATTCCAGTTTCAACTGTTCCGGGCGTTTGGTATTTTGCACCACGTACACATATTTCAGCGTTTTAAAGTTGGTGGACAATTCGACCTTAATGTTGTAGAAATTGGTCCCGCTTTCTACGTCATATTTGGTAATGGTCCCAATCATAATGCCTTCAGGAAAAATATTTGAATAGCCGCTGGTAACGACCGTATCGCCAACGTTTACCATGATGTGAAAAGGGATTTCCTTCAGGTCGGCCGTGTTGTAGTGTTCGCCATCCCATACCAAAGCCCCAAAATAATTGTTTTTGGTAATCTTGGCCGGAATGCTCAGTCGTTTGTTCAGCAGCGAAAGGCCGGTTGAATAGTTGGCCGAAACGTTGGTTATGACCCCAACAACACCTTCGTCGCAGATTATTCCCATGTCGGGCCTGATTCCTTGCCGCGAACCTTTGTTGAGGGTGATGTAGTTGAAAGTCCTGTTTACCGAGTTGCTGATTACTTTTGCCGCCGTGAAAATGTAGGCTGGGGCATCAACCGTATCAGGCTTATTGATCGGAGGATTTTGTTCCTGAAGCGTGATCAGTCGCTGCAACTTTTTCCTTAGCGAAGCATTTTCGGCAGCGAGCCGGGCATTTGTGATGCTCAAACTGAAATAGTCGTCGAAAGTGCTGAATTTTTTATTGATTGTTCCCGTCAGCTCGTTGCTTGAATTGAAAAAGGTTACCCGTTGGTAATTGTTGAAATTGACCATCAAGGTAAATGAAATTGCCTCGAGCGCCAGAAACATCATTAAAAAATAATTTCGTAACAGGAAACGAAATAAACTTCTCATCAGCCGGAAGGTTTACCCCTTCCTTTTCAGGAATTACCTGATCAGGAAAGAAAATTTATTAACATTCTTTAGCGCGATGCCGGTACCGCGGGCCACAGCGCGCAGCGGGTCTTCGGCAACGTGGAACTGAATATTGATTTTGTCGGTAAATCGTTTGGCCAATCCACGGAGCAGTGCCCCGCCTCCGGCCAGCCAGATTCCACGGGCCACAATGTCGGCATATAGTTCGGGAGGTGTTTGCTCCAGTGCACTTAGGATGGCTGTTTCAATCTTGTTGATCGATTTTTCGAGACAGTGCGAGATTTCCTGGTAGGAAACCGGTACTTCGATCGGGAGTGCAGTCATTTGGTTGGGGCCCTGTATTACATAGTCGGGCGGTGGGTTGTCGAGTTGCGACAACGCCGATCCGACATTGATTTTAATTTCTTCGGCAGTGCGTTCACCAATTTTAATGTTGTGCTGGTGGCGCATGTATTCCATGATGTCGGCAGTCAGGTCGTCGCCGGCAATACGGATCGATTTATTGGTAACCAGCCCGCCCAGCGAAATTACGGCGATTTCGGTTGTGCCACCACCAATGTCAACAACCATGTTGCCTTCAGGCGCTTCCACATCCAAGCCAATACCAATGGCAGCGGCCATCGGCTCGTAAATCATATACACATCGCGGCCTCCGGCGTGTTCCGATGAGTCGCGTACCGCACGGATTTCAACTTCGGTCGAGCCGGAAGGGATGCAAACAACCATCCGGAGCGAAGGTGCAAAGAACCTGGATTTGGGATTCATCATTTTTATCATCCCCCTGATCATTTGCTCGGCAGCATTAAAGTCGGCAATTACACCATCGCGAAGTGGGCGGATGGTTTTCAGGTTCGAATGGGTTTTCCCCTGCATCTGGCGGGCTTTTTCGCCAATGGCAACAAGCTTTTCGGTTTTCAGGTCGATGGTAACGATCGACGGTTCGTCAACAACAATCTTATCGTTGTGGATAATGATGGTGTTGGCAGTTCCCAGGTCGATGGCTATTTCCTGTGTTAAGAATGAAAATAATCCCATTATGTGTGTCTTTCTTTGTTTATACTTTCTGCGAAAAGTCATTAGAAAATGGTCATTAGGAAATTGTTTTCCCAATGACTAATGACTCTTTCCTTTTTAATGTTTAAAATGCCTGACCCCGGTAAATACCATCGCAATACCATATTTGTCGCAGGCATCGATCACATCCTGGTCGCGGATGCTGCCCCCGGGTTCCACAATGTATTTGATCCCGAATTCGTTGGCCGCTTCAATGTTGTCGCTGAATGGGAAAAAAGCATCAGAAATCAGGACCGAGTCTTCAGTTTTCACGCCTTCTTTCAGGTTAAAACGCGGAATGGTAAGCTGGCGAAGGCTGTCGAGCCGGTTGGGTTGCCCCATTCCTGCCCCGGTCAGCCAGAACGATCCGTCAGTATTTTGGGTAACCAGGGCGATGGCATTACTTTTCAGGTGCTTGCAGGCAGTAATACCAAACTTCGACAAATTCATTTTATTGCTGTCGAATTGAATTTTAGTTACATTTTTATAGTCGGTCTCCAGTCCTTCGTCCTCATCCTGAATGAGCAGTCCTCCGCTGATGGAGCGATAAAGCTTTTCACCGGCGATCTGCGGTTTTACAGGCGTTTCCAAAACGCGAAGGTTTTTCTTCTTGCCCAGAACTTCCAGCGCTTCCGGAGTATAACCTGTTGCAATAATGATTTCGACGAAGCGTTTGTCGAACCATTCGGCAATGGTTTGATCAACTACGCCGGTGAAACAAACAATGCCACCATAAGCGCTTACCGGATCGCCGGCCCAGGCCAGCTCGAGCGATTTCATCAGGTTATCGGAAACGGCCAGGCCGCAGGGGTTCAGGTGTTTCACGACCGAAACCGCGAATTTGGGTTCCAGATGGGTTGCCGAATGAAAGGCGTCGCTGGCCGATTTCCATGCAGCATCGGCATCGAGCATGTTGTTGTACGATAGCGCTTTGCCTTGCAGAACGGCTGCGTTTGATAAAGTTATTTCGGAATTGGAGTTGTTGAATTTGAAGAAAGTGGCCGATTGGTGTGGGTTTTCGCCGTAGCGCAACACTTGTCCTGCGTTGACGCTGATGCGGGCTTCTTCCGATTTTCCACGGTTGAAATAGTTGAAAATGGCGCTGTCGTAGTGCGATGAGGTGGCAAACGCGAGCCGGGCAAATTCTTTACGGTCGTCGAGCGAGGTGGCCCCTTCGTTTTCGATCAGCAGATCGAGCAAAGCCTGGTATTGGTTTCGGGATGAAACAATCACCACATCGTTAAAGTTTTTGGCTGCTCCCCGGATCAGGGCAATTCCGCCTATGTCAATTTTTTCGATGATGTCTTCTTCGGAAGCTCCGGAAGCAACGGTTGCTTCAAATGGATAGAGGTCAACAATAACAAGGTCAATTTCAGGAATTTCGTATTTTGCAATTTGTTGCTGGTCGCCCGGATTGTCGCGGCGGTTAAGGATACCGCCAAAAACTTTCGGGTGAAGTGTTTTGACGCGACCTCCAAGGATGGAAGGATAGCTGGTCAGTTCTTCGACCGGGGTTACCGGGGTTCCCAATTCTTCAATGAACGATTGTGTCCCTCCGGTTGAATAGATGGTCACGTTTAATTCATCTAATTTTTTAACAATCGCATCCAGGTTATCTTTGTGATATACAGAAATTAAAGCCGATTTAATTTTTTTAATGTCCTTCATCTATAATCCTTTTGTAATTTGGCCTCAAAGATAATAAAACACCTTGATTTTTTTCCAACTAGCCAGACTAATTAAGTTTATTGTAACATTGAAATCTATAAATGATGAACCCGGTTTTTTGAAAACCGGTAATATTTTTCAGAAAACCAAATTGTCTTCGAAAAAGTTGTAATCATTTCTGAAAAATGGAACTAATTTTCAGGATTCAGGTTGTATTAATATTTACAGACTATTTCAGGTAATATGCTTTTAACCCGGTTAATATTGGAAAGTTTTTCGTTCGCCTCTAATTCGCTTCGGGGAAATAAATTGCGCACCTTTCTTTCGCTGTTGGGGATTACTATTGGTATTTTTGCCATCATTTCGGTTTTTACCGTAATCGATTCGCTGGAAAATTATATCCGCAGTAGCTTGAATTCGCTGGGAAACAACATGGTTTACATCCAGAAATGGCCTTGGGCGCCACCTGAAGGTGAAACGGAATATCCGTGGTGGAAATACCTGAACCGCCCGGTTCCTACGCTGGACGAAGCAGATGAAATTATTCGCCGGGCCAGGAACGTGGAAGATGCTGTCTATTTTTTTGGTTTTAACCGTACCGTCCAGTACGAGGACAGCAAGGCCGAAAACACCGAAATCCTGGCAACTACACACGACCTGATCAGTACCTGGAACCTGGAAATTGAAAAGGGGAGATATTTTACTGAAGCTGAATCGAATTCGGGTGCGCCGCTGGCCATTCTGGGAAATGAAATTGCAACACGGCTTTTTGGCCCGGTTGATCCTGTCGGGAAAATGATTAAGATACAGGGACGGCGGCTCCAGATTATTGGCGTTTACACCAAGCAGGGAACCGACATGTTTGGCACCAGCATGGACAAGCGTGTGCACATCCCGGTGGTTTTTGCCATGAGCATGGTTGATGTGCGCGATCGCGACCAGGGGCAGACCATCAACGTGAAAGCCAAACCAAATGCCGACCGCGACGAATTTATTGCCGAACTGACGGCCATCATGCGGTCGCTGCACCGCTTGAACCCCTTGGAAGAAAACGATTTTGCCATAAACGAAGTAAGCCTGATTTCCACTCGGTTCGATGCTTTTTTTAAAGTTTTCAACCTGGCCGGATGGATCATTGGCGGGTTCAGTATTTTGGTCGGTGGTTTCGGGATTGCCAACATCATGTTTGTGTCGGTAAAAGAACGGACCAAAATTATCGGGATCCAGAAAGCGATTGGGGCAAAAAAATACTTCATCCTGCTCCAGTTTATTTTTGAAGCAGTGGTCCTTTCGTTGCTGGGCGGGATTATCGGTTTGATCCTGATTTTTATTGGCACTTTAATATTTAGCTATGTTTCGAGCATGACTATTTCGCTCACGGTCTCCAATATTATTCTGGGGCTGACCATTTCCGGGGTAATCGGTGTGCTGGCTGGTTTCATCCCTGCACTTTCAGCTTCGCGGCTCGATCCGGTTGACGCAATGAACAGCGTGTAAATCAGCCGATTGTCTGTACGAAAAATCCCTGGGCAGTACTTCCGACTTTTTCCGATCACTGATCACTTTGAATTCCGCTTCCGGCTGGCAGCACGTTGGATACATTCGCGGCGCGGAATGACGACCGAAACGCCTTCGTACGCAAATTCCTCGCGGAACATTTGCACCATTTCCTCGTGATTTTTCTTCAGGGGAACAATTGTTCTGACATGTGCCGGATCAACGCCAACGCCAATACATATTGATTCAATTTTTCCGAACGCCGATGAATCCTGTCCACCGGTCATCGAAACCGATTCGTTGTCGGAAATTACCACGGTAATGCTCGATTTTTCATTTACCGCATCGAGCAGCCCGGTAATTCCGGAGTGGGCAAAGGTTGAATCGCCGATCATGGCAACTGAAGGGACAAGCCCGGCGTCGGCAGCGCCTTTTGCCATGGTGATTGAAGCGCCCATATCGACACACGAAAAGATGGTCTCATAAGGCGGAAGCGCCCCAAGCGTGTAGCAACCAATGTCAGAGAATACACGCCCTTTGGAATAATCGGCCAGCGCTTCGTTCATGGCCAGGTAGGCATCCTGGTGACCGCAACCCATGCAGAGGGCAGGTGGCCGGTTGGCTACCACTTCAGGAATGTCGTAACCCTCAAACATTTCTTTTCCAAGCGCTTTGGCAATCCAGTCGGGATTGAGTTCGCCATCGCGCGGCAAGGTGCCGTCCAGCCGGCCTTTGACCGGAGTTCCTGAAGCAAAAAAACCTTTCAGCATTTCTTCAACCAGCGGCGCACCTTCTTCCAGCACCAACAATTCATTACATTCACGATCAAGACGGTTGAGATGATTTTCAGGAAGCGGATATTGCGATATTTTAACTACCGGATACGGACAGGTTCCGTTCGGGTAATGTTCCATCAGATAATTGTATGCAATTCCGCAGGCAACAATTCCGAGGCTTTTATCTTCACCCTCTTCGTAGCGGTTGTATTTCGATTCTTCTGAAAGTTTCAGGAACAAAAGCTGGCTCCCGAGCAGCCCTTTGTATTTGCGGCGTGCAATGGCCGGTAGCAAAATGAACTGGCGCGGATCAGCCGGCATCGAAAGTTTGTTTTCGGGCAATACCTCGCTCCTGACAACCCCGGCACGCGAATGGGCCAGACGTGTGGTGATCCGGAGCATTACCGGCACTTTGGTCCGTTCAGACAGGGCAAAACCATCGCGGGCCATGTCGTAGGCTTCCTGCTGGCTCGAAGGTTCCAAAACTGGGATCATCGCGAATTTGCCATAAAACCGCGAATCCTGTTCGTTTTGCGACGAGTGCATCGAAGGATCATCGGCAACAGTCACGATCAAACCTCCGTTTACACCAGTCATGGCGGCATTCAAAAGTACGTCGGCGGCAACATTTAGCCCGACATGCTTCATGCACGACATGGCCCGTTTTCCGGCGTACGACATGCCCAGCGCAGCTTCGAGCGCTGTTTTTTCGTTCGCCGACCATTTCCGGTGGATATTTCGTTCCTCAGCCAGTGGGTTATCCTGAATAAATTCGGTTATTTCGGTTGATGGTGTTCCGGGATAGGCATAAACTCCTGACATTCCGCCATCGATGGCTCCTTGCCCGATTGCCTCAACTCCCAAAAACAAATGCTTTTGCATAGTCGAAAATTTTAATTTCAAAATTGGGGTCAAAAATAGTGGATTCAGGATCGTAAACAAATGAGATTAACCTCGTTTTAACAAAATGATGAAATTAATTTTCAGGAATTTTGATTGAATTTGTAGAATGAAAATTTTAATTGTATTGATAAAATTGAACAGAAGGGCGGCTGAACGACTTAAAATGCGCTTAAATTTCAGCCAATTAATCAGTTTTGCTTCATTTCAGTCATTCGTGCCCGGTAATTGAGCTTCCTGATTCTAATTTTTTTATATTTATGGGAAGAAACCAATCCTGAATTTGATTGTTTATTCTGAAAAGCTCAAAATCCCGTTTATTTCTATATAAAAACTAATCCCATTGGAATGAGAAAATCTGTACTTCTCCGTCAATTTTCCGGACGATTGAAAGCATTTGCGTTTTTTTTGATTTTACCTTTTTTCCTGCTTTCAGGCTTACCAACCCCTGCACAGGGAACTAAGGCTGTGCCGGCCGAAACACTGGAGCAGAAACATGAAGATTTGCAGCGCGGGGAGCGTTTTTTCAAGGGGCTTTTGCCTTCCGACCGGAAATTTGATGCCTGCGTTTCGTGTCACGTGCTCAAAAAATCGGATACGCTGAACTGGAACCCGTCGGCCATGGACATTGCCGTTAAATTTTCGGACAAGGATTATTCTGAATTCCAAAGTGCAGTGATGGACCCGACCGGCAAAAAGATGCAAGCCTCGCACAAAAATTTCCAGATACCCGACGAAGATTTAAAAAAAGTGAAACTGTACCTGGATAACCTGGCAAAAACAGGTCCTCCCGATGTTGGACCAACCATTACACAGCTGGTTATATTTCTTGCGCTGGGTTTGCTGATTGTTTTGGCGCTTTTAGACCTGATCTTTTTTCACAAAATCAAATACCGTTTCATTCCTGTCCTGATTTTGCTGATCGCACTGGTTGTGGAAGTAAAAACAATAGCCGACGCAGCGATCGATCTGGGCCGGTCGAAAAATTACGCGCCTGATCAGCCCATCAAATTTTCGCACAAAGTTCATGCGGGGGCCAACCGGATTAACTGTATCTATTGTCATTCAACCGCCGAATACAGCAAGTCGGCAGGTATTCCGGCCATGGAATTGTGTATGAACTGCCACGTTTTGGTGCGTGAAGGTTCGCATTCCGGTAAATTCGAAATAGCCAAGGTGATTGAAGCCAATCAGGATCAGAAACCCGTTCAGTGGATTCGTCTGCACAATTTACCCGATCATGTCTTTTTCAGCCATGCCCAGCATGTTGGGATTGCTAAAATTGATTGCCAGAAATGTCACGGGCCGGTTAAGGAAATGGACATCATGCGCCAGAACAGCGATTTGTCGATGGGGTGGTGCATCAATTGCCATCGCCAGACCAAAGTGAATTTTAAAGACAATGCCTATTACGACAGTTACCTGAAATTGCACGAAGAACTGAAATCAGGAAAACTTGATACCGTTCGCGCAGTTAATATTGGCGCCAACGATTGCATGCGATGCCATTATTAAAACGGGGAAATAGTCATTTGTCATTTGAAAAAAATTGAAAAAAGCATTGGGCTCAGATATATTCTGGAGAAAAATGAGAAAATGAAAATCCGGAAAGGCATTTCCTGTTTTCCTATTTCTTTTTCCTGATCCGAATTTTAGTTAATTATTTGATAAAACACAGTAAATGAAGACATACTGGAGGAGTATTGAAGAACTTGCCAATCCAAAAGAACTGCGCCGGATAGAAGTGCGTGAAGAAGCCAAACAAAAAAGCATGATCCTGAAAGGCGATGAGGAACTGAATGGCTCCTCGCGCCGCGATTTTCTGAAAACGTTTGGATTCAGTATTGCTGCCGCTTCTATTGTCGCCAGTTGTAAAAGGCCCATCGATAAAGCAATTCCTTATCTGGTTAAACCCGACGAAATAACTCCGGGAATGTCAAGCTATTATGCTTCATCGTATTTCGACGGGAACGAGTATGGAAGTGTGCTGGTAAAAGTGCGCGACGGACGGCCCATTAAAATTGAAGGGAACACGCTCAGTTCAATTTCGCATGGTGGGACCAGTGCGCGAATCCAGGCTTCTGTCCTGAATTTATATGACGATGCGCGGTTTAAAACACCGACCAAAAAAGGAATTGCAACTACCTGGGAAAAAGCCGATTCGGAAATCCTGTTTGAGCTGGGCAACCGGAAAACGAACAAAGAAAAAGTGGTTTTGCTGAGTTCAACCATTATTTCTCCCTCAACCCGCGAAATCATCCGGAAATTTGCTGAAAAACAAACCAATACCGAGTGGGTTCAGTACGATCCGGTTTCAGCTTCCGGAATTTTATTGGCCAATGAAAAGACTTTTGGCAGCCGGTTTATTCCCGACTACCGTTTCAACAAGGCAAACGTTGTGGTGAGCTTTGGCGCCGATTTTCTGGGCAGCTGGCTTTCTACTATTGAATATACCAAAGGCTACAGTGCGGCCCGGAGCTTACAGAACGGTAAAAAAACCATGCTCCGTCACTATCAGTTCGAGTCGGGCATGACCCTGAGCGGATCGAATGCCGATGTCCGGTTCCCCATAAAACCATCGGAAGAAGGCGCCGTTGTTCTTGCACTTTACAACGCCCTTGCCAAAGCAAAAGGTGGACGGGTTGTTTCAGGCGTTCAGTCGCCGGTTGATGTGAGCGAACTGGCTAAAGACCTGCTCGACAATCAGAAGCAGAGTCTGGTTATTTCCGGAAGCAACGATGTGAATATTCAGCTGCTCGTGAACGGAATAAATTATCTGCTCGAAAGTTACGGGCAAACCATTGGGCTGGACCAACCCTTGCAAACCAAACAAGGTGTTGATGAAGATATTGACCGATTGCTGGCCGATTTAAAAGCAGGCGCCGTGAAAGCTTTGCTGATTTGGGATGCCAATCCGGTTTTCGATCACCCGAAAGGCGACCAGTTTGCCGAAGCCATCCGCAAAACCGACCTGACAGTTTCTTTCTCGGAACGGAAAGATGAAACTTCGGCCCAGTGCATGTATGTATTGCCTGAAACAAATTACCTGGAAAGCTGGGGCGATCTGGAACCAAAAACCGGAATTTATAGCTTGTCGCAACCAACCATCGCGCCAATTTTCGATGCGCGTGCCCCACAGGAAACGTTGCTGAAATGGGCCGGCGAAGAGCAGAAACACCGCGATTTTCTGATGAATTTCTGGAAAGAAAACCAATTCAAAAAACAAAATAAAACAACCGATTTTATTCAGTTCTGGAATACTTCGCTTCAGAATGGTGTATTTGAAACCCTTCAGGAATCGAAACTGAAATATTCGCCGGAAGGAATTGAACAGGCCGCTGGCAGCATAAAACCTGCCGTTGCCGGTACTGAAGTGGTAATTTATGAAAGCATTGCGCTGGGAAACGGTAAATACGCCAACAATCCGTGGTTGCAGGAATTGCCCGACCCGGTTGCAAAAATCAGTTGGGATAATTTTGCCGCTGTTCCGGTAGAATATGCCACAGCAAATGGCCTGAATAACGAAGATGTGATCAGGGTAAATGGCTTGGAACTGCCGGTATTCATTCAACCAGGACAAGCGAAAGATACTATTTCGGTGGCTCTGGGCTACGGAAGACTGGTCTCAGGGAAAGTGGGCGACCGCACCGGCAAAAACCTGTATTCGTTTGTGCCGACCGAAAACGGAACCCGTCAGTTTTACCTGACATCAGCAAAAGTTGAAAAGATACCCGGGAAAGTTTATGAACTGGCCCTGTCGCAAACCCATTACCTGATGGAAGGCCGCCCGATAGTGCGCGAAGCAACGCTGGAAGATTACCTGAAAAATCCAGCTTCAGGAAATTCAGAAGAGGCTGAAGACCAAGCCAAAGCGGTGACTTTGTATAAAACTCCGGAATACAACGGGCATCACTGGGGAATGGCTGTCGATTTGAACTCATGCACCGGTTGCGGAAACTGCGCCATTGCTTGCCAGGCTGAAAATAACATTCAGGTGATCGGGAAAGAACAGGTGCGAAATCGCCGGATCATGCACTGGATCAGGATTGACCGCTATTATTCTGAAAATCCGGAGAACCCGAAAGTTTCGTTTCAGCCGGTCATGTGCCAGCATTGCGGAAATGCGCCCTGCGAAAATGTTTGTCCGGTGGCTGCCACTCCGCACAGTGAAGAGGGGTTGAACCAAATGGCCTACAACCGCTGCGTAGGAACAAAATATTGCATGAACAACTGTCCGTACCGTGTTCGCCGTTTCAACTGGTTCCAGTACGTGAAAAACGAAAAGTTCGATTTCGCTTCGAACAGCGACCTGGGCCGGATGGTGCTGAACCCCGACGTGACGGTCCGTTCGCGCGGTGTGGTCGAAAAATGCTCGATGTGCGTGCAACGTATTCAGGAGAAAAAACAGTTGGCAAAACTGGAAGGAAGGCTGATTGCTGATGGCGAAATTAAAACCGCCTGCGCCCAGTCGTGCCCGGGAAATGCGATCGTGTTTGGTGACCTGCTGAACCCTGAAAGCCGCATTTCGAAACTATTCAAGGACAAACGAAATTACCATCTTCTGGATGAATTGCACACTTTGCCGTCGGTAGGATACCAGACCAAAGTTCGGAATACGAATGCCTGATGATTAACCAAAGAAAATAACCCGGAATATGTACAAAACGGACGTACGAGGAAGACTCATTGACGGAGATAAATCGCTCAGTCAGATTTCGCAGGAAATTCTTGCACCACTCCATGCCAGGACCCCGCGCTGGTGGTATGCTGCCATGGGAATCAGCCTACTGATGTTTGCGTGGGGCGCGCGAAGTATTTACATTACCCTGACGCAGGGCATCGGGACCTGGGGGGTGAACAACACCGTTGCCTGGGGCTGGGCCATTATTAATTTTGTGTGGTGGATCGGAATCGGGCATGCCGGGACCGCTTTTTCCATCTTCCTGCTGATTTTGCGGCAGAAATGGAGAACAGCCATCAACCGTGCTGCCGAAGCAATGACGGTTGTGGCGGTGTTTTGCGCAGCTTTGTTCCCACTGATGCACATGGGGCGGGCATGGTTGTTCTTTTACATTTTCCCTTACCCCAATACCCGCGGCCCGCTTTGGGTGAATTTCAACTCTCCATTGTTTTGGGATTTTGTGGCAGTGTCAACCTATCTGCTTATTTCGGCCAGTTTCTGGTATTTTGGAATGGTTCCTGATTTTGCCACCATCCGCGATACTGCCACGTCAAAAATAAAGAAAGCTGTTTATGGTTTTTTCTCCTTCGGATGGACCGGTTCATCCAGAGAATGGCTGCGTTACGAAGGATTGGCCTTTGTGTTGGGCGGTATTGCAGCGGTTTTAGTTGTTTCGGTGCACTCGATTGTTGCAACCGACTTTGCCGCTTCCGTTGAGCCGGGCTGGCACACCACACTTTTTCCACCGTATTTCGTTGTTGGGGCAATCTTTTCGGGTTTTGCCATGGTTTTAACACTGGTTACCCTGATGAAGAAACTCTATAAAATGGGCGATTTTATTACCGAAAACCATGTCGATGCTGTATGCCGGGTGCTTGTTTTTATCTCGCTTATTATGGGAACCGCTTACATTACCGAAATTTTTATTGCCTGGTATTCAGGTTCCGAATACGAACTTTTTACTTTTTTCCATAACCGGATTACCGGCAATTATGCCTATCAGTTCTGGGCCATGTTTATATTTAATGCCCTGGTTCCTCAATTGTTTTGGTTCAGAAAAGTTCGCCGGAATATTTGGGCCGTATTTGCCATTTCCATCATTATCAATATTGGGATGTGGTTTGAACGTTTTAATATTGTTATAACTTCCCTGTCGAAGGATTATCTTCCGGCAGACTGGGCTGAATATCATGCTTCGTGGGTCGAAATCGGATTCTTTGTCGGGACATTGGGGATGTTCGCCGCCGGTGTTCTGCTCTTCTTCCGATACATTCCGCAAATTGCCATTCACGAGGTGAAAATGATTTCAAAATACAATAAACAGCAAACCGATCACCTTAAACCTGGGCACCATGAGTATGAATAAGAAATATTTGGTCGGTGTGTTTAACGACGAGCACACGCTCGTTGATGCCTTCGAAAATGCGCTCAAAAAGGGAGTGGTTATTGAAGAAGTTTACACGCCCTATCCTATTCACGAGATACTGGTTGGCATGAAAAACAAAACCCGCATCACTTATGCAGCCTTTTTTTATGGCTTGCTTGGCGTTACCATTTTTCACGGTGGAATGTATTATGCCTCAGTAATTAGCTGGCCACTTCATTTCGGGGGGAAGCCGTTCAATACCTTCCCATCATTCATTGTGGTTGCTATTGTGGGAACTATTCTAACTGTAACATTGCTGACATTGCTCACTTTTTCGGTTCGTTCGAAAATTTACCCCGGAAAAAAGGCCGTTATCATTGACGACCGTGTGACCAATGACAAGTTTATCATCCTGCTCGACCAGGAAAAAATGGGAATACAAAAACCGGAGATTACGCAGTTGTTTCAATCGTTTGGAGCAACAGAAATATATGAAAAGGAAGCATCATAAATTGAAAAAAGATTACCAGATGGATCTGAAAAATTTCAGTAAATACCTTGTAACTATAGTCTTGATAGCATTTTTTGGTTCGTGCGACCGCGACCGGAACACCACCGGATGGGAATATTTTGATGATATGACCCACTCGGCGGCGTATGAAACCTATACGCCGAACCCGAATTTTGCTGATGGCAAAACCATGCGGAACCCTGTTGAAGGTACCATTCCACGCGGCTTTGAGCCATATCCGTATCAGAAAACTGACGATGACAGGATACTGGCAGGCAAGATGCTGGTTAATCCGCTTGAGGTTAACGAGAAAAACCTGGCGCGTGGCAAACAGGAGTTTTCGGTTTTTTGCATGAATTGCCATGGCGAAAAAGGCGACGGCAAAGGCTATCTGTTTACCAGCGGATTATATCCCTTTCCTCCGGCAAACCTGTTGTCGGCTAAGGTCAGGAATAATCCGGAAGGTGAAATTTTTCACGTAATCACGGTTGGTTACGGTGTGATGCCCAAACACGGCCCGCAAATCAGGCCCGAAGACCGCTGGAAAATAGCGATGTACATCAAGGAAGTGCTACATAAACAGTAAAAAGTTGCAAGTTGATTGCTGCTCTTGGGGTAAGCGTATGGAAAAATTAAAAAACACAAACAGCATGGAAGATAAATTAGTCGTTCAAAAGAACTTTAAATACCTGATTTACGGAATGATCGGCATTGGGATAATTTCGCTGGTTGCCGGGTTCATCCTCGATCCAGAACGGGCCTGGGCGAACTATCTGCTGAACAACTATTATTTTGTTTCAATCGGTATCGGCGCTGCTTTTTTCGGCGCCATCCAGTATATTTCGCAATCAGGCTGGTCGGCTGCGTTTAAGCGGATTCCCGAAGCAATAGCCTCCTATGTTCCGGTTGCTGCCGTTCTGTTCCTGATCCTTTATTTCGGGATGCACACGCTTTATCTCTGGTCGCATGAAGGAATTACCGGAACAGATGCCTTGCTTCACCACAAGTCGCCCTACCTGAATGTGCCGTTCTTCTTTCTGCGCTTGGTTCTATTTTTCAGCCTTTGGATTATCATGATCCGGCTTTTGCGGAAAATCTCCATTCGTGAAGATGCTGAAGGTGGTATGGTAAATTTTTATAAATCTGAAAAGTATTCCAAAATCATTATTTTCATCATTGCCATCAGTTTCACACTTTTTGCCATCGATATGCTCATGTCGCTCCAACCTCACTGGTATAGCGCACTGTTTGCAGCAAAAAGCTTCATTGCTGCCTTTTTACATGCTTCGACGATTATTGCCCTTATTGTAATAATCCTGAATAAAATCGGGCATTTGCCCATGCTCAACCGCAGTCATTTACACGATTTTTCGAGGTATATTTTTATGCTTTCCATCGTGTGGGGATATTTTAATTTTGTTGAATTCATGCTCATCTGGTACGGAAACATTCCTGAAGAAACTATCTTTTTCGCGATCCGCTCGAAAGGGGTTTTTGGAGTGCTCTTCTTTGTAAATATTATATTTAACTGGTTCGTTCCGTTCCTTTTCCTGATGCCCCGGATGACCTCGCGCAGCAAAGTATTTTTAATTCCCGTGATCCTGATCCTGATGGTTGGCCAATATACCGAGCTCTATTATTACATCTGGCCGGCAGTTCTGCATGAATCGAAGTTTGGGTTGCTCGAAATTGGTACCTACATCGGCTTCCTGGGGCTCTTTACCTTGGTGGTAACCAACACACTTTCGAAAGCAAGCCTGGTGCCGAAGAACCATCCGTACCTGGAAGAAAGTATTTATCATCAATTTTAACTACAACTGGTACAAAACAAAAATCCCGAAATCTGCTGAAGTTTTCGGGTTTTTTTGCTTTTGTTGAATTTGTTTGTTAGCCTACCGGTTAATCATTTTCTGAGCCGCTTCCGGATACCTTTCTCCCAGAATTTCAATTTTTGATGCAGCCTCGTCGATTTTATGCAAATCTTCAGGAGAGAGTTCAATATTTACTGAGCCGAGATTTTCTTCGAGCCGGTGCAATTTTGTAGTTCCCGGAATAGGTGCAATCCACGGTTTTTGAGCCAGTACCCACGCCAGTGCAATCTGTGCAGGAGTGGCTTCTTTTTCGTTTGCGATGCTGGCTAGCAAATCCACCACAGCTTGATTGGCTTTCCGGTTTTCTTCGGAAAAACGTGGTACGTTTGCCCTGAAATCCGTGCTTTCGAACGTAGTATTTGAATCAATTTTTCCGGTCAAAAAACCTTTCCCCAGCGGGCTGAACGGCACAAAGCCAATTCCAAGTTCTTCGAGCGTAGGCAGGATTTCAGCTTCCGGTTCGCGCCACCACAACGAATATTCGCTTTGTAAAGCAGTTACCGGCAAAACGGCATGTGCACGGCGAATGGCCTGAACACCGGCTTCCGACATTCCAAAATGTTTCACTTTGCCCTCCTGAATCAGCTCCTTCACGGTTCCGGCAACCTCTTCCATCGGAACATTTGGATCAACGCGATGCTGATAAAACAGGTCGATGGCATCAATACGAAGTCTTTTCAGCGATTCTTCTGCCACTTTCCGAATATTCTCCGGACGGCTGTTGAGACCGGTGTTTACACCAGCCTGAAAATTAAATCCGAATTTAGTGGCAATCACCACTTCGCCCTTGAAAGGTTCAAGCGCTTCGCCAACCAGTTCTTCGTTCACGTATGGTCCGTAAACTTCCGCGGTATCAAAAAAAGTGACGCCCCGCTCAACAGCCTGTCGCAACATAACGATCATGTCTTTCTTTTCAGGAAAAGGTGGAAAAGAAAAACTCATTCCCATGCAACCCAGACCAATAGCGGAAACTTCCAGTCCGCTGTTACCTAATTTTCGTGTTTGAATTTTTGTTTCCATGATTTAATGTATTTAATGATGATACAAATATCAGACAGAAATAGTTGAAAAAATAACTAAAAGCAAACAAGAAGTTTCCGAAAATCAAATCTTCCTGATTTTAACCAAGTCAGGTTTAAAATCAGGGATGTTCAACTGTACGGCCACTATTTAAACAATTCCTTGTTCGGTTCGGCGCCCATGGTGAATTCTAGTATTCCGCCATCCATAATTTCCTGATGGGTAATGAACGAACGGTTCAGAATCTGCCCGTTCAGTTTTATCTCCTGAATGTATTTGTTTGCAACTGAAGCCAGAGGCGCTTTCATCGTGAAAAATTTTCCGGGGGCAACCTCGATTTTGGCTTTCTGGACGATTGGCGAACCAAACTGGTATTTCAAATCAGCCGGATTGACCGGGTAAAAGCCCATGGCACTGAAAACATACCAGGCCGACATCTGCCCGCAATCCTCGTTTCCGCACAAACCTTCAGGAGTAGCAAAGTACATGGTCTCCTGAATTTGCCGGTTCAGTTCCTGCGTGCGCCAGGCCCTTCCGGCGAAATTAAACAGGAAGGTAGTGTGGTGGCCGGGTTCGTTGCCATGTGCATAAGCACCAATCAGACCTGAAATGTCAGCCGAAGCTTTTTCGCCTTTTACGCCCTGTTTCACCTGAAACAATTGATCGAGTTTGTTGGCAAAAGCATCTTTTCCGCCGAGCAATTCAATCAGTCCTTCCACATTTTCAGGAACCAGCCATAAATATTGCCAGGCATTTCCTTCGGTGTAATCGCTTCCTTCGTGGTTCGAAAAGGCCGGATCAAACGGGGTAGTCCATTTTCCATTGCTCAGTTTTCCGCGCATAAAACCAGTTTTCGGGTCAAAATATTGCCTGAAACTTTCGGCCCGTTTGCTGAAATAAGCTGCATCATCGGTTTTGCCCAACTTTTGAGCCACGGCAGCCACGCACCAGTCGTCGATGGCCACTTCAAGCGATTTGGCAACCGACTGCTGGACTTTATCGGCTGGCATGTAACCCAGTTTGTCGTACAGTCCCATTCCGTCGCGGTCGTGCATCGAAGTTGCCTTCATGGCTTCAAACGCCTGTTCGCGGTCAAAATCGCCGATACCTTTCAGAATTGCTTCGGCAATAACAGCAATGGAGTGGTTGCCAACCATGCACCAGGTTTCATTTCCTTCGAGTTCCCACACAGGCAGCACCCCGGTTTGGCGGTAATGGTCGAGCATGGTTTTGACCATATCATTAACCCGCGCCGGATGGGTGAGCGTGAATAACGGATGCAGGGCGCGATAGGTATCCCACAACGAAAAAACAGTGTAACGTTTGTATCCTGAAGCTTTTTGAACATCGCCTTTCACGCCTTTGAATTCGCCGTTTGAGTCGGAAAACAAGGCCGGTGCAATCATGGTGTGGTACAGCGAAGTATAAAATATCGTCTTCTGGACCGAATCGTTCGACTGAATCCGGATTTTTGAGAGTTCCTTTTCCCAGGCATCCGAAGCGGCTTTGGCGGTGGCTTCAAAATCCCATCCGGGAAGCGAGCCATCGAGGTTGGCCAGCGCATTTTCGATGCTCACTGATGAAATTCCAACTTTGGCCATCACCTGTTTGTCTTTAAATTTCAGGAGGCCAACCGTGCGACCTTCACCACCCACGTTGGTTATTTTAGATTTTAAAATGGGTTTCGAAAAGCGGGCCGCAAAAAACACGTGCTGGTCGGCAGCCCATCCATGCGAAAGGCGCACGCCGGTAACCAGCTTATTATCAACCACGTTTAGCGAAGTTTGGTAAGGTTTGTCCCAGTTGATGGCAAACCCCAGGTTGATGATCAGGTTATTTTCTCCACCTTCAGGAAACGAATACCGGTGCAAGCCGGCACGTTCAGTCACGGTAAATTCAGCTTTGATGCCACTGTTTTTCAGCGTCATTTCGTAATAACCCGGCTTCGCAATTTCCTGACGGTGGTTGTACTTTCCGGCGTACCGGGCAACAAAATCAGCGTTTTTCTCTCCATCCTGAAAAGTGACTTCCGAAGCAACGGGCAAAAATGAAATATCGGCCAGATCGCCAATTCCGGTCCCGCTCAGGTGCAAATGGCTGAACCCGGAAACGATGCTGTCGGAATAGTTGTAGCCTGAACACCAGTCCCAGCCCTGTGTACCGTTATCGGGGCTCAACTGAATTTGGCCGAACGGGTAAGCAGCCCCGGGGAAAGTGTGCCCGTGGCCACCGGTTCCGATAAATGGATCGACGAAATTGGTAATCCGTTCTTCCTGAACTTGTTTTTGGGAAGTTGTGGAACAGGCCGACAGAAGCAAAATCAGTCCGGTAAAAATTGAAATAATTTTAGTCATGGATCGGTTATTTGATTAGTTGGCAACAAATTTAAGGGAAAAGAATAAAAGGAGAAAGCTGGTGCGTTTGTAGTTCAAACGAGTTATGGGCTAATCGAGTCGAAAGTGTCAGGAACCGAGTACGTGTTTTAAGGCGGCAATCTGTGAATTCCAGAGGTCTGTAATTTCCTTTATTTCAACTTCTTCGGCAAAATCAATAATTGTGAGCGATACGTCGTTGGTCAGATCGTCCTGGTTGATAAGAAATTCGAAATAGGCTTCATCCTTGTCCAAGCCATCTTCTATCCATTCGAAGTGAACCAGACGGTTTTCCTTTTGAATTTTTTTTTCGGCGATTTGGGTATCGCCTTCCCACCTAAAAGTATAAAGTTTTCCTTTTACACTGACATCGTCGGCAAACCATTCGGTTAGTCCGGAAGCTGTGCTGAGCCTGTTAAACAGTACCTTCGGGGAACAGTTGATGATGTATTCCAATTGCAATTTTGTTTTTCCAGCCATAGGTTCTGTGATTTGCTGCAATATATGTATTTTAACAGAATAATACAAAAAAGCTGGATTTTGGGCCTCGATTTTTTTTAATTATTTCAATTGATCAGAACCATTGCATGAATAAAGTACTATATTTGCAACCGCAAAATTAAGCCTTTCAAAGGGCAATGAGTCGTTCAAAACACATCATGGCGAGGTAGCTCAGCTGGTTAGAGCGCATGATTCATAATCATGAGGTCGGCGGATCATGCCCGCCTCTCGCTACTTGAAAAT
>JBBIHV010000049.1:0-24028 GCA_037446835.1 Sunxiuqinia sp. | reverse complement strand
TTGGTAATTGAAAGAAGGCCCGGAAAACGCAAAATCTTCCGGGCCAAATTTTCTATTGTAGCACAAAATTGATTGGAACGGTGTATTGAACGGCAACCTCTTTTCCGCCCTGTTTTCCCGGTTTCCACTTCGGAAAGTTTTTTACAACACGCAAGGCTTCGGTATTTAGCAGTGGGTCAGCCCCACGGGCAATTTTCGCATTCAAGACAGCGCCATCGTTACCAACCACAAAACTTACATATACTTTACCCTGAAGGCCTTTCTTAATTGCTTCCGTAGGATACTTAACCGACTGAGCTAGAAAATTACGCATTGCTGCTTCGCCTCCGGGGAATTCAGGCATTTGATCAACAACACTGTAAACTTGTCCGATTTCAGGAACAAAAGCGATGGTAGATTCTGTTTCTGCACTTTTCTTTGCCACATCCGCGCCTGAAATCAATTGTTTCAGTTTTTCAATTCCGACGGAATCACCGCTTAATTGCAAGGTGTGGCCTTCAAAAACAATAGCAACCGATTTTCCGGCAGGAGCAGCCTCTGTTTTTACAGAATCCTTTTGCTCGCAGGCAAAAACGGCTACTAAACTGGCAGCCAGTACAAATCCGATCAGGACTTTAAAGCTGGCAATTTTTCTGGATTTTATTTTTGAGATCATTTTTATTCGGGTTTTAATGAGTGAATAATTGAAGTTGTTGGCCAGAACGATTTGCCCGCCAACATACTGATTGATTAGGATCTGTTTGTACCATGCCGGTTCGGTTCCATGCGAAATCACAGCGTGATCGGCCAAAAATTCGTGATTTTCACGCAATGCCCTCCGGAACAGCCAGAAGAAAGGATTAAACCACTGAATAACAGCAATGAATTCGAGGATAAGAACATCAATTGAATGTCCCTGACGGATATGCTGCCGTTCGTGCTCGAGCATTTTTTCCCATCCATGGGTATTTTGCAGATTATTGCTCACGAAAATATAGTTCAGAAAAGAAAACGGGCTCAGTTTTCCATCCAGCATCACCAGTTTGATTTTGCCTTCGGCAATAACCCGGTTTTTAGCAATCAACCGGAAAATCTGGATCAATTGCAGGAAAAACTTTCCGGAGAAAACCACAACACCCAACAAATACAAATAACCAATCAGGCTGTAAGTTAAGATAAACCGTTCGGTACCCTGCGTAAAACCGGTTCTGTATATGGTAACCGTGCTAAGTAAATTAATATATGGCGTTACGGTAACTTCCTGAAGCATATTCGGCTGCGGTGTATAAAACGGGATGTGCAACAAGGGCAGGATCGCCGAGAAACCTATCGAAACCAGCAAAAACAACCGGTTTACACGGAAGTAAGTTTCTTTTCGCAAAAGCAGGAAATAGACCAATGCAAACAAGCTCAGGCTGATGCCCGATTCCAGCAGGTAATTCACAAAGCTATTCATGGGGTGATGTGTTTTCTGGTTCCAAATCTTTTCGAACTTCCTTGAGCAGTTCCTCAAGTTCTGAGAGGCTCATTTTGTCTTCTTTGGCAAAAAACGAAACCATTTCCTGAAACGAATTACTGAAATAACCATTCAGGAAATTTTTTAAATACGATTTTGTGTAATCCGTTTTGCTGATCAGCGGAAAGTACTGATGTGTTTTTCCATACGCGTAATGGTCAACAAATCCTTTCTTTTCCAGAATCCTGATAACGGTTGAAACAGTGTTGTATGCCGGTTTAGGCTCCGGAAGCTTGTCAACGATTTCTTTGACAAACGCTTTTTCCAGGATCCAAAGTTCCTGCATAATCTGCTCTTCAGCCTTGGTTAATTCTTTCATCATGCAAACAGTTTAATTACAGTTTAAAAGTTGAGTTTACTCAGAGAAATCAAAAAAACCTAAATTCCCCGAAGGTGACATGGATGAGTTCATTGATTTTCAACATCGACTCAAAATTAAAAAATTTTTGCCAAAAACTAATCAATTAGTTCGTCAACTAATATTTTAGTTACAGAAGTCAAAAAAAATAGATCAACAACAATTCGCCTTCTGGTCCGGTCGGAGGTTCCGGCTTCCATCTTTCTGACCAGAAGTTGATTGGATATCCAAAACAAATGTATAACTATTTTTTTAGTTTTCAAACTAAATTGTTAGTTAGTGTGAAAATTTTTTTTTAAATGATACCGTTTGGTTTGACTGGTTATTCTTTGCCATCTGCTTCAGCGTTCATTGGTCGTTTTAAAATGTGGTGGTTAGGGTATTTCAAATTACTGTTGAATTTTTTCTGCTGGTTTAAAGAATAAGGATGACGGCCAACATTTATAAACTTTTCATATTTGGCGGATGCCACAAAACAAAAAAGGCCGCCAGATTTTATTCCGGAGACCTTCTTTTGACTTAGTGATTCAGGTGGTTTAGGTAAAACGATGAACTCACTGGATTTACAAATTGAATTGGTATAAGTTTGGATTTTCCGATCCACGTTAACAATGACAGGTGCAATTCAGGAAACCCTTACTGCATCTGTCATTTTAGTATTTGCTTCAGTCGAACTCAGCTTAATAACAGCTTGTTGGCCTATGATTTTTTGATAAACCGATAGACTTTCACGCAATGTGGAGGAATCTTCACATATACAGTGCTTTCATTCATCGGCACTTCCTTGTGTTCCCACAAATCACGGACTTTATAATCGGCCAGTTTAAAGGGTTCATTCGACCAGTAATTGTCGTTTGCTTTCAGGAGCATGTTAAAATCTACCTGAACAGTTTTTTCTTCGTCGCTGCGGTTAAGCAGGCAGGCAGCTTTTTCTTTTCCGTCCAGCTTTTTGATCCAGATTTCATAATCGCCATTGTCGCGGTAGCAAAAACCCTGTTTTCCAAGCACATCCTGGTCGAGGGCAATTATTTCGCCGTTGGTAAGGATTTCTTTTGTTTCGGGCGACATGCTTCCCAAATCGTTTCCGGCCATGAGTGGGGCGGCCAGCATACACCACATCGAAAAATGGGTTTTGTATTCTTCGGTAGTCATACCTCCGTTGCCAACTTCCAGCATATCCGGGTCGTTCCAGTAACCGGGACCGGCGTATTTGGCCAGGTCGCGTTCTTTGTCAACGATGTCGATCATCGAATCCCAGCGGTCAACAATATCGCCAGTTGTACGCCACAAATTTCCAACATCTTTTGCCCATTCCCAGGGTTTTGCAGTTCCCCATTCGCAGAGGCTGAAAACAATCGGACGACCGGCAGTATAAAGTGCATCGCGCATGGTTGAATAAGAAGCTTTGGCATCCTGAGTTGTGGCGTAACACCAATCATACTTCAGGTAATCGACTCCCCAACGCGCATAAGTTCGCGCATCCTGGTATTCATGGCCTCTCCCACCCGGCCGTCCCTGGCAGGTTTTTGTCCCGGCGCAGGAATAGATACCGAACTTCAGGCCTTTTGAATGAATGTAGTCGGCCAGATTTTTCATGCCATTCGGGAAACGGTCTTTGTCAACCACAATTTCGCCATTGGCATCGCGGGCTACTTGCCAGCAATCGTCAATCACAATATATTCGTAACCAGCATCGTGCATCCCGCTGCTCACCATTTCGTCAGCCATCTGCATGATCAGTTTTTCACTCACGTTGCAGGCAAATTTATTCCAACTGTTCCAACCCATTGGGGGAGTTTTTGCAAGGTTGTCGAATTTTTGGGCCGAAGTGCCAAAAAAAGAAACGATCAATAAAAGTAAAAGGATTTGTTTTTTCATCATTGCGGTTATTTTTTCAGATTGAATTAAGGAACGCAAGTTTGTTAAATCCGGAATGAAAAATATGGATATTTTGCCGTTAAACATGGAAAAATAGTCAGGGTTAGCATTCCATACCGATGGAAAAGTTGACGATTAGCACTAGTTTTCAGTAATATAAAAATCATCGGCATCATTCAGTACCGGAAAAGAAGCCCGAAACCCGAGCAGTTCGCTGTACGAAAGCGCAGCCACAATTATTCCAGATTTTGGCCCATCAACCGACGACAAAACAGTTCCTTTGGGGCCGATTACCTGCGAATTTCCGGAATAGGAAATGGTATTCCCATCGGTTCCATTCCGGTTTGCGCCCACCACGTAGCACTGATTTTCGATGGCGCGTGCCTTCAATAAAGTATTCCAAACTTCGTCTCTCGATTGCGGCCAATTGGCCGAATAAACCAGCAGGTCGTATTCGTTTCGGTTTCGGGCCCAAACCGGGAAACGCAGGTCGTAACAAATCAGCGGACAAATCCGCCATCCTTTGTAATCAACAATCAAACGCTCAGTTCCTTTCCTGAAACTACTGTCTTCGAACCCCATCGAAAACAGGTGCCTTTTATTGTAAAAATAAAGTATCCCGGAAGGTTCTACAAAGACCAGCCGGTTGAAACATTCATCGTTTTCACGAATAATCAGGCTTCCGCACAAAGCAAGCTGATGTTTTGCCGCCCGATCTTTCATCCACCTGATGGTCCGGCCATTCATTGGTTGGGCCAAATCGGCGACGTTCATTGAAAACCCGGTCGTAAACATTTCAGGCAAAAAAACCACATCGGTATTTTCTCCAATTTCCTGAAGCAAATGATCAACAATGGCAAGGTTGGCGCCTGTATCTTCCCACACCTGATCGAATTGAAATACCGCCACATTTAATGTTTCCTGAATTATACCTTTCATAAATTTGAGCATTTATTGTCGGAAAATATTCTGTTCGCCATTATTGCCGGGCTTCTCAGCACTTATCTTGAAAGTTAAACTATTGAAATCCTTGCGCCAATGGCCCGGTAAAACTGCTCCGTTCTTTCATCTTCCATCTTCTGACTTTTTCCCTTTTCCTGCTTATTTTTCCTATTCTTCAGCCGAAAACAAACCGGGGTGTTTGCCAACAATCCCGAGCGAACGGTAATATGCTTTCATCCGGCGGATGTCGGCTTCCGGATCGTTAGTGAGTTCGAGGGTTTCGTACCAGCCAATTTCTTTTCGCCCAAAATCGAAGAACCCGAGATAAACCGTAGCCCCGGTTGCCTGAGCGATGGTATGAAAACCAGCTTTCCAGCGCTTGTTTAATTTGCGGGTCCCTTCCGGAGTGATGGCCAGGTGCATAAATTCGCGGCTGTTCATTTCTTTAATTATTTGCTTCACCACGGAAGTCCCATTTGTCCGGTCGATCGGAATTGCCCCCAGTTTTCGAAGAAGAAAACCCATCGGCCAAAAAAAGAATTCCTTTTTGATGACAATGTTTACCACCCCGCCAACCGAAGTATAATAAAGATATGAAATCACAAAATCCCAGGCACTGGTATGTGGAACACCGATGATAATGGCTTTTTTATGTGGCATCACCCCACTGACGGCTTTCCAGCCCATTCGTTTCAGGCTCAATTTACAGATTGATCTCCACATACTATTGAATATAAAATTTTCCAATGTTTTCAGCCTGGCAATGATCTGTCAGGAGGCCAACTGCCATTTTCATGGCTTCACCCAACTGGTTATTGCTGTCAAAATCGATCAGGATCATCAGGAAATGTTTTGTCCGATCGGTTACTTCGGTCCGCTGTGAGTCGCTTGTTGGAGAACCAAATGCCCCGGTTGCATCGCGGAATACCGGCAAATTTTCGATGTTCAGTTCTCCCCGGCCAATTCCTGAATAAGGTTCATGGCTTCGACCGATCCCAAACGAAATATCGCCTTGTATCCGGCTGGCATCGTATCCCCCAATTGAAAAACCGGTTGTGATGGATACCAGGTTCAACTGATCGACCACATTGTTGATTTGGTAGAGCCCTTTTCCGGAAACAACCCGGCGCAGCAGGGCTTCAGACGACAAACGGTAGCGTGCCGGATCTTTTCCGCATGATTTGTAGGCTTTTCGTGATGCTTCGATTGCCGGAACCTTGCAAATTTCAGCAATGTAGGTCGATGCCTGGATCCGGCTGATGTGTCCGTCAATTTCCGACAAGAGTTGAGGTGCCGAACCGGAAACAACCACATCGGCTTCAATACAACCTAACCGGAGGTGCGGGCAACGGGATTTAAGTATTTCACTGATACTTATATTAACCATATCGAAAATTGCTGTTGATATATTTTGGCTCCATCAAGCCTCTGTACAAAAATAGGAATTTAGTCTGCACCACCTATTTTGAAGGGCAAAAAGTGATTTTTTACCAATAAACCAACTTTTTGCTCATAACCGATCCGTTTACATTGACCCAAAGAATATAAATCCCTTTGGGATACCCTTTTAAATCGAAGTTAAACTGATGGGAATTTAAATTGACCGGATATTGGTTTGCAATTAATTTTCGGCCATTTAGGTCAGTAATGGTTACTTCGGCAATTCCCGGGTCAGGATTAAAAAGATTTAGTTTGAATGTTCCCCGTGATGGATTTGGAAAAACATCGGCCTGAAGCGAGTTGTTCAAAAGGTCGATGGTAAGGTCTCCATAAGCGGCATGATTTCCGTCAACTTGTAACCAATATTGTTTCCCCGGATCGAGTACCAAATTTTTTAAAAGCGCGGTATTGTCGCTGTTTGAACGGTTGTCGTTTACTCCAACAATGGAATACTTTCTTTTATCGCCCGATAAAATTGTTTGATAGTCTGGAGCCTGATAAACCGCAATCTGGTCATCAAAACCCTTGGTATCAATGGTAACCTGGCCATTTGACGGTGAAATAAACGTAAACCAGATGGTATTGTCCAAAACGTTTCCCATCGGCTTAAAATCGGGGCACCAGCTATTTTTATCGAAACATCCCGACGACTGAGGACTGGGTTCATTGAGCTCAACGGTTGCACATTGGTTGGAAAAGCCGCTATTGCGTCCTAAAAACAACCTGGAGGCATTTTCAATATTATCATTTGGCTGAATGATGACATGGAGCAAAATACTGTCGGCCCCGGTACAGTTTCCGTTTGTGCCGGTTACGTTCACCCAGGTATCGAATGATTTCGTATAATTTGCCGATGATTTTAGTGTCAGGAATATGGTATTTGCCTGAACCAGGGTATCGACTAAATCTTTCCTTTCAACTTTGAAACGATAGGTTACAGCGCCACTAGCTGTCAACGGAAATGCGTTCAGGTTACAACCACAAACCGTGCTGTCGCGGTGTGTTTTCTGGAAGCTGACATCCAAAATACTCCTGGCCATGATGTATTTATTTTTAATAATTTCATCGCTTCCGTAGATATTTGTTGTACGCAACTTAATGGAGTACAAACCATCGTTCAAAAACACGATTTGCGGATTTTGGGAAGTACTGTCGGAACCGTTGACAAAGCTAAACGTCGAGGGTTCAATTTGCCAAAGCCATCCGGTTGGCCGATGGGTACTTTCGTCGGAAAATAAAATTGGAGAGTTTACGCAAACTTCCTGTAATTCAGACTTAAAATTAGATTTTGGAGGCATTTTCCACATTCCGTCGAGTACCGTTTTGGTATTAAATGGGTCGAGCCAATAGGCAAGTTGTTTGCTGGGAGCCGGGTCGTGATCCCACGACAACGACAATTTTCCGAAAAGGAAAACCGAATTAACCCCTCCGTGAAGCTGCCCGACAATCCGTTTGTTCTGGTCGAAAAATGGGCCACCCGACGAACCTGCTTCAGGAAGCCCTTCGTCAAACAAAACATTCCAATGGGTGTTGGGCAAAGTGGTAGAAATCAGGATGAGATCTGCTGAAAACCAATCTATTTTGTCAGGATAACTAAACGCTGTGTTGTTGGCAACAGCTATACATTTTGGCGCTCCATCGGGATGGTGCAAACACGCACCCGAACGGGGATTGTCGCCATTGACATCCCATCCGGCATAGAACGGGTTGTATTCAACAGGCGGATATTCGTTCAGGAGCAACAACGAAAAATCGGAATAATTACTTCCTGACTTAAATGTGGCGCCTGACAGTGTTTGCGAAAATGAGGCGTCTTGGGCATTACAGGTCGAATTCTCGTAATTAAAATAGGTGACTAACGTATTGGCAATTTCCTCCGAATTGATACAATGGTTTGCAGTCAGGAAATAAGGCGTTTCATCTTGTTTTGTGTTGTTTATCAACGCTCCGGTGCAAAAATACGAATTTTGGGCATCATGGAAAGTCATCAGGCAAACGCAATGTTTTTCTGTTTGCCAATCGTCGCCCTCTTTGCAATTAATTCCGATACGGCCATCGGCCACTTGCTGAATATTGATGTACGCCTGAGAAATGGCCCCCAATACCAATTCGCCTGAAAATGCGGGTGAAATGGGCTCAAAATATTCAATGATCATATTGTTTCCAGGAAATTCGGCTACCGGCAACAGATCGTTTTCGTGATTGTTCTTTTGAGTAAACGCGCCACGCAATTGATTCCTGGATGAATTATAAATAAACACTTTGGCCTTTGGCGGCAAGTGATATTTTTTAAAAAAAATCCCCAGTGAACAAGCATTTTTCGATTCAATTTTATATTGCCAGATTGTGCCTTTCCCCGGAATTTCAGTTTTAATCCCAGCTTCTTTTAGGTCAATTTCACACGGCTTAACAAGGCCATACCGGTTGTCGATGCTGTATTTTTTATCTTCTTCAAGTAGTTTTTTAATGCGAAGGGAATCTAATTCGATTGTCGGGATCAGCAGTGCTTGTTTTTGCTCAAAGCGAAAACTTTCAGGAATTCCTTTCTCACTTACCTGTGCTTTCGATTCGAAACAAGTGATACTTATCCCGAAAGTCAGGCTGATGAGCATCCACCAATGAAGAAAATGTCTCACGGCTAATATCTTTTTATTATTCCTGAATGTCCTTCCAACGAATTAGACACTTAAATTATAGAATAACCCTATTGTTTGTGCATCAAGGGATGAATTAAATTTTTCAGAAAAACACCTCCGTACGGATATTTTGAGGCGGCAAACCGTAATTTTCAAGGATTGTGGTAACTTCTTCAATCATTTCCGAATTTCCGCAGAGGTAACAAATCGTTTCAGGATCGACAGGGTTTTCTTTCAGATAGCAGGTAACCCGGCCAAAATAGTCGCCGCCATCGCTTTTTGAGGTACATAACATATAGCGGGCGGGCTTGAATGTTTTCCGTCCGTAAGCTTCATCCGGAAAATGGATACCGTGTATTAGCCGATAATTCAGGTCTGGATAGGATTTCACGTAGCAATGAAATGGCGAGATTCCGGTTCCGGTGGCAATCAGCAAAACCGGATGGCCTTGCCGTGATTTCTCATCCAGGATAAAATATCCTTTCGGCCCTTCAATGTCGAGTTCCGAACCGGGCTTCAGGTTCCTCAAATAATGTGAAAACTCGCCTTCCTGAATTTCGCGCACTAAAAAATCAAGATAAGGATCGGCGGCGGCACTGTATATCGAATATTCGCGGCCTTTGTTCCGGCCCGGGATGCGGATGACCACATATTGGCCGGGCTCAAACTGAAAATCAAGCCGGTCGAGCCTGATGATAAACGTTTCAGGAGTTAAATTTATAACTTCCAGAATGGTATGTTTTTGTCGTTTCATGCAATCGTTTAAAAGAGCTATTATGTTGTCATTCAATTTTTATCAGGAAAGAGTCATGCGTTATTTTTGGTTGCCGCAATGTTGACCAAAGTAGTTGTTCCTATAAATTACGTGGAACAAATGACTGCTTGTAACCTTGAAAAACTGATATTTGAGACTGAACACTAACCATTCACATGTCGCTCGGCGTGGTATGATGAACGTACCATCGGACTGCTTTCGACAAACGAAAAACCCCGTTTCAATCCTTCCTGCCGAAACATTTCAAAGGTTTCGGGCGTGATGTATTCCTGAACCGGCAACAAATTGGCATCGGGTTGAAGATATTGGCCGATGGTCAGCACCTTGCAGCCCGCAGCCCGTAAATCGTCCATCGCCTGAATGACTTCGTCGTTTGTTTCGCCCAAACCAACCATGATCCCTGATTTGGAAACGACCCCGGCTTCAGAAATAATCGAAATAACCTGCAGGCTCCGGTCGTACCGGGCCGTGCTCCGTACTTTTGGGGTCAGCCGGCGCACTGTTTCCAGGTTGTGCGAAACAACATCAGGAGCGGCCCCAATGACCTTCAGGATCAATTCGCGATTGGCATTAAAATCGGGGATCAGGGTTTCGATGGTGGTTCCAGGGTTCAGTTCTTTTATTTTCCTGATGGTTTCAGCCCAGAATTCAGCCCCACCGTCAGCCAGGTCGTCGCGCGTAACCGAAGTAATGACGCAATGCGCCAACCCGAGTGTCCGGATGGTTTTGGCCAAACGAATCGGCTCCAGCCAGTCAACGGCATCGGGTACGTCGTTCTTCACATAACAAAACCGGCAGTTGCGGGTACATTTATCGCCCAGGATCATAAAACTGGCCGTCCCGGCATTCCAGCACTCGCCTTTATTGGGGCAGTTTCCGCTGGTGCAGATGGTGTTCAGGTGGTGGTCGGCAACCAGCCGTTTTACTTTCGAATAATTTTCGCCACGGGGCAAGGGCGATTTCATCCAGCGGGGCAAGCGTTCCCGCTCTGTTTTTGCTTCAGTCATCCTTTCAAATTGGGTTCAGTCCTACAAACAGAAATCTGAAAACGAAGTTCACAGGTTCAGGCTTTAATTATCTGTTTTCAATCCGGTGCAGGTGACAAAATAAAAGTTTGCCCGTGTTTTCGTCACGAAGGTGCAATGAACTTCCTTCGCAATACTTATAAAATTC
Source organism: Sunxiuqinia sp. (assembly GCA_037446835.1). GTDB lineage: Bacteria > Bacteroidota > Bacteroidia > Bacteroidales > Prolixibacteraceae > Aquipluma. Next base: position 13,331 of record JBBIHV010000049.1, on the reverse strand, counting down.
GCATTCGGCGCACAAACCCGTTTTGGTCCAGCTTCTGTCGCGGAATTTTTCAAACCGGTTGGCCCAAACTTCTGCAAAATTATCCTGATAAATATTTCCCTGAACGAAATTGTCGCGCAAATTGGGACAGGCAGATATTGAGCCATCAGCCAATATTGAACCAACGTTGATCCCTGCATTGCAAAAGAAAAAATTGTCCCTGACTTCTCCTTCATAAGCGCCCAAAAATCCCTCGCAGCCATAATTCAGCTTAATTTTCCCTGCTTTTCTGGTTTCTTTAATGAAAACGAACAGGCCATTAAATTCGGAAGGCAATAATTGCAACATCACGTTATCTTTTGCCCTTCCAATCGGGAAAACCGTAAAGACCCGCCATTCGGCAATGCCCCAATTAATCAGCAAATCCCGCACCTGAGAAAGTTCGCCGTAATTCATCCGGGTTACACAAGTAACTACATCGTGTTTTAAATCAGGAATACCGGGCAATAACCTGATGGCTGACACCGCTTTTTTAAAACTCATCTCATTACCTCTCAACCAATTGTGCGATTTTTCCAATCCGTCGAGACTAATTGTGATTGCCCTCAGCCCCGAACCGACCATCGACAGCAGTTTTTGTTCGCTCAACAACATGCCATTGGTTACCATGCCCCAGGGGAAACCTCGCTGATACAGATTAGCGCCAATTTCCTCAATATCATTGCGCAGAAGTGGTTCACCGCCCGTGAGCACAATCATCGTTTTATTGGGGTTTACCAAACCTTTAAGTTGATCGACTGAACCCAGAAAATCGGACAAAGGCATGTCATTTATCGAAGCATCCTTTTTACAATCGCTTCCGCAGTGCTGGCAGCGCAAGTTGCACCTGAGCGTACATTCCCAGAAAACATAAGAAAGAGAATGAATTTTGCTTTCATTCTCTTTATATTTCCTGAACAGGTTCAGTGCAATTCTCTTTCTGAAAGAAATTTTTGTTGGGGTCATTTTTTAGGTTTCAGTTTTACATCGACTTCCATTTCAGTTTGTCCCCGATTCCAGGAGCCACTTCCATTGCTGAATTTTGGATTTTGAAAAACGATGGTTGTATCGAGCGGTTCAAATTCACCGTTCTGGGCGCCGTCGATATCCGAAAAACTAAGTTTAAAAGTCTGGTTATCAGGAAACTGTCCATTTGCCCTGACCTGATATGTTCCATTCGTCACGTCAGAGAAAGTAGAATCAATCCCAACGGGGATGTTCCCTTTATCAGTCATCCGTTGCTGGCTCATTTTTACTTTGATGCCGGCAACCGGGATGTTCGTCGAATTCGCTTCAATTTTGCCATTAATAATAAAGTCAGCCGAAGGTGTCCCGTACATTTTTCCGCCATAAATATCGCAGGACGAAGCAAATCCGAGGGCTGAAATCAGGAAGACAATCAGGGCATTGTAACTTTGCAGGCATTTAAATTTTATCCGTTTCATCTGAATGATTTCTGGTTTCAATTAAATTCATGGTTTAGATGCGTGTGTAACGATAATGGTTGCTTCTGTAAAATCTTAAAATAATGATCAAATATAACTATTCAGGAAATACTTTTTCCAAAATTCACAAAAGATCCTTATTTTGCTGTCCGATCACTTAAAACCTACAAACATGAGCAAGACCTACAATTGGGCCATTCTTGGCTGCGGAAAGATTGCCCGCAAATTCGCTGCCGACCTCAAATTATTACCGAATGCACGGCTTTATGCCGCAGCATCGCGGTCGTTGCAAAACGCACAGCAATTTGTGGCCGAAACCGGCTTCGAAAAAGCTTACGGCAGTTACCAGGAAATGGTAAACGACCCCGAAGTGGATGTGGTTTACATCGCATCACCACATTCGCATCATTACGAACACGCCCTTTTGTGCCTGAACCACCAAAAAGCAGTGCTTTGCGAAAAGGCATTTGCCATCAATTCCAGCGAGGTTAAAGCGATGATTGAAACAGCCCGCCGGAACAATACTTTTTTGATGGAGGCGTTCTGGACCAGGTTCCAGCCCAGCTTTCTGAAAGCCATGGAAATAATCCGTTCAGGAGAACTGGGCGCTTTAAAAATGATTCATTCCGACTTTGCGTTCAATGCCGAATACAGTCCTGAAAAAAGGCTTTACAATGTTGCCCTGGGCGGGGGCTCGCTGCTCGACATCGGGATTTACCCTATTTTTATGACATTGATGGCCCTTGGCAAACCTTCAGAAATAAAAACGATGGCATCGTTTTGCCCGACCGGGGCCGAAGAAAGCATCCTGATGTCGTTCCGCTATCCCGGAGGCGAAATCGCGTCGCTGGCCTCCAGCTTCGCGTCCTATTCAGCCACGCAGACCGAATTTTGTTTCGAAAATGGATTTATCAGACTGAACAGGCGGTTTTACACGCCAACCACTTTAACCTACTGGAAAAATTGGGAAGAGGAAAAAACCATTGCGTTTGACAAAGGAATTGGTTTTGGGTATGAACTTGAAGCCGCTCACGTAATGGAATGCCTCGATGCCGGAAAAACCGAGAGCGACCTGATGCCTTTGTCGTTGTCGTCCGATTTAATGGAAATCATGGATCGGGTCAGAAAAGATGCCGGGATCGTTTTTCCCGGACACGATTGATCCAGCTAATCATTTTTGAACTGGAATACACTAAATTTACCTTAAAAAAATGAAATGATCAGTCAGAACGACATAACCGTTGAAAGCTGGGAACAGCTCTGCGAAGAAGTTTACCGCGACTCGTGGAAACCCCTGTTGGGCAGGTACCGGTCTGATTATGCGTTTCGTGGGTTGTCGGACATGAATTACGAACTCAAAAACAGTTTTCTCCGGAATTGCGGCAACCAACCCGAACTGGAATACCACCTGCTCCGGAATTTCAGGAAATATTCGCGCACAAGCGACAACCAGTTGAACGGAACATTCTGGCGCTCACTGGTTCTGGCCCAGCACCACGGATTGCCGACCCGATTGATCGACTGGACCTACTCGCCCTTTATTGCCATGCACTTTGCCACAGCCAACACCGAGAAATTCGACATCGACGGGGTGATCTGGAAGCTTGATTTTGTGAAAGTCAACCGATTGGTCCCCGAGCCATTCAGCAGCCTGTTGAAAGAAGAAAAATGCAATGCGTTTACCCTCGACATGCTCGACAAAATTGTTTCGCTAACCGATTTCGATCAGTTGTATCCCGACAATCAGCTCCTTTTTTTCGAGCCGCCTTCGCTCGACGAACGGATTATCAACCAGTTCGCCCTGTTTTCAGTAATGACCGATCCAATTGCAATTCTTGACGAATGGCTAATCAACCGTCCGGAATTATATCGAAGGATTATTATCCCGAAAGAATTAAAACTGGAGATCAGGGACAAGCTTGACCAGGCAAATATTACTGAACGGGTCCTATTCCCCGGGCTTGACGGTTTGGCAAAATGGTTGAAACGGCATTACAAGCCGGTGGTTCATGAAAATTAAATGAATGTTGGCTTATTGTTTATCGGGTGTTATCCGGATAAAACCGGCAGAAGGAACGATAAAATCCATGCTGTTTTTGTTTCGGCTTTTAATTACCCCTTTTTCGACGCTCTTGCCCATGCAATTAAAAATCTCGTAATTGTAAAGCAACCCCGATTTACTTAATAGAAAATGGACATCACCCGTAACTTTTGAGTTGATTACATCAATGGTCGAATTGAGTACGATAGGCAAATTGATTGAATAATCTTCGTAAATCATGTAGATTGTCTTCAGTTCATTTTCAACTTTGACCACCGGATAAAACCGCGAAACCTGCATGGGCTCAAAATCACCTTCAAAAATAACCTTGTAATTTTTTTTCCAGTAGTTTAGCCAGAACCGGATGGTTTGCTTTGATTCCTGGGGCAGGGTTGAGATAAAGAATGAAAGGTATGGGTTCCCAAACAATACCGACTGCAATTTGAGAGCAATATCCTCCACCTTATCGCGTGGGGTAATGGCAACAATTTCCATGAAAGGGGTGTATTTGCCGTAAAGCAAACGGTTATTCACCATTTTCTCGCGAACCACCTGCGTATTTTCAACCCCAACAAAACCGGTCAGAAAATTTTGGTAACTAATCAGGTTTGGCCCGGCCACCTGAAATTTTTGCCCCAGAAAAATATTGGGGTTGATGGATTTTAGCCGTTTTGACATAGCCGAATACAGCGTGTCAACAGCCATTTCGATGGAAACAAAATCGCGCCCTTTGTCTTCATCAATCACAGCGCCATCTTTCGGATAGAAACCTTTCAGAAAATCGAACCAATATCCGTCAAACTGCCAAGCCTTCAGGAAATTTGCATAGGTACTAACCAGGTAATTCCTGACATCGGCATATCTTGGGTCGAGAACATACATTTGGCGCGGGGCACGATAACGAAGGTATTTTCCGTCAAATTTTTTCATAACTACCGGATTTCCACCCATAAAAGGGATAGAATACCAAAGGTACAGGGGGAGTTTCATATCCAGGCATTTCTGCTTGAAGAGGCTCATGGTTTTGTAACTCTCTGCTTCATAAGTATAGGCTGTATCAATTTTCATTTTAACCAGCGATTGCCAGCCATCGTCAACCAATACAGATTTGAAGTTAAAAGTCCGGAGCGAATCGAGCTCTTTGGTTATGTTTTCGAGCGGGATATTCCGGTGCATGGGGTACCAGGTTGAGAATACAGGAACATTGGTGGTATCAACCCTGGGCACTCCATGTTTGAATTCATCTTCCAGGAACCACCTCGACGCATCGTAAATGGCCTTCGAAAAATGGATGTTCCTGAAATCGACCAAAACTTCGGCCTGATAATCCTGAAGATTCGACAAAGGAGGGTTGTCTTCAAAAAAACCAAGGTTAAAAACGATGGTGTCGTTCTCTTCACGGATGTTTGAACTCACAAATTTTGCTTGATAAGCATCTTTGCAGGTAAAAGTTATCTGGTTCTGATCGTTTATTGTAAGGCCGGAAATAATGGAAAAGCCTGCTGCTGCCCGGTCGTACGATGGAATTGTAAAGAAAGATTTATTCGACCAGGTTTGCGAATTCCAGATTTGATTTATCTTTTCCTTTGGAAATTTTACTGACAGATTAAAACTTGGTGGTTTGGCTGCATACGCCGAATGAAGGTAAATATTCACGACATATCGCTGGAGCCCCTGATCTTTTATATCAATAGTTGCCTCGAAAGGGCTCAGAACGCCTTCAATGTGAATCTTGCTTTTATTGAACACATACAAATCGTCGGGTTCTACACCATACAAGTCCTTCATCCCTGTAAAAATAAGGAATAAAAGAAGCAATCCAATCAACTTCATCGCTATACCCGCTATCTGTTTCATACAGTGAAGTAACTATCGTCTTGAATGAAAGGTTAAAAATCCAGAGGAGCTTCAACTTTTCTCTCGTAAAGATAAAAACTTACTTATCAAAATCAATACTTCAACCTATATTTTGTCTGGATCAAAAAGGATTAAATTAATGAACATCTGATTCCGTCGGACTTTCCTTTTTTTTAATTCATGTCTTTTCCCATTTCGGCCCACATTCACAAACAATATCGTAAATGGAATTCTCAATCTTACGCGAACCGAATACTCCGGTTGAATAGTCATAAAACAGAAGAGCTTTTCGATGTTGCGGGGCAAGCGACCAATAAAAATAGTGCCGACAATATCAAAATTCCCGGCAAGTCGGGCAGCCCAGCTTCCTAGGCAGGATCCCGGAAAACATCGGGATGAAGATCAGAAATTCGCAGTAAATTTATCGGGAAACTCTCGTCCGGCAAATCCCGCCATCCGTAATGGTTTACAATGCCCGGTCCTGGTAAACACCGCAATTTGTTCAGGGTGATTTGGAATTCGGCAAAGACTTGTTATTTTTGGAGATAATTTTTTGTAAATAACTAGAAATATTTATCCTGAGCGAGATGCTCTGATTTTCGGAAAAGGGCTTAACAAAATGATTGGATTGACATCCTTTTAACAAACTTAACCTATGATAAAACTACCATGCGGCTTCAACTTGTTCTGATTCCCTTATTTCTGTCGATTTCATTTTTAAACACCAGTTTCGGTCAGGCCAACAATTCTGATCAGAAAAAAGCTTCAACGATTCATGCAATTGGAATTCATTCATTAACGGGTACAAATGCACCTTTGCCCGAGGGCAACAATGGTATAGCGGCCAAACACCCCGGTGATATTGGAATTGCCGAAGACACGGACGTAATTTTCGCCGATGATTTCGAAAGTTATACCCAGTCATCTCAGCTTGGAAAGCGTTGGGACGCCGTGTATCAAACTCAATATGTGGGAATCACGAACGCGGCAGCCAACGTTTTTGCAGGCAGGCAGGCATTGGAATTTACCCTTCCGCAGCAAGCGGCAGAACTTAGCGACGGGATTGATAAATTGCTCAGCCCCGAGCGTGACGTCCTGTTCTTGCGCTATTACTCCAAATTTCATTCACCATACGACGTGGTTGGATCGAGCCACAATGGATCAAGTATTTCAGCCCACTATTTTACGAACGGTATGGCAACCCCTGGAGTACCAGCGGATGGAACCAACAAGTTTCTTGCGAATTTGGAGAATTGGCGCGCAAATTCATCCATTGCTTCTCCGGGCTTTCTCAATGTTTACATTTATCATCCTGAACAGCGCAGCCAGTGGGGTGATCACTTTTTCCCCAATGGCGATGTCCTGCCGAACACCAATTTGCATAATGACTTCGGCCCGAATTTCGTCAGCCGTCCGCAAATAATACCCGAAATGGACCGGTGGTACTGTTACGAATACATGGTTTTGGCCAACACGCCCGGACAGCGCAATGGCCGTGTTGCCGTTTGGCTTGATGGAAAACTTGTTGCCGATTTTATGAACCTGCGCCTGCGTGATGTTCAGCAATTGAAAATTGATCGGTTCGGACTCTCTTTTCACATCAAATCGAACCCAAAAGGCGAGGCAAAGAAATGGTACGACAACGTCGTTGCCGCAAGCTCATATATTGGACCGATGGTTCCGATTAAATCAAAATAAATTTCATAAAACATTTTAAAACACAGATATTTAAGTTATTAACACCATTATTATTGATTAAAAAACTATGAAACGAGCATGTTCGTTAAACTCAAACATGGATGAACTGAAACGAAGTGAAAATCCTCGCAGCGAATAGCTCACATGGGAGTTCTCGCGATGGATCGGGACAAACAATCCGGCAATTAAAAAACAAATAATATACACATGAAAAAAAACATCAAACTATTCTACTTCGCCTTCTTTATGGTATTGCTTGGCCGGGAACTTTGTCAGGCACAATCAACAAACACGTTGTGGTATAAACAGCCCGCCCAGTATTTTGAGGAATCGCTGGTTCTGGGAAATGGTAAGATGGGTGCTTCTGTTTTTGGCGGCGTTTCGTCTGATCAGATTTTCCTGAACGATGCCACGCTTTGGTCGGGCGGCCCGGTTGATCCTTATATGAACCCTGATGCCTACAAAAACATTCCGGCCATCCGCGAAGCCTTAAAAAACGAAAACTACAAACTGGCCGATCAGCTCAACCGAAAAATTCAGGGTAAATTTTCTGAATCGTTTGCCCCGCTGGGAACGCTTTTCCTGGAATTTGACAACCAGACAAATCCGCAGGATTACCGGCGCGAACTGAATATTTCAGATGCCATCTCAAAGGTTAGCTACGAAGTAAACGGCGTTAAATTTACCCGCGAATATTTTATTTCCTATCCCGATCAGGTTATGGTAATAAAACTTGCCAGCAGCCGGAAAGGTGATTTAAACTTCAGGATAAAATTCGACAGCCAGCTCAAAAACACCATCACTGTGTTGGATAATACCCTGAATATTAATGGTTATGCACCTTCCCATACTGAACCAAATTACCGGGGAGACATGCCCAATTCGTTGGTTTTCGACGAAAATAAGGGTACACGTTTTTCCACGATTGTTAAAATAAAAAGCAAAGGTGGAAAGCAAACAGTTACCGATCAGTCAATTGGCCTTTCAGGAGGAACTGAAGCAGAAATATTTATTTCAATTGCTACCAGTTTTAACGGGTTCGATAAAAACCCGGTTACCAACGGCCTGAATGCCAGCCTGATTGCTGCAAGCCAATTGAATAAAGCTTTTCCGAAATCGTACCATAAACTAAAAAAATCGCATTTGAAAGACTATCAAAAGTTTTTCGACCGGGTCAGCCTGAATTTAGGAAAGACCGATGCCCCTGATTTGCCAACCAACGAGCGGCTGAAACGCTATGCAGAAGGCAAGGAAGATAAAAATCTGGAAGTCCTCTATTTTCAGTTTGGACGGTATTTGTTGATCAGTAGTTCGCGCACACCGGGCGTTCCGGCCAATTTGCAGGGAATCTGGAACCCATACATACGCCCGCCCTGGAGCAGTAACTACACAACCAATATCAATGCGGAAGAGAATTACTGGCTGGCCGAAAATACCAACCTTTCGGAAATGCACCTGCCCTTGCTGAGTTTTATAAAGAATGTAGCCCAAACCGGCAAAATTACGGCCAAAACATTTTATGGGGTCGATGGCTGGACGGTCTGCCACAATTCAGACATCTGGGCCATGAGCAATCCCGTTGGCGATTTTGGAACCGGCGATCCGAACTGGGCCTGTTGGAACATGGGCGGGGCCTGGTTGAGCACGCATTTGTGGCAACATTACCTGTTTACACACGATTTGAATTTCCTGAAAAATGATGCCTACGACCTGATGAAAGGTTCGGCTTTATTTTGCCTGGATTGGCTGGTCGAGGACAAATACGGGAAACTAATTACTTCGCCGTCAACTTCTCCTGAAAATACCTATAAAACGCCCGACGGTTATGTCGGGGCAACTTTGTATGGCGGAACTGCCGATCTGGCCATGATCCGTGAATGTTTCCTTCAGACTATTGCGGCTTCGAAAGTGCTGAACACCGATATTGATTTCAGGAATAAATTGGAACAGGCTTTGTCAAAATTGCATCCCTATCAGATTGGGAAAAAGGGAAACCTTCAGGAATGGTATTTCGATTGGGAAGATTCCGATCCGCAGCACCGGCACCAGTCGCATTTGTTCGGGCTTTTCCCCGGAACACATATTTCGCCAGCAGCAACGCCTGATTTAGCCAATGCCTGCCGCAAAACGCTCGAAATTAAAGGTGATGAAACCACCGGCTGGTCGAAAGGATGGCGCATCAATCTTTGGGCCAGGTTGTTAGATGGAAACCATGCATACAAGATGTACCGCGAATTGCTTAAATATGTTGATCCGGATGGCGTAAAAACCAATTACCAGCGTGGTGGGGGAACTTATCCGAATTTGTTTGATGCCCATCCGCCATTTCAGATCGATGGGAATTTTGGGGGAGCCGCAGCAGTTGCAGAGATGTTGGTTCAATCTTCGGATACTGAAATTCACTTGTTGCCTGCACTTCCCGATGCCTGGCCCGATGGCTCGGTTAAAGGGATTTGCACGCGTGGCGGCTTTGTCGTATCGATGGATTGGACGAATAAAACCCTCCAAAAAATAAGTGTGTATTCAAAAAATTCAGGCAAAACAACACTCTATTTTGGGAACGAAAAAAAGGAAATTGCACTAAAAAAAGGTCAAACCATGGAACTTAGCTGGCAGTGAATAAAGTCAGCTTTAACAAAAAGAATTTAAATGCCTTGTAATCCAAGCGATTACAAGGCATTTATTTTGATTATTGGGGTGGGTTTGTTGTTCGGAAACTTGGCGCTTTGACGTTTGGTGTTGAAAATGCAAAAGTGTAACTCCATTTCGGTTTTGGGCAGGGCAAAAAAAATTGTTGCGTTGTTTCGGGACAAAAGGGAGGCACTGAGTGGAAATGAAAAAAGCCCTACTTAGCGTAAGGCTTTATAAATAAATGTCTTATATAATATTTAAACTAAGCTAGTTTAACATTTACAGCATTTAATCCTTTTTTTCCATCTTGAAGGTCAAAAGTTACTTCGTCATTTTCTCTGACTTGATCATTTAAACCAGATACGTGTACAAAGTATTCTTTATCTGATCCACTTTCTTTGATAAATCCAAATCCTTTGGATTCGTTGAAAAATTTTACTGTTCCTTTACTCATGATATTGAAAATAATAATAAATAATAATTCCGGGCAATGTACGGATTAATTTTGGATAATTCATTTGTTTTCAATTTTCGCATGCGTATTCCAATCTTTCATTGTTTTTTCTGAAAGGTTACTTGAATTATTAACCCGTATTTTCAAACCAACCAATATTTCAAAAATTCATATTTAAATTTAGCAGGCCAATAAAAAAGATTTCCCTAAAAACACTACTTTTGAAGCATCTTAGCTTACGGCCAAACCTCAATTGTTTATCAAACCGGCATTTAGTTATTTTCATACATGGCAATCAATCAGAAAAGTCTTTGTATATTTTTGCATTATAGCAAATTTCCGCGTATTCCTCATTATGTTCGGATTTATCTGCATGAGCTGTCTCAACACTTTGACCTAGTCCTTTTTGTGGCTAATTCTGAGTCCGACAGGGAGGAAGAATTTTTTTCGGAAAAGAATATTTCTACCATGTTGGTAAAAAATGAGGGGTACGATTTGGGCATGTTTCATAAGGCTTTCCTCACAATCGATCCAAATGAATTTTCACAGATTGCCTGCATTAACGATTCAAATATCTTGTTTAATAAATTGCAGCCTATTTTCAACTGGAGCAAAAATCATTCGTTCGATTTCTGGGGGCTGATCGATTCGCACGAAATACCCTGGTTTTCAAGCCATCCGGATAGCTATCACATTCAAAGCCATTTCATTGTTTTCAACCGGAAGGCGATTGAAAAATTACCTGACTTTTTCAAAACGCTCGATTTCGACCGGATTTACAATGAAAAAGATACGGCAAAATTGAGGCAAACGGTCATCAACAACTGGGAAATTGGATTGTCTCGATTCTTGATATCAAAAGGTTTGATATACGGTAGTTACATTGATAGTCAATTGTTTGCAAAAGATTTTTCTTCAGGGAAAAAGATAAACATAACGCACAAATTGTATCCGGAATTAATTCGCGCTGGCTATCCGTTAATCAAGAAAAAAGTGATTTCCAGAAATCGCTGGAAAGATTCGCTGCGGCTGGTCTTGCCCTGGGAGAAAATGATCAGGCAATATGGAAACCACGATTGGGATATTGAATTGCTGATTGACGAATTAAACAAAATGAGGGACGATTCGGGAAACCCAACCCTCGTCAAATTCAGAAAAAAATTTCAGGGGACCATCAATTCATTCGGACCTGAAGAAGTTGCCTGAGAAGACTTAAAGATCAGGTAGCACAGAAATTCCGGAAACATTATTTTTACAAAAAAATTGAACCATGACGGATACGGCTGATTCTAAAATTTATGTTTATTATTATAAGGATGGCCCTGTGCCTGAAATTGATTGCGTTTATCAGCCCATCATGGCCGGAAACGCTTTGCTTCACAAAAAAACCAACATTCCGGGCGATGATACCGGCGATAACATTTCTGCCAAAAATCCTTATTACAGCGAGCTGACCGGAATTTACTGGTCCTGGAAAAATAGATCTCAGCAAATCACCGGAAGCTGCCATTACCGCCGGTTTTTCACGGCAAAGCCCGAACCATTTTTGTACCAGGCTAAACGAATCCTATATTTTTTTGTTGGGTTGTCGAAAAAAAGGTATGGTCTGATATATACCGGAAACACGCGTTTATTTATTCCCAGAATACTTAATAGTCAGGAAATAAATTCATTACTGAGCAAGTACGATGCAGTTTTGCCTCAGGCGAGAAAGTTAAAATATACAGTCGAAACTCATTTCCGGCGCTATCACGACATCAGCGATCTGAATTTACTGGAAACCATTTTAACCGAAAAATATCCAGAATATTTGAATGCTTTTCAGGCAGTTCTTAAAGATAAACGGATCTATGCCAACAACATGTTTATACTGAAAGACGAACATTATCAGGAATTTATGCAGTGGTTGTTCGATGTACTTTTCGAATTTGAACGGAGGATTGATTTGAATAATTACACCGAATATCAAAAGAGGATTCTTGGTTTTATGGCCGAGCGTTTGCTGAATGTTTGGGTTCAGAAGAAGCAACTGAATTGTGTTGAATTGCCCGTAATCTACTTCAAACGGTTCAAGTTTATATAATAAAAGGTAGCTAATCCCTTGAAATAGTGTATTTTTGTGGCATTAAATCTTTGATTCATGCTCGACCAATTAACCATTTGTGCCATAGCTACTTCTCCCGGAATGGGAGCCATTGCAACCATTCGTCTCTCAGGAGAAAAAGCACTTGAAATTTCAGATTCTGTTTTTCAGTCGCCCAAATCAGGGAAAAAACTGGCCGATCAACAAGCAAACACCCTGCATTTCGGAAGTATTTCTGACGGAAATGAATTGATTGATGAAGTTGTCGTTTCCATTTTCAAGACACCGCATTCGTTTACCGGTGAAGATGTGATCGAAATTACCTGTCATGGTTCAGTATATATTCAACAACGAATTCTTCAGCTGCTGATTACGAAAGGAGCCAGAATGGCCATGCCTGGCGAGTTTACCCAACGGGCATTCCTGAATGGCAAGATGGATTTATCGCAGGCTGAAGCTGTTGCAGATCTGATTGCATCAACTAATCGTGCAGCACAAAAAGTAGCAATTAACCAAATGCGTGGCGGCTTTTCAACTGAATTATCAAATCTTCGGGGAGAATTGTTGCATTTTATTGCCATGATTGAGCTTGAACTTGATTTTAGCGAAGAAGATGTGGAATTTGCTGACCGTGCCCAGCTTAAAAATCTGGTATCGCAAATTGAAGAAATTCTACGGAAGCTAAAAAATTCCTTTCAGCTCGGCAATGTCATCAAAAACGGCATTCCGGTTGCCATTATCGGCGATACCAATGTTGGAAAGTCAACCCTGCTGAATGCCTTGCTAAACGAGGAAAAGGCGATTGTTTCTGATGTTCACGGTACCACCCGCGATGTGATTGAAGATGTGGTGAATATTCACGGAACGGCTTTCCGGTTTTTCGATACTGCCGGAATCCGCGAAACAACCGATGAAATTGAAACGCTTGGTATTGAACGCAGTTACAGTAAACTGGATTTGGCAACGGTTGTCATTCTGGTTGTTGATACCCAAAATGATTTTGAAACCGTCGCCGGACGAATTACCAAAATCAGGGAAAGAATAAATGATCAACACTTGATTATTGCAGCCAATAAAGTCGATCGGGGATCGGAGGAAACCATT